>CABXYF010000046.1 GCA_902516435.1 uncultured Pelagibacteraceae bacterium | reverse complement strand
TATCACACAAATTAGATTGGACATTCTCTCAACTTTTACATGGATCTTGGGATCAAATAAATATCTCAAAAAAAGATAATAAAGATATAAATTTTTTCCAAAAATTTAAAATTATAACATATGGTGTTTATAAATTTAGCCTGGTCAAGAAACTGTCAGCAATGAATGTTTCAGCAGCATTTCTGTCTCATTCAGTCTACTATGAAAGATTTATGCTGGCTTCTTTTCGTGAAGAAAAAATTGACACTTTTTGTCAAGCGATCACAGGAATTTATAAACAAAAAATAAAGAAGGATGTTTCCTGGTCGGATGTAAAATTGGAATTATTTAATAAATTTTTTAAAAAACCAAAATTTATAAATGCATATTGGAGAAAAAGGTTAAAAGGTAAAGGGAACTATCAAACAGCAAATTACTCAACTAACAAAAATCGAAAATTAAATGTAGAGGGTAATTTTAATTTAGTTTTATTACATGTCTTTAAAGACTCTCCCTTTAATGTAATTGACAGAAAAAGAATTCTGGCAGATTATTTTCACTGGATAAATAAAACTTTAGAGATAATTAAAGACTCCGATGAATTATGGTACTTCAAGATACATCCTATTGCAAAAAAATGGGGCGAGGATCAAGTAAAAGTTTTTAATTATTTACTCAAAAAAATTTATAAAAAAAAACCAAAAAATATCGTATTGATTAAGGATGAGTATTCTAATCTTCGTTTAATTTCTTCGGCCAAAAAAATTATTACATTTCATGGCACCGCCCATGTAGAGTCAATATGTCTAGGAAAAAAACCAATAGTAATTCAACGTAGTCCAATTAGAAAAATATCAAAACATATATATATTAAACCATTAAACTTAATACAATATAGGAAGTATTTATTGTCTAAAGATCTTAAGCAATTTTTAGTTGGTAAAAAAGAGATCCAAATTGGTAAAACTTTTTTGTATATAAGGGAAAACATTCATTCTTTAACTCATAGAGTAAAAAGAATTGAATATTATAGAAAAGATCCAAAAAAACTTGGGATAAGATCATACAATAGTGTAAAAAAAATGATGAAACAAAAACCTAATTTGAATTTTTTTATTAATCAAGGTAAATTGCTTTCTCAAAAAAAACAGACTCATACATTAAATAATTAAAATGAAAAAAATTTTGATAACAGGAGCCGGAGGATTTATTGGGAGTCATCTTGTTGATGAAGCAATTAAAAGAAAGTATCAAATTACAGCTTTAGTAAAATATAATTCAAAAAATAATTGGGGTTGGTTAGAAAATTATAATAACAAAAATTTAAAAATTATTAGTGGTGATATAACCAATGCAGATATGATGAATAAATTAATTAGAGGGCATTATGCCGTAATTCATCTGGCTGCTCTCATTGGTATTCCATATTCCTATGTAGCTGTAGAAAGTTATTATGAAACTAACGTAAAGGGTACAATGAATATATTGAATTCTTGTAAAACGAATAAAATAAAAAGAATATTACTAACCTCAACATCTGAAGTTTATGGAACTGCAAAATATACACCAATAGACGAAAATCATCCTCTACAAGCACAATCACCATATAGTGCAACTAAAATAGCATCAGATCATTTAGGCGAATCTTATTTTAAATCTTTTAATTTACCAGTGACAATTGTTAGGCCATTTAATGCTTATGGTCCCAGACAATCATCAAGAGCTATTATTCCAACCATTATAACTCAAACGTTTAATAATTTTAATAATGTTGAAATCGGAAATGCAAAACCAACCAGGGATTACAATTATGTAATTGATATATGTAATGCGTTTTTGGATATATTAGAGACAAAAAAAACCATCGGTGAAACTATTAATATTTCTAGCGGTAAAGAAATTCAAATTGGTATACTAGCAAAAAAAATTATAAAAATTTCTGGAACAAATAAAAAATTAAAAATTGCAAAAAGAAGAATAAGACCTAAAAAATCAGAAGTAGATCAGCTATTGGGAGAAAATAGAAAAATTAAAAAACTTACTAAATGGAAACCAAAAGTAAATTTTGATCGTGGACTTAAAAAAACTTATGAATGGTTTAAAGAACAAGATAAAACAATAAATCTTAAGTCTAAATTATACACA
>CABXYF010000045.1 GCA_902516435.1 uncultured Pelagibacteraceae bacterium | reverse complement strand
GAAAAAAATTTGAGTAAATTTCTTTTAACTTATGAATCACCTGATCCAGATATTCTAATTAGAACAGGGGACACAAAAAGATTAAGTAATTTCCTTTTATGGCAAATTGCGTATTCTGAAATTTTTTTTGAAAAAAAATTATGGCCTGATTTTAATGAAAATGATTTTAATAAAATAATAAAGAAATTTCAGCATATTAAAAGAAATTTTGGAAATATTTAATGCAACAAGAGTTAATAAAAAGAATATTAAGTTCATTTTTATTAATCCCACTAGTTATATTTTTTGTATTTAAAGGTGGAATTATTTTTATTTTATTTATTTTGGCTTGTTTAATTATTTCTTTTTATGAATGGCACTCAATAAGTAAAAATAAAAAATATCAAATATTTGGATATATTTTTTTATCGTTATCCTTTTTTACAGCCTATAAATTGATAAGTTACGGTGGTGATAATAAACATTTTGTTTTTATTTTGTTTATCTGCATTTTAACAGATATTGGCGGTTATATTTTTGGAAAATTATTTAAAGGACCAAAAATTTCAAAAATTAGTCCAAAGAAAACTTATTCTGGCATGATAGGTAGTCTTTTTTTTTCCATTTTAATTATTTTAATAATTGTAAATTTTTCAGGTGTTTTCTCCAATATAAACATGACATCTATAAATTTAATTTTATTAATAATAATCATTTCATTAGTAAGTCAAATTGGAGATTTCACTATTTCTTATTTTAAAAGATTATCTAAAATAAAAAACTCAGGTAAATTAATACCTGGACATGGAGGATTACTTGATAGAATTGATGGTATGATATTTGCGTTTCCTTTTTCATATATTTGTTTTTCTTTAGGGATATTTAATTTATGAAAAAAAAAAATATTGCGATAATTGGATCAACAGGATCTATTGGAAAGACACTTCTTAAAATTATTTCTTCTGAAAAAAAAAATTTTAATATTTGTCTTTTAACAGCACATAAAGATTACAAAACTTTATTGTATCAAGCAAAAATATTTAATGCTAAAAATTTAATCATTACAGACCATCATAGTTTTAAAATTTTAAAAGAAAAAACAAAAAAACTAAAAATAAACGTATATAATAGTTACGAAAAATTAAATAAAATATTTCAAAATAAGATCGATTATACCATGAGTTCAATTACAGGTATTGACGGCTTGTATCCTACTGTAAAAATTATTAAATTCACAAAAAAAATTGCAATTGCAAACAAAGAGTCAATAATTTGTGGTTGGACAATCATTAACAAAGAACTTAAAAAAAATAAAACAGAATTCATTCCAGTAGACTCTGAACACTTTTCATTATGGTATGGTATTAAGGGTAATAATAAAAATAATATTGAAAAAATATATTTAACAGCATCTGGAGGCCCTTTTTATAAGCTGCCTTTAAAAAATTTTAAAAATGTAAATATTAAAAATGCATTAAAACATCCTAATTGGAAGATGGGTAAAAAAATATCAGTAGATTCAGCTACAATGATTAATAAAATTTATGAAGTTATTGAGGCAAAAAATATTTTTGATATACCTTACAAAAAAATTGATATCCTTGTACACCCTAAATCATATGTTCATGCGATATTAAAATTTAACAACGGATTAATTAAAATTATAGCTCATGATACAACTATGCAAATTCCAATTTTTAATACGATTTATTCGAACACAGAAAGAACTATTACATCTGATAAATTAAATATTAAGTTATTAAATAATTTAAATCTCAGTAAAGTAGACAAAAAAAGATATCCTATTACAAAATTATTAAAAATCCTACCTAAGGAACATACCCTATTTGATACTGTTATTGTTTCTACTAATGATATTTTAGTTGAGCTTTTTTTAAAAAAAAGAATAAGATTTATTGATATAGAAAAAAAATTACTTCAAATAATTAAAAGTAAAGCATTTGTAAAATACAAAAAGATTTATCCAAGTAATATAAAAGATATAATTAATTTAAATAAATATGTTCGTTTAAAAGTATTGGAAAATATGTATAAATCTGGTCATGCATAAAGGTTTCATGAAACTTATATTAATTATTTTTACCTTTATATTCTTCACTTCTAATCAATCCTTGAGTGATATTGTTAATAAAATAAAAGTCACAGGTAATGAGCGTATTTCCGAAAAAACAATTATATTATTTTCTGAGGTATCATTAAATGACGATTTAAACGAAAGTAGTTTGAATAATATTTTAAAAAACTTATATAAAACTAATTTTTTTAACGATGTGAGTATTAAGTTTAATGAAAATATTTTGTTAATTGATGTAGAGGAAAACCCTATTATCGAAAATATAAAGTACGAAGGTATTAAAACGAACAAAGTTTTAGATACTTTAAAAGAAA
>CABXYF010000044.1 GCA_902516435.1 uncultured Pelagibacteraceae bacterium | reverse complement strand
AACAGCTAAGTTACAATAATTATAATGATATTTTTGCAGCTCTAACAATTTCAAAATCTCTACCTAAAGATACAGGAACAGTAATTGTAAAACATGCAAATCCTTGTGGTGTTTCAATTAAAAAAAACCATCTTGAGAGCTATAAATCTGCATTGGAATGTGACCCGGTCAGTGCTTTTGGAGGTATAGTTTCTTGTAATTTTAAAATAACTAAACTTTTAGCTCATGAGTTAAGTAGGCTATTTCTTGAAGTAATTATTGCCAATAAATTTGACACTAACGCTTTGAAGATACT
The DNA here is from genome assembly GCA_902516435.1 of uncultured Pelagibacteraceae bacterium. Lineage (GTDB taxonomy): Bacteria > Pseudomonadota > Alphaproteobacteria > Pelagibacterales > Pelagibacteraceae > Pelagibacter. Next base: position 2,142 of record CABXYF010000044.1, on the reverse strand, counting down.
AAAGAGAAAAAAAAATTTAAGATTAATAGATGCCTCAAATTACATGACCACTGACAGTTTAAAACATGTATCAATAGGTAATGAAATATTAATACAATCGGAAGACCAAAAAAAATTTACTGCTAAAGATTTTAGAATTGTGTCAAAACGAAAACCAAGTGCAAAAGAAATGAAGAATTTAATTTTTGCATTTAATATTTGCCGATATGTTAAATCTAATGCAATAGTTCTTGCTGCAAATGAAACAACGGCTGGTATTGGCTCTGGACAGCCAAGTCGTTTGGATAGTTGTAAATTAGCGATAAACAAAATGAAAAAATTTAACAAATTAAATGAAAATTTGGTTGCAGCTTCAGATGCATTTTTTCCATTTGTTGACGGTATTGAAAAATTAGTACAGTCTGGTGTACAAGCTGTCATTCAGCCATATGGATCAATGAGGGATAAGGAAATTATTAATTTTGCAAATCAAACAAATACAGCTTTAATTTTCTCTAAAACTAGACACTTTAGGCATTAATTTTATCGATTTTTGCTGCAAGAATAAAATCATTTTCTGATAGTCCCTTAATTGCATGAGTAGTAATCCTAATTTCTGCATATCCCCATCCAAATGATATTTCAGGGTGATGACCTTCATCCTCTGATACTTTTCCTACTTCATTTACAAATTCTTGGCTTTTTAAAAAATTTTCAAACTTAAATTTTTTGCATAAAAAAAATATTTTTTCATCCCCCTCAGATATATCCCAACCATCTACTTTTTTCTGAAATTTGTGGATTTCTGAAATATCAAACGGGATTACACCACCTTCACACGGCGCACATTTTTTACTTAATAAATCTTCACTCATTTAAATAACCTAGTTCTTTTAGTTCTTTATTTAATTTATTATTAATTCTAGTTTTTATATCAGATGGTAAAAGTTTCTGCCAGCGATTATTAAATCCTAAATTAAAAAAATTGATTTTTTTACCAGTTTTTTTTGAATACACGGCTTCTTCAAAACCTTCGTTTAATTCTTTATTTTTTAAATTATTAAAGTTTGTAGTTTTAATTGAATTCAAAAATTTTTGTTCATTAATGTCGCTACTATCTTTCATTAATTTTTTTATAAATAAGATAATTTTTCTAAAAGTTTCTTCTTGATTATTTTGAAAATCTTCAAATTTAACAAATAAAGTTTCAAATATTGAATTATTTTTCCAAGATTTATAATGATTAGCCCAAGAATTTAAATAAGTAAAATTACTATGGTCATCGTCAACTGTAGTTTCTAATAGAGAAGACTCTTCATTAGTCAAATGATGTAAAGCTTGTTCATAATTTAATGAATAATGATGTGTCAGCGAGGTTATAACATTTCTTGGGTCTCTAACTATGTAAATAGCGCCTAAGGATAAGTTGCTTGAAGTAAACTGTTGTCCCTTAAAAGGATAAAGACAATTATGTGTCTTTATTAAGTTAAAATTCTCTTTTTTAAAAAACTCATTTTGATTAAATATCCAATTTTGACTAGCTTCCTCTTGGGTGCGTGCTTGAAATTTAGAAAACTTTAAATTTGGAAACTGTTTTATATTTAAAAGATAGTCAAAATTAAATTTTCCGTCGTCTGAATAATAATAACTTGCAAGGAATGACCTCAAATATGTGTTTCCACTTTTAGGATAAGATGCTATCCAAATAATCATGATAAATACTCAATTAATGGAGCGGGCAAAGGGGGTCGAACCCTCGACCTTCTCGTTGGCAACGAGACGCTCTACCACTGAGCTATGCCCGCTTGTTAAAAAAACATTATAGGTAGAGGTTTTTAGAAATGCAAGTATTAAGAAAATTTAAATTTACAATAAAGTATATTTAAAAATAATTTTGGAGATAATAAAGTTTTTAAGATTAGCAAAAAATAAAAAAATGTTAAATTTTGATATATTTATAAATAAATGAAACACGAAATAGGCAAGATACTAATACAACAAAAGAAATATAAAAAAGCTTTTTTAATATTTTCTAAATTATTAGAGAATAACTCTAATGATTTTAAGGCTAATTTCCATATGGGTAGAATCTATTATGATTTAAATATTTTAGATAAAAGTATTTTTTTTTTTCAAAAAAGTAACAAACTACAACCAAATAAT
>CABXYF010000043.1 GCA_902516435.1 uncultured Pelagibacteraceae bacterium | reverse complement strand
ATGGCGCTTATATTCCATCTTTCAATAAAAATATAAGGCATTTATCTTACTCAAAGAAAAGAAATTTTTTAATAATTGGATCTGCGCACAGTCTAGAAGAAATTAAAACAAAAGAAAACCAAGGTTGTGAAATGATAATAGTTTCCTCAATATTTAAGAAAAATAAAAATTATCTAGGGCTTAATAGATTTAAATTGATGTCAAAACTTACAGATAAGAAAATAATTGCTCTGGGTGGATTGAATAAAACTAATTTAAAATATCTTAATTTAACAAATTGTGCAGGTTTTGCTGGTATCTCATATTTTGAGCAAAAAAAAGGCCCCTAAAAGGGGCCCTTTTATATAATTTGTATCTAAATTAATTAGAATGCAAATGCTAAACCTAGTTCATAACCAGATCTGTCAGTAGCAGCTGTACCACCAACATTATCTATAGTGTTATGAGTACCAGAGAATGTCATAGATCCCATTGTGTATGAGAAACTAATACCTATTGCTTCTTGATCAACTAAAGCAGTGTTTTCATGGCTTACCTCTGACATGTTTAGAGAAACAGATAAGTCATCACTTGCAGCATAAGAAATACCATATGCAGTCAATTCAGTATCTGAACTTGCTGTTTCTGAATCAGCTTCTGAAGTTGAGTAACCAATAGTAAATGCATCCATTGCATACGTAACATTCAAAGCAGTACCATCGATTGAAGCTGCTGCAGAATTATTTTCTGAAGTAGCAGCACCGATAGTTAAACCTTCAACACCTGTGTATGAAATTGCAAAGTCAGTTGAACTTTCTATGTCAGCTGCTCCACCTGATGGAAGGTAACCAGCAGAAACTGTTACGCCATCCATTAAGCTAGAGTTACTGTATGTAAACATATTTGGTCCTTCTGGTCCAACTCTGTGAGCTGTAACACCAGGAACTACGTCCCATGACTCTTCTTTAGCTGTAGGAGATGTATCATCCATTGGATGTGCAACACCACTTCCGTCAGATCCAGCAAAAGTTAAAGTACCAGTGTCACCCATATCGATAGTCATGCTTCTTGCATCGAATGAAACTCCACCAGCAGCGTTATCACTTGCGTCGATTCTCATTGAAGTTGATACAGTATAACCATTGTCCATTTCTGCTGACGCAGTAAATGTTACTTGGTCATTCATTGTCCAACCATTACCAGTATTAACAGCTTCGTTACCAGTAAAATTAATTGAAGCACTACCAGAAGCGGTTAGTTCTGCAGCATTTGCTGAAACAGATACTAGAGCTCCTGCTAATGCAGTTAGTCCTATTTTTTTAATGTTCATATTAATTACTCCTTATATTTATTTGTTATTATTAATAATAAACAAAGCGGTTATAATAGATTCATAATAATTTATTAAAATTATGAGTTTTTTAAAAAAATTAATCGTTTAGTGTTACATTTATGCAACACCTAAATAAATCCCTTTATTTAATGTTTTTTTTGATATTTTTGAAATATATGTATTATAAATATTAAGACTTATTATTGACTATGTTTTCAAAAAAAAGCTTAAAATTATTGATTTTTGTATGCATTTTGCCTTTTTTGTTAAATTCATGTGCAAATAGAGGTGATGCAAGAAAATCCCCACCTAACCCCGAATTAAGAGTCAAGAAAAACATGGAAGAAGGAAGAGGATTTAGATTAATGGATGCAGTTAATAAAGGGCGTTCTACAAATTTTGAGTTTGCAAGCTCAAATGAGTTGTGGAGAGCGTCTTTAGACGCTATTGATTTCATGCCTCTTGTTTCTGTAAATTACAGTGGAGGTATTATTGTTACAGATTGGTACTCTAGCAGCTTGAGTTCAAATGAGAGTATTAAAATCTCTATAAGATTTCTTTCCAATGAAATTAGAAGTGATGCTTTGAATATACAAATTTTTAAGAAAATATGTGATGAAAATAATAGATGTGTGATCAATGAAAGTGTTGGAGAGTTAAATAAGGAACTTCAAAGAAAAATTTTGCAAGAGGCAAAAATTTATGAAACGCAAAAAAAAGATAAAAACTTTAAACCTTATAAAACTACAAGCTCAGAAAAATAAATACTAAAATTATTTTTGTGGAACGATACAACTTCAAAACAATTGAAAAGAAATGGCAAGAGGAATGGGATAATAAAAAAACTTTCTTAGCCAAAATAGACAAAAATAAAAAAAAATTTTATTGTCTTGAAATGTTTCCTTACCCATCTGGAAAAATACATATGGGACATGTTAGAAATTATACTATTGGTGATGTATTAGCTCGATTTAAAATTCTTCAAGATTATAACGTTCTACATCCTATGGGATGGGATTCATTTGGTATGCCAGCTGAAAATGCTGCAAGAGAAAATAATTTAGATCCAAAATCATGGACCGAAAAAAATATTTCAATAATGAAATCACAACTTAAAAAATTAGGATTATCAATTGATTGGGACAAGGAAATATCCACATGTACACCTGAATACTATAAACACCAACAAGAATTTTTTCTAGAGCTTTATGATAAAGGTTTAGTTTATAGAAAGGAAAATTATGT
>CABXYF010000042.1 GCA_902516435.1 uncultured Pelagibacteraceae bacterium | reverse complement strand
AAGTTTTATCTATTGCACTTTTAATTGCTGTGGGTGTTGTTTTAATTTTAGGTATAGGAACTCTTTTCAAGGGTGGAGAAACAAGTAAGAAATATTCAAATAAGTTAATGCAAATGAGAGTCATTTTGCAATTTATAGCTATCATTGCTTTGGTAGCTTTTGCTTATTTCTTTAAAAATTAATTTAAATTTTTTAGCCAATTAATAAAATTTTCATTATCAAAATTTATTGAACCAATAATTCTTGCAAACTCCTCTCCTTCAGAATTTAAAAGTATACTTGTTGGAATTCCTCTTAAGGAAAAAGTTTTTGCTAAAGTTGATGGATTATCAAAATAAGGCTCTAGATTGTCTATACCTAACTCAGCAAAAAAACTGTTAACTTTAGTTAAACTTTCTTTACTTATATTGATTGGATATATTTTTAAATTCTTTATTTTTTTATTTACTTGAAGCCTATTTAAGGATGGCATCTCCTCTTTGCATGGTTCACACCAAGTTGCCCAAAAATTGAGCACCGACAACCGACTTTCGAGATTTTGAATATTAATTTCTTTATTTTCATCATCTAAAAAAATAACATTATCGTATGTTATTGGGATTTTATGAACTACAAGATTTTTTAGATCTGGCAATTCATTTGCAAGAGTATTTGTTATTAAAAAAGTAAATAATATTAAAATTCTCATGTTAAATAGGTATAATTAAATATCATGACAAAAAATAAAAACAACCAGGCAATATGGAACACACGTATTAAAAAAAAATCATCTAGTTTATTTCAAAAAGTTGGTAATTCTTTAGATGTTGATAAGAAACTCTACAAGGAAGATATCAAAGGATCAGTTGCTCATATTGAAATGCTATTTAAACAAAAAATAATCTCATTTAAAATTAAAAATAAAATTATTTATGGTCTAAATAAAATAGAAAGAGAGATTTCCAGTAAAAAATTTGAGTTCAATGAAAAATATGAAGACATCCACATGAACATTGAAAAAAGACTTTTTCAAATTATTGGCGAAGAGGCTGGTTATGTCCATACAGCTAGATCAAGAAATGACCAGGTGATCACTGATTTTAAGTTATGGTTAAAATCTGCAACAAAAGAAATAAATAAAAATCTTGATAAAATCATTAAGAGTTCTATCAAACTCGCTGAAAAAAATATTCACACTATAATGCCTGGTTTTACTCATTTAAAAAATGCTCAGGCAATTTCATTCGCACATTATTTATTATCTTATGTTGAAATTTTCAATCGTGATAAAAAAAGATTTTATAATAATCTAGAAAGTTTAAATGAGAATCCTCTTGGTGTTGCTGCTTTATCTGGTACATCATTTAATATAGATAGAGATTACACAACCAAGAAACTTGGTTTTAAAAAACCTACAAATAATTCTATTGATACAGTTTCAGACAGAGACTTTGTGCTTGATTTTCTTTACAGTGTTTCAGTCTGCTCTATGCATATATCAAGAATTGCAGAAGATTTAATTATTTGGAATTCAGATGCATTTAATTTAATTAATTTATCTGATAAAGTTGTAACTGGTTCTTCAATTATGCCTCAAAAAAAGAATCCTGATCTTTTAGAGTATCTGAGAGGAAAATCTGGAAATTCTTATGGGAACTTGTTTTCTATGTTAACTATCTTAAAAGGATTACCGTTGTCTTATTTTAAAGATCTTCAGGACGATAAGAAAATTGTGTTTGATTCAAACGATACACTTATAAATTGTTTGAAAATTTTTGACGAAATATTAAAAAATTGCAGCCCAAATAAAAAAAAAATGTTCGAACTTGCAAATACTGGGTATATCACTGCAACTGACTTAGCAGACTATCTTGTAAAAAATCACTCAATGTCGTTTAGAAATGCTTATCAAAAAACTTCGGCTATAGTGAATTTAGCAGAAAAAAGAAAAAAAAATTTAAATGAACTAACTTTAGAAGAGCTTAAAAAAGTTGAACCCAAACTTAATAAAGATGTTTTAAAAGTATTTGATTTAAACAATTCTATAGATTCAAAAAAATCATTTGGGGGAACATCTTTTGATAATATTAAAAAGATGATATTGAAATATAAAAAAGAAATATGATTAAAAAATTAACTATAGTAATCTTATTTTCAATCTTGTTAGTATCGTGTGGGAAAAAAGGATGCCCAAAATATTCGAATACAGATGATGAGAAATGTGCACCAATATTTAAAAATTGATGAAATATAATAAAAAAAAACTTTTTATTGAGGGGGTAAGTGTTCAAAATATTTCTAATAAATTTGGAACTCCAGCTTATTGCTATTCTTACTCAAAATTAAAAAAAAATATAAATGATTTTAAAGAAAATTTTAAATCTTTTTCTCCATTAATCTGCTTTTCCGTTAAGTCTAATACTAATGTAAATTTGATTAGAGAAATTAAAAAATTTGGATTAGGTGCTGATGTTGTCTCAAAGGGAGAGCTAATGATGGCTTTAAAAGCAGGGGTCAATCCAAGTAAAATTGTATTTTCTGGAGTAGGTAAAACTAGTGAAGAGATTAATTTTGCCATTGAA
>CABXYF010000040.1 GCA_902516435.1 uncultured Pelagibacteraceae bacterium | reverse complement strand
AAAGGTTACTGTTGATGATTTTGATATCATTGATGATTATAGAGAGACTCGTTCAAGAATAGGTTTGGTTCCTCAAGAGTTAACACTCGAACTATTTGAAACTGTTTTTAATAACGTTTCATATTCAAGAGGGTTAAATGGAAAAAAACCTAATCCAAAACATATTGAAAAAATTTTAAAAGATCTGAGCATGTGGGATAAAAAAGATTTAAGATTAAGACAATTATCTGGTGGTATGAAACGAAGAGTCTTAATAGCTAAAGCATTATCTCATGAGCCTTCAATATTATTTTTAGATGAACCAACCGCAGGTGTTGATGTTGAGCTTAGAAGAGACATGTGGAAGGTAGTTGAAGATTTGAGAAAGACTGGAGTTACCATTATTCTAACAACTCACTATATTGAAGAAGCAGAGGTAATAGCAGAAAGAGTGGCAGTAATTAATCAGGGAGAAATAATTGTCATTGATGAAACAAAAGAACTATTAAAAAAAATGGGTCACAAAAAGTTAACAATAAATCTTCAAAATGAGTTAAGCCAAATTCCTTTAACTTTAAGCAAGTATAATTTAGAAATAGGAATTGATAAACAGTCTATAAATTATACTTATAATGTTAATTCAGAAAGTACAGGCATAACTAACTTACTTAAAGATTTGAAAGAAGCAGGTTTAAAACTTCAAGATTTAAAAACTGAACAAACCACACTAGAGAAAATTTTTGTTACATTAGTTAAGGAGAATAATGAAATTTAATTATTATGCATTTAGGGCAATGTATTTTCATGAGATGGACCGTTTCAAAAGAACATTAATGCAATCACTTTTTTCACCAGTACTTTCAACCTCTTTATACTTTATTGTTTTTGGATCAGTAATAGGTGGATATGTAGAAAAAATTGATGGTATCAGCTATGGATCTTTTATCGTTCCAGGCTTATTAATGTTAACATTGTTGACACAATCTATAAGTAACACTTCATTTGGAATATTTTTTCCAAAATTTAATGGTACGATGTATGAAATTCTTGCAGCTCCAATTTCTACATTTGAAATAGTGTTAGCATTTGTAGGAGCGGGCGCAACTAAAACTCTAATAGTAGGGGTTGTAATTTTTATAACCTCAACTTTTTTTGTAGAGGTTTCAGTTATGTACCCATTCCTAATGATTTTTTTGTTAGTGCTTGTTGCTTTTACTTTTGCTTTATTTGGCTTTTTAATTGGTTTAATGAGTACTAATTTTGAACAGATGTCGATTGTGCCAACACTTGTAATTACACCCATGGTTTTTTTAGGTGGTAGTTTATATTCATTAGATATGCTGCCTGAAATCTGGCAGACAGTTACTTATTTTAATCCAGTAGTATATTTAATTAATGGTTTAAGATTTGCATTTTATGGAGTCTCGGATTTTAATATTTGGATCAGCATTACATCAATGGTGGTATTTCTAATAATTTGTGTAACTGCTGTTTCAGTATTACTTAAAAAAGGATATAAGATTAAATCTTAATTACTTGCAATTTTCTTTTTTGGATCATAAAACGGTTTTTCTACAACTATAGCTTTAAATTTACCATTGTTTGTCTCAACTTCTAGGTTGTTTCCAATTTCTGAGTTTTCAATATTTACCATTGCAAGTGCAATATTTTTTTTTAATCTTGGAGAATATACAGCGGAAGTTACTTTGCCAATTATATCATTATCTTTTTTAATAGACCAAAACGTTGTATTTGGGCCTGACAATGGCTTACATATAATCTCTAATCCAACTTGTTTTCTTTTAATTCCTTCAGCTCTGATTTTTTTTAAAGCAGTTTTACCAATAAATTCAATATCATTATCTAATGATACTAAACGATCAAAACCTAATTCGAATGGATTTGTATTGATATCTGCATCAGCATGATAAGAAAGCATTCCACCTTCTATTCTTCTTATTGAAGATGTATGTCCAGGCTTAATACCAAATTCTTTTCCAGCTATCATTATTTTTTCATACAAATCATTACCTTTTGACCCATCTCTTAAAAATAATTCATAACCAAATTCACTTGACCAACCTGTTCTTGAAACCACTAAAGGTATTCCATCTAAATCGCATTCTTTAAACCAATAATATTTTAAATCTTTAATTGTTTCTCCAAATAGCTTTACCATTATTTGTTTAGATGTAGGTCCTTGTAGCTGTAATGGTGAAACATCAGGTTCTGATATATTGACATTTAAACCTGAATTTACAGCAACACCTTGAGCCCACAACAATACATCACTATCTGCAAGGGAAAGCCAAAAATGATTTTCAGCTAATCTTAACAAAACAGGATCATTTAATACTCCACCTTCATTATTAGTGATCAATACATATTTGCATTGACCAATCGAAATATTTGAAAGATCTCTAGGAGTTAGTAATTGTGTGAATTTATAAGCATCTGGTCCAGTGATTTCCACTTGTCTTTCGACTGCAACATCACAAAGTATAGATTTTTCTATTAAGTTCCAAAAATTTTGCTCAGGATCACCAAAATCTCTAGGAATATACATATGATTATAGACCGAAAAACCAGTTGCACCCCATTTTACTGTTGATTCAAAATAAGGAGATTTTCTAATTTGTGTGCCAAATCCGAAGTTTTTAATAGTCATTTCCAAAAATGCTTAACAGATGGAGTAAATTTTGCAAAGAAATTTAAAGAATTT
>CABXYF010000039.1 GCA_902516435.1 uncultured Pelagibacteraceae bacterium | reverse complement strand
TCTAATGGATCTATATAAAGCTCTTTCACCATACGATGAGGTACAAAAAGTTTTAAAAAAACTTAAAGGAAAAAATTTTAAACTAGCCATCCTTTCAAATGGAACACCTTCTCTTCTAGATGGTTTGGTGAAAAGTAATAATTTTGAAAATTTATTTGATGATCTCTTTTCAATAGAACAAGTTGGAATTTATAAACCTGACTCTAGAGTTTATGATTTGCCAATAAAAAAGTATAAAATTCAAAAAAATGAGGTTGTCTTTCTAAGTGCAAACACTTGGGATGTATCAGGTGGAGGAAATTACGGGTATAATTCTATTTGGGTAAATAGAAATAACAATATTTTTGACAATCTAGATTTTGTACCAAAACATCAAATTAAAACCCTTCGTGATTTACTTGACATACTATAAAAATTTATTACATCGACTATTATGAAAAACATAGAAGTTAGTAAAATTATTGACCCTATCCCTGCATCTGATGGTGCTGGAGTTAAATTAAAAAGAAGTATTGGTGTAGAACCAAATTACTTTGATCCATTTTTAATGTTAGATGAGTTTGGATCAGAGAATAAAGAGGATTACATCGCAGGTTTTCCACCCCACCCACATCGAGGAATTGAAACAGTAACCTATATGTTAGCTGGAGATTTTGAACATAAAGATAGCACTGGGGGTGAAGGAAGAATGACTGCAGGAGATGTTCAATGGATGAAAACCGGAAGTGGAATAATTCATTCTGAAATGCCAGCTATGAAGGAGGGTAAACTTCACGGATTTCAATTATGGGTCAACATGCCTGCTAAATCAAAAATGAGTAAACCCGAATATATTTATATAGATTCAGATAAAATGAGTATTCATAAAGATAAAGATAAACAGGTTAAAATTATAGCAGGAAAATTTGAAAACGCTGAAGGCCCTGTTAAAGGTCATAATGTTGAGCCAATCTATTTTGATGTTGAATTGAACAAAGATAAATTGTTTAACTTTAAAATACCCGTAACCCACAACACGTTTATTTATCTGATTAATGGTGAAATCGAAATTGGGAGTAGTAAACACGACAGTGTTAAAGATAGTACTTTAATTTTATTAACTCGAGGTGAGGATTTAATAGTGAAAGCTAAATCAAATGCTAAGTTCTTAATGATTTCTGGAAAGCCTATAAATGAGGAGATAGCTAGGGGTGGCCCTTTCGTGATGAATACCAAAGCAGAAATCTTGCAAGCTGTCCAAGATTATCATAATGGTACATTTGTAAAATAAATTATGAAAGCTATAAAAATAGACAAATTTGGAAGTCCCAATGTATTGAAAGTTGAGGACATTGAAATTGGCACACCTAAATCTAATGAAGTTTTAATTAAAAATTTATCTATTGGAATAAATTATATAGATACTTATCACCGAACAGGACTCTACCCTATTCCGCTGCCAAGTGGAATTGGTCTTGAAGCATGTGGTGTAATTGAACAAGTTGGTCCTGAAGTTACTTTATTTAAAATTGGAGATAGAGTTTCTCACGCATCTATGCCCATTGGCGCTTATTCAGAAAAACATATTATGCCTGAAAATAAACTTGTTCCAGTTCCAGATGGGGTTTCTAATGAGGTTGCTTCCTGCATTACTTTAAAAGGTATTACGGCTGAATATTTATTACATAGAGCCTATCATTTAAAAAAAGGAGACAAAGTTCTTTATCACGCTGCAGCAGGAGCACTTGGACAAATTTTATGTCCATGGGCTAATTCTATTGGTGCAGAAATTATAGGTACAGTTGGCACAAAAGAGAAAGAAGAAATTGCAAAAAAAAATGGTTGCCATCATGTAATTAATTACACTGAGAAAAACTTTGTCGAAGAAGTAGAAAAAATTGTTGGCAAAAATGGAATTGATGTTGTTTATGATGGTGTGGGTTTAAAAACCTTTGAAGGATCGATAGAAGTACTAAAAATTAGAGGTATGATGGTAGCTTTTGGAAATGCTTCAGGTTATGTGGATACTATTGATGTAAAAAAACATATTAATGCTAAAGGTTTGTTTTTTACTCGTCCTTCCATTGCTCATTACACTATAGAAAGAGAAGAACTGTTAGAGTCCGCAGAAAAAGTTTTTAATGCTTTTTTGTCTGGTAAATTTAAAATAGAGATTTCAAAAAAATACTCTCTTGACGAAGTTAAACAAGCACACCAAGATTTAGAGGGCAGATTACTTACAGGTCCAGCAGTTATAATTCCTTAATCAGATATTTTATTCATAAATATCCATATCAGACATATGAAGTTTTAGAGCATTAGTGGAGACTTGAATTTCAATAATAAAAAAAATAATAGATATAATCATTGATAAACAACATGATCCAAAAATAATCCTAGCAATGAAAATCTCGCTTAAATATAAACCAAATACCGTAAGCATATTAAATAAAAAGCCAAAGGCAGCAAATACCATTGAAAATTTTAAAAGGCTTATCCTTTTATTAAGATTAATAAACTGCGCTTTCCATTCAGGTGGTGTGTGTTTTTCAAAAACATGGGCATCATGAATTTTTCTTATCAGAGCGCTCAATGTATGAAACCTATTGCTGTAAACACCCATTAACAAAGGTATTGCAGGAAACATTAATGCTGTAACGGTATAATCTATATTCATACGAATCAATTTGATTATGAAACTAGCCTTTGTTATTTACAAGTAAATTATGAACCATTTAAGCTTATTCATTGAACTTACAAGATTAAAAAAGCCAATTGGTTTTA
>CABXYF010000038.1 GCA_902516435.1 uncultured Pelagibacteraceae bacterium | reverse complement strand
GAGCCAGATTTACCTGGATGATAATAAGAAGGTGATTTTTCTCTTATAAATAAATTTTGTCTATTATATCCAGCTTCGACTAAAGTCTGAATTGTATCTTTTTTTACATCAAACACATCAACTGATCTACTTTCTTCATTCCAATTTAGTCTTGATGTCTTTCCTGATTTTATAGCTCCGATTACTGTTAGTTGTTCACCAGGTTTATTGTCCTTAAAAATTGGACCTATTTCAAAAAGAGAAACATCTTTGAATCCTCTATCTAAATTTTTCTTAAGGTAGAATGTCAAATTAGAATAAATTGAATTTCTTAAAACATCTAGGTCTGAACTTATTGGATTTACGATTCTGATTTCTTTATGATTTTCTTTAAAAAGATTATTTAATTTTGAGTCAGTAAATGACCAAGTTATTGTTTCAAAGTATCCTTTAGATGCTACGGAACGCTGTAAAAAATGAAAAAGTTTTTGTTGTTTATTGAGTGTATCTTTAAATTTCGTTTTTTCTGGTTCTAAAGTTTTTATATTACTGTATCCTTTAATTCTTACTATCTCCTCAACTATGTCTATAGGTTGAGTGATATCTGGTCTCCAAGTAGGAATTTTTAACTCTAAATTCAATTTCTTCTTAGAAATTTCAAATCCTAAATCTGTTAAAATTTTAATAATTTCTTTATCATTTATCTTAAAGCCTGCAATTCTCTCAAATATAGAGGTCTTGAATTTAATTTTATTTTTTTTATCTTTTTTAAAGCTTTGAATGTCAAGCCTACTAACTTTACCTCCACAAATTTCGGTTATTAATTGTGCAGCTTTTTTTAGACCTATTTCGATCGATTGAGGATCAATGCCCCTTTCAAATCTAAATTTAGCATCAGTATCAATGTTCAATAATTTTGAAGTTTTTCTAATAGATCTAGGCAAAAAATAAGCGGACTCCAACAAAATATTTTTAGTGCTAAATTCTGTACCTGAACGTGTGCCTCCAATTATTCCACCCAAACCTAATACGCCAGACTTATCAGAAATAACACACATTTCGTTATCTAGTTTATACTCTTTGTTATCAAGAGCTTCAAAAGTTTCACCTTTTTCTGAATTTCTGACTATAATTTCCTTATCAATTTTGTCAGCATCATACGCATGGAGTGGTCTGTTCAAATCCAACATCACATAATTAGTTATATCTACTATAGCTGAAATAGGTTTTTGACCTAAAGACTCTATTTTGTCTTTAAGCCACTTTGGACTTTTTTTGTTCGTAACATCTGTAATTAAACAACTACCAAATATTGTGCAACCTTGATTTTTATCTTTTGTAATAGAAACTTTGATTTTTTGAGGACTATTATTTTTAAGATTTATCTTTGAGATATTTTTTAATTTACCAACTCCAGCAGCTGCAAGATCTCTCGCTATTCCTCTTACCCCTAAACAATCAGGTCGATTAGGAGTAATTGATAAATCGATAACTTTTTCAGTATTATTTTTAAAAAAATTTTTTCCTACTTGGTCAGAGTATTTACTTAATTTTAGTTCTGTAATTCCGTCACTTTCATCAGATAAATTTAATTCGGACTCTGAACATAGCATCCCATATGAGGTGATACCCCTTATTTTGCTAACTGTAAGTTTCATGCTGTTCTTTGGAATTACTGATCCAGGACCAGCATAAACAGTCAAGAGATCTTTCTTGGCATTTGGTGCTCCACAAACAACTTTCACTGTATTTTGTTCACCAATGTCAACATCGCATACTTTAAGCTTATCTGCATTTGGGTGTTGTTCAGCATTTATAATTTTTGCTACTTTAAAATTATCTAAGTCTGAGCTAAGTCTATCAAAACTTTCAACTTCAAGACCAACCTCAGTCAACTTCTCAATTATTTGACTATCCTTGAACTTTGTATCAAGGTGTTCCTTAAGCCAGCCTATCGTAAATTTCATCTGCTAAGACCTCTATAATTTGATGGTACGTCTAATGGATCAAACCCAAAGTGATTTAGCCACCTGTAATCAGTCTCAAAAAAAGCTCTTAGATCATTTATTCCATACTTAAGCATAGCTAATCTATCTATGCCAATCCCAAAAGCATAACCTTGATATTTATCTGGATTTATTTTTACATTTTTAAGCACATTTGGATGCACCATCCCACAACCTAAAATCTCCAACCATTTGTCTCCCTCACCAACGACTATTTTTCCGTCTTTCAATTCATAACCAATGTCTACTTCTGCTGATGGTTCTGTAAAAGGGAAATGACTTGGTCTAAATCTCATTTTGATTTTGTCAACTTCAAAAAATGATTTTATAAAATAGTTTAAGCAGCCTTTTAAATGTCCCATATTTATATTTTTATCAATATGAAGTCCCTCTACTTGATGAAACATTGGTGCATGAGTTTGATCACTATCAGATCTGTAAGTTCTACCAGGAGCAATAATTTTAAAGGGAGGCTTTCCTTTCAACATTGTTCGTACTTGAACTGGCGATGTATGAGTTCTTAAAAGTAATTCTTTTTTATCATCTAAATAAAAGGTATCGTGCATGTCTCTTGCTGGATGATTATCAGGCGTATTTAATGCAGTAAAATTATAATACTCATTCTCTACATCCGGTCCTTCTTCGACACTAAATCCAATTTCAGAGAATGTTGAGGATATCTCGTCTATAACTTGAGATACAGGATGTATTTTGCCCTGAACAATTTCTCTCTCAGGTAAAGTTACGTCTATTTTTTCATTTTCAAGCTTAGAATTTATTTCTTTAATTTCTATTTCTTGAATTTTTTTATTAATTTTTTCTTGAAGTTCATCTTTGATAAAA
>CABXYF010000037.1 GCA_902516435.1 uncultured Pelagibacteraceae bacterium | reverse complement strand
CATCTCTTTAAATGCAAACCCTTTAATAACAAATTTACTTGAAAGTGATGGCAAAAATAAAAATGATATTTTTGAAAAAAATTTCGATTTACAAATTAATATTGATAAAGTTTATTTTGATAAAATACACTCAGTTAAGAATTTAAAAGGTAACGTAAAAATTAAAAATAATAATATTATAGATGCAAATATTCTTGCTTTTTATAATGATACTAAAAATATATCATTTACAATTAGAACAACTGATCAAGGTAATAAAATAACTACTATTAATTCATCTTTAGCAAAACCATTAGTAAGCAGATATAAATTTATCAAAGGTTTCAAAGATGACAAAGAAGGACTTTTAGATTTCTATTCTTCAAAAAAAAATGGTGTTTCTAAATCTAAATTGATAATAGATAATTTTAAAGTAAAAGAAATTCCAGTGCTAGCGAAGTTGTTGGCTCTAGCATCTCTTCAAGGAATAGCTGACTTATTAACAGGAGAAGGGATTAGGTTTACTGATCTTGAAATGAATTTTATTAATGAAAACAAAATTATGAGAATTGAAGAATTTTACGTAATTGGACCTGCGATTTCTATTTTATTAGAAGGGTATATTGAAGATGATAAATTGATTAGTTTAAGAGGTACATTAGTACCAGCAACAACAATCAATAGATCTATTGCCTCAATACCTTTTCTTGGAGATTTGCTTATTGGAAAGAAGGCAGGAGACGGCGTTTTTGGAGTAAGTTTTAAAATTAAGGGTCCACCTAAAAATTTAGAGACAACAGTAAATCCAATAAAAACTTTAACTCCTAGATTTATTACTAGAACTTTAGAAAAAATAAAAAAAAATTAATCAAGTTCAATTTTTATGTGTCTTTTTTTACCAAGTGATAGTTTTATATAATTTTCTTTAAATAAATTTTGGCTGATTATATATTTATCATCAGAAACAACATTGTCATTTATTTTAACTGCATTACCTTTAATTAGTCTTCTAATTTCACTTTTGGAATTTTCTAATTTAGACAGAAGAACAAGATCAATCAGATTTATTTTATCCTGTATTTTTTGTAATTTAACATTAACTTTTGGTAAAGTTGAACCTAGCGAGTTTCCCGAAAAAGCTTCTTTTGCGGCTTGTTCTGAATTTTTTGCTTCATTTTCACCATGCAGTAAAGCAGTGCTCTTATTTGCAAGTAAAACTTTTAAATCATTTATATCAGTATTTTTTTGTCTATCTATTTCATCAATACTTAGGTCAGTAAACATTTTTAAAAACTTAATTACATCTCTGTCATCAATATTTCTCCAGAATTGCCAATACTCATAAGGAGATAAAAACTTTTTATCTAACCAAATAGCACCATTCTCTGTCTTACCCATTTTTGCACCTGAGGCCAATGTTATTAAAGGAGTTGTCAAACCAAAAGTATTATTATTAGAATATCTTTTTATAAGCTCAACACCATTTACAATGTTTCCCCATTGATCAGAACCACCAATTTGTAAAATACAATTTTCTTTTTTATTTAATTCTAAATAATCATATGCCTGTAAAATCATATAATTAAATTCCATATAACTAAGTGATTGTTCTCTCTCTAGCCTTAATTTGACACTATCAAAAGTTAACATTCTATTAATAGTAAAGTGTTTTCCAATATCTCTTAGGAAAGATATATAGTTTAGATCTTTTAACCAAGTAAAATTGTTTACAAATATTGGTTTTGTATTTTGGTCATCATTATCTAGAAATTTTTTAAGAATACTTGTGATATTTTTAATATTTTTTGATATCTCTTCTTCACTTAAAATTTTTCTAGTTTTATCTTTTCCTGAAGGATCACCAATTCTCGTAGTTCCACCTCCTAATAAAACTATGGGACGATGACCATTTTTTTGAAGCAATCTTAAACACATTATTTGCAGCAAACTACCAACATGTAAACTTTCTGCAGTACAATCAAAGCCTATATAAGCTTTAATTTTTTCTTTATTTAATAGATTTGATAATTCTTCCTCATTAGTACATTGATAAAAATAACCACGATCTTTAAATTCTTTTAAAAATTTATTCATAAGTCTATAGTTACAATATACAAATTTTTAATAAAAAGAATATCAATGAAAAATAAATTATATACATCTATTGGATTAATGAGTGGAACATCGATGGATGGAGTTGATATATCAATAATACAGTCAGATGGACAATATGAATTTTACAACATTTTAGATGATTATTTTGAGTATGATGTCGAACTACAAGAAGAATTGATTAGGTTGAGGAATTTAGTTTTAAATCAAAAGGATTTGTTAAAAAAATCTAAAGAATTAGGAAGTTTAGAGAGAAAAATTACAGTTTTTCACGCAGAAAAAATTCATCAGTTATTGTTAAAGTGCAAGCATCAAATTGATTTAATTGGTTTTCATGGACAAACAATATTTCATGACCCACAAAAAAAAATTACAAAACAGCTAGGAGATGGGAAGCTTCTCTCTCAACTATTAAAAAAAAAAGTAGTTTATGACTTTCGACAAAACGATATTGAAAATAATGGACAAGGGGCCCCTTTGACGCCTATATTTCACTACCTTATATCCAATATTATTAATGAAAAATTCAACTCAGGATTTCCAATAGGATTTATAAATATTGGAGGAATAACAAACCTTACAAAGATTGAAACTATCTCTAGTAATTTTGAGGAGAATATTGTGGCTTTTGATGTTGGACCTGGAAATTGTTTGATAGATGACTGGGTTAGAAAAAATTCAAATAAAAAATTCGATGAAAATGGAAATATTTCTAAAGCTGGTAAAATTGATCAATTAATTACTAATCAAATTATTGAAAATTTTAATATAGAAACTTATTCCAAATCTTTAGATATTAAAGATTTTGATAACTCATTTGCTAAAGGTCTTTCATTTGAAAATGGCTGTTCAACAATAACTAACTTTACAGGTTATCTTATAGCCAAAGGAATAGAAAATATGAGCAATAATAGTAAAATAAAATATTTAATCTGTGGA
>CABXYF010000036.1 GCA_902516435.1 uncultured Pelagibacteraceae bacterium | reverse complement strand
GATTATGATTAAAAAGATAGGATTACCAAAGAATTTTGCTGAGTTTAATAAAGTAAAATCAATTGGATTTTCTGATAAAAAACTTTCTGAATTAACTAAAACCTCAGAAGATATTGTTAGAAGAAAAAGAATAGCACTTAAAATTTTACCTGTATTTAAAAAAGTTGATACTTGTGCTGCTGAATTTAAATCTTTTACACCTTACATGTATTCAACTTATCAACGAAATTTTTCAATTTATTCAGAGTGTGAGGCAGCACCATCTTCAAAGAAAAAAATTATAATTTTAGGAGGAGGTCCTAACAGAATAGGACAAGGTATAGAATTTGACTATTGCTGCTGTCAGGCAAGTTTTTCTTTGAAAGATGCTGGTTTTGAAACAATCATGGTTAATTGTAATCCTGAAACTGTCTCAACTGATTACGACACGAGTAACCGCCTTTATTTTGAACCCTTAAAGGAAGAATACGTCTTTAACATAATTAAAAAAGAGCAAGAAAAAGGAAATCTTGTTGGAATAATTACACAATTTGGTGGGCAAACACCAATAAAACTTGCAAAATTCTTGCACGATCACAAACTTCCAATTCTAGGAACACAATACACCTCTATAGATTTAGCTGAGGACAGAGATCGATTTAGAAATTTATTAAATAAACTTAAATTAAAACAAGCTCAAAGTGGGATTGCAAAAACATATAAACAAGCAATACAAATTTCTGAAAAAATTGGTTTACCTTTAATGGTAAGACCTTCTTATGTATTAGGTGGGAGAGCAATGGAAATTGTTCATGAAAAAAGTCAACTTAAAAATTTTGTTGAAGAGGCTTTCAAAGCTGCTGAAGAAAATCCAATTTTAATAGATAAATTTATTGATCATGCAATGGAAGTTGATGTTGACGCCATTTCAGATGGAAGTCAAGTTCATGTTGCAGGGATCATGCAACATATAGAAGAAGCTGGTATTCATTCAGGGGATTCTGCATGTAGTCTACCCCCTGTATCTATAAAACCATTCTTGATTAAAGAAATTGAAAATCAAACTAAGAAGTTAGCTTTAGCTTTAAAAGTTAAAGGTTTCATGAATATTCAATACGCAATTAAAAAAGACGAAATTTATGTTATTGAAGTTAACCCTCGAGCAAGTCGAACGGTACCATTTGTGTCTAAAGCAAAAGGATTACCACTTGCTAAAATTGCCTCGCGTGTGATGACAGGTGAAAAATTATCAAAATTTAATTTAAAAGATAAGTCTAAAGGAATGTACGCAGTTAAAGAAGCTGTATTCCCCTTTAATAAATTTCCAAACAGCGATCTGCTTTTAGGTCCTGAAATGAAATCAACAGGTGAAGTAATGGGATTTGATAAAAACTTTGGAATGGCTTTTGCAAAAAGTCAAATAGCCTCTGCTAATTCTTTACCTAAAGATGGATTAGCATTCATTTCTTTAAAAGATAGTCACAAAGACGAAGGAATAAGTTTAGCAAAAGAATTGATTAAATTAAATTTTAAACTTTGTGCAACTAAAGGAACAGCTGAATATATTAGAAAACATGGTATGAAATGTAGAATTATTAATAAAGTCAGTAGCGGATCACCTCATATAGTAGATATATTAGACTCTAAAAAAATAGCTCTTGTTATTAATACTGGTGGTGGAAATACTGAGCACAGATTAAATGATGCCATAGCTCTTAGACGAGGAACGCTTAAAAATAAAGTTCCTTACTGCACAAATATGTCAACAGCGCTAGCATGTTTAGAAGCAATCAAATCGCTTAAAACAAAAAAATTAGAAGTTACCTCTCTTCAGGATATATAAATTTTATACGTCAACGATTAACGTGTCTTTAGACCCTCCACCTTGAGAGCTATTAACGATTGTACTTCCTTTTCTAAGTGCAACTCTAGTTAAACCTCCTGTGCTTACATAAGTAGTTTTTCCACTAAGTACAAATGGTCTTAAATCAAGATGTCTTGGTTCTATATCATTCTCAGTAATTGTTGGTGCTGTTGAGAGAGTTTCAAGAGGTTGTGCAATATACTCTCTTGGGTTTTTTTTAATTTTGGCAATTACTTCATCTCTTTCTTTTTTATCTGCTTTAGGGCCTATCATTATTCCATAACCACCAGAGGCATTAGCAGGTTTAACAACTAACTTAGAGATATTTTCAATTACATAGTCTCTTTCATTTTTATTATGACATAAGTAAGTTTCTACCTGATTTAAGATTGGCTGTTCGCCAAGATAATAAACAATCATTTTATTAACATAAGAGTAAACAACTTTGTCATCAGCAACGCCAGTGCCTATAGCATTAATTATACCGACATTTCCTTTACGCCAGCTTTTAAATAATCCTGGCACACCTATAAGCGAACCTTTGAAAAATACTTTTGGATCTAAAAAATTATCATCAAGACGCCGGTATATACAGTCAACCTTCAAAGGACCTTTAACGGTTTTCATGTAAACTGTATCATCTTCAACAAATAAATCTTTTCCCTCTACTAAAGCAATACCCATCTGATCAGCTAAGAAAGAGTGCTCAAAATAAGCTGAATTATATATACCAGGTGTTAAAACAACCATATGTGGGTTTGCAGTTTTCTTTGGAATACACTCAACCATACAATTATATAATTTATTTGTATATTGATGAATTGATGCAACTTTGTATCTTGTAAACAATTCAGGAAACACGTCTCTCATTACCATTCTGTTTTCAAGCATATAAGAGACCCCTGAAGGTACTCTTAGATTATCCTCTAAAACTAAGTAATCACCATTTGTATTTCTTATTAAATCAACTCCAGAAATATTTGACCAAGCTTTATGCTTTGGAGAAAAACCTTCACACTCTTTTACATAATAAGGAGAATTAAAAATAATATCTTTCGGTACTACCTTGTCTTTGAATATTTTTTTTTGATTATAAACATCATCAATAAACAAATTAAGAGCTTTAACTCTCTGCTTTAAACCTTTTGAGACCTTATTCCATTGTGTTTTTGGTATTATTCGAGGAATTATATCAAGAGGCCACTTTTTTTCTTCTGCCCTATTATTGGCAGCATAAACTCTGAAATTTATACCTCTTGCACTTATGGTGCTCTGACAATTTTTTTCAATTTCTTGAAGTTTTTTTTTACCGTATCTCTCTAAAATTGATGAAATTATTGTAGCGTGCTTTCTAAGTTTATTGTCTTTGGTAAAATAACCGTCATAAGCATATTTTGAATCATAGTTTTTCCAAAGCTTTGAAACCATAATTAATTAGTGTTTAATACTTGAATAAAATAAGCAAATGCATATTGGATATAGCTGTTATGCTTTTAATTGATTGTGAAAAAATGCTATAGTTAACTAACTATTTGATTAGATGACTTACTGTATAGGGATAAAAACTAACGAGGGTCTTGTTTTTGCTTCAGACTCAAGAACAAATGCAGGATTAGATAACGTAAATATCTATTCAAAAATGATGACCCACGATGTTGGTGATAGAACCATTGTAATTGTAACTTCTGGAAATCTAGGAACATCTCAAGCTGTATACAAGTCTATTGAGAAAGATTTAAAAAGTTCCTCGGGGATTATGAACTTAAATACTTGTAAAGATTTTGACCAGATAGCTTCTTA
>CABXYF010000035.1 GCA_902516435.1 uncultured Pelagibacteraceae bacterium | reverse complement strand
ACTTCCTTGTTTAATTTTTTGATGCTCAATTTTTTTATTAAATCTATTCTTCAAAAAATTACTCTCTGTAGTATTTAAATTGCCCAAAACTACGATTTTCTTTATTTTGTTTGGTATTTTAATTTTTGAAATTAACTCAAAACCAGGAATTTTTTTAACCTTTAAATACTTTTGGCCGAAAATACCATCTGGCCACATTAATAAATCTTTATGATATTTAATTTTTTTATTCCCAATTAAGGCTAAAAAAGCAAGATTAAGAGCGGAAAGTATAAATTTTTTCTTAGTAAATATTAATTTTAAATCAGAAATATAATTTAATTTATATTCTTTTTCATTTTTCATAAATAATTAGATAATGTTACTTATAAAATAGTATAAGTCATTAAATGAAGAAACTAAAATTTTCAATCATTACACCTTGTAGAAATCGTCTAAACTATTTGAGAGAAACTATAGATTCTGTCTTAAATCAGACAGCCTTTAAAAAAAATTTATGCGAAATGCAATATATAATTATTGATGGTGCCTCTACGGATGGTTCAAAAGAGTTGATAGAAGAGTATGCAAGAGATAACCAAAATATTGAATTTGTGAGTGAAAATGATGATAGTATGTACGATGCTCTTAGAAAAGGTTTTGAAAAATGTGATGGAGATATAGTTTCTTATATAAATGCTGGCGATTTATATAATTTTAATGCATTTGAAATTGTAGAGATTGCGTTTAAAAGTTCAGATACGATTAAATGGCTAACTGGTGGAAAATATATTTATAATGAAAATTCTCAAATAATAAGAAATGTAATTCCCTATAGCTATCGACAAAGTCTTATTCAATCAGGTGTATATGGTAAGTTTTTACCATTCATTCAACAGGAGTCTACATTTTGGAAAAAAGAATTAAATGAATTAATTGATTTAGATAAACTTAAAAAATTCAAACTTGCTGGTGATTACTATATATGGTCATCTTTTTCTAAAAAACATAAATTAGAGATTATTCAAACACACCTTGGTGGGTTTAAAATACATGAAAATCAATTATCAAACATGACTTTAAACGGAAACTTAACTTATAAAAAAGAAGTTGAAATGTTTAAAAAAAAAATCAGGCTGATAGATATTTTTTATATCATCATAGATATTATTCCATGGACAATATTAAAGTATTCTAATGATTTCTTTGGATACATTTCTAATCATATTAGATTTGATTTAAATACATCTAAATTTGCATCGAGAAGTGAAAACAAGGATGAAATTTATTGTTGGGCATGTGATTTTGCCACAAATAGAGGTGAGGGTAAACTCGGTAATAAATTTTTAATAGATAAATTTAAAGAAAAAAATATTCACGTTAAAACAATTTCTCAAAGATTTTATTTTAATAAAAATCAGATTAATAAAAATTCATTTACTGAAAATAAAATTAATTTAAATTTTATTGAAAGCTATTTAGCCCCAATAATTGGAATTTTTTGGTTATGGTGGAAATATTTGAATAAAAAAAAAATATGTTATTTAAATTTTTTACCACTTTGGAATTCATTTTTGTTTATTTTATTGCCGCCAACAACTACTTTAGGCCCTATTACAGGTTCAGTACACAGGGGTAAAATTAAAAATGTTCAAACATTTTTAAGAAAATATTTATTACCAAGGCTTTATTACATAAACTCTAAATTATTACTTTTAAGGAAACAAAAATTAATATTCGCAACTAGTTTATTAAAAAAATATTTTAAAGAAGATAGACATTCAAATTCAAAATTTGGCTATATATTAAAAAACATTCAATATAATGAGTATAATAAGTCCAAAGAAATTGATTTAGCAATCTATTATAGGGAATATGATACAAAATCAAATGAGCTATTTAAAAGATTGATAGAATATTGTTCTAACAAAAAAGAAATTAAGTTTGTATATTTTGGTCATAAATGTGCTCAATTTTCAGACAACTATCTCGGATTTATTACAAACAAAAAAGTGATAGATATTTTGAATAAAACTAAATTCTCAATCTTAAGCGAGGAAAATTTTGAATCTTTTTATTCAAGTGAGTGCTTGTCTAATCATGTTAATATATTTTATGATCCTTCAAAAATGAACACACCAGAAAATTTTGATAGTAATAAAAAGTTAATAGATATAAATTATGATAAATATGATGAGTCAATTGCAACGATTGAATTAAATATAAAAAATTTTGATAAATTAGATTTTAGCTACAATTAAAAAAAATTTATTTTGTAAATATTTATGCATATTAAGAAATCGTTATTAGTTGTTGGCTCAAGGAGTTTAATTGCACAAAATATTAAACAAAAACTACAGGCAAAATATAAAATTAAGCTTTTAAGTTTTAACAAAGCAGATAATTTGTCAAATAAAGAATTATCAAATTTTAACTATATTATAAATTGTTCATTTAATAAAAATTGTTTTAAAAACAATTGTAATTCAGATATCATGATTTGTAATAAGTTAAAAAATAATTTATCTAATACCAAATTTGTGATGTTAAGTTCGAGTAAAGTATATGGAGTCAGCAAAAAAAATTCTGAAGATTCAAAGTGCTTACCTATAACAAAATATGGTAAATATAGACTTAAAACAGAAAAATATTTACAAAAAAGATTAAAAAAAAATTTATTAATTTTACGAATCTCTAATGTTTTAAATTTTGATTTAAGAATAAATAGCGCTTCAAAAACTACCATTAATACAATGTTGATTGATTTGACAAAAAAAGAAAAAATTATGATACCAAAAAAGAATGCTTTTAAGGACTTTATAACTATAGAATATTTGTTATCTTGTTTGGAAAAACTTTTAAAAGATAACCACTATGGAATATTTAACATTAGTAGTAATATTAAAATAACACTTTATGAAATTTCAAAAAAACTGATTAAAAGTTTTGGTATGGGTAAAATTGATTTAATTGATGATATCACTGATAATTTTATAATTAAAAACCATCGAATAAAAAAAATTACAGGTACTAGCTTAACTAAAAATAATATTTTAAAAAAAATCGAAGAAATAGGTTTAAAATTAAAAAACAAAAAATCATGATTAAGTTTTTTATTTCTGGGGGTGCTGGTTTTATAGGTTCACAACTTTGTGAAGAAATACATAAGAGTTTTCCAAAAGCTCAATTAGTTATTTATGATAAACTTACATATGCAGGGAATTTAAAATTTTTAAATAAAATTATTAAGAGTAAGAGAATAAAATTTATAAGAGGTGATATAGTTGATTATAAAAAATATTATAAATATCTTAAAAATATTGACTTTGCTATAAATGTTGCAGCAGAAAGCCATGTCGATAGATCTTTCAAGAATTCGTTGTTATTTACTCGTTCAAATACTTTAGGCGCTCATACATTTGTACAAAGTTGTATCGAGAATAATGTAAAAAAAATATTACAAGTGAGTACGGATGAGGTTTATGGACAAACTTTAAAAGGACAAAAAAATGAGCAAAGTCTAATGAATCCCACAAACCCTTATTCTGCGTCTAAAGCTGCTGCAGAAATAATTATTAATAGCTATAAGTTTTACGACTCAGATAGGATATTGACAGTCAGAGGTAATAATATTTACGGAATAAGACAGTTCCCTGAAAAATTAATACCTTCATGCATAGTAAACTTAATTAAGAATAAAAAAATTAAACTTAATGGTGATGGAAAACATGAGAGATGTTATTTATCTGCAAAAGATTTCGCTGCGGGAATAGTTTTATTACTAAAGAAAAATAAGAAAGGAATATACAACATAGGTAATGATGTTTATTTTAAAAATTATCAAGTTGCTAAAATAATTTGTAAACTAATGGGTAAAAATTATAATAATAATGTAGT
>CABXYF010000034.1 GCA_902516435.1 uncultured Pelagibacteraceae bacterium | reverse complement strand
GTATCTAGATACTCTTTCTTTAATAATGGATAAACATCTTTATGAAAATTAGCACAGTGGCTACAAGTTAAAGATTCAAATGCAATGATTGATATTTTAGCACTCTTATTTCCAACAAGAATTCTTTTTATTTCATCTGCTTGAGCATTTAAACTACCTAATAAAAATAATATTGAAATTAGAATAATTTTTTTCATTTTTTTTTAAACACTTTTGACAACTCCAATAACGATTGTTTAATTTTGTCATTTTTAACATTAATAATTTTATCTCTATACTTATTTGTTGTCACATTTGACTCATTTATTTCCTTTATAAGAGAAATTTTTTGCTTATCATCAAAAGAAATGAATTTAAGTTTTTCAACTACTTGATAGCCAAAATAAATATTCATTCTATTCAAAATATTCTTTTTAGAATACTCTAAATCAACTTCATGACCTCTTTTTACCATTATTATCAAAGTGCTAACACCAAACTTATTTGAATTCTTAAATGTTTTTGGGTAACAACAATTAAATAAGTCTGCACCTACAATATATTTCCAATTACTAAGTGTTTCTGAATAAATATGACCCTTTTTATTAATAATTCTTTTTACATTTTTTGGCAAAGTGTCTTTAAAAGATCTTAATCCTTGAATGGAGACATTTCTCTGCTTAGTATTATTTTTAAATTGCATATGAAAGATCATATAATAACAAATAAAATTCTTAATTGGTACGACATAAATAAGCGAATTTTACCTTGGAGAAAAAATGTTTCTCATAAAAAAAAGCAATATTACACATTAGTTAGTGAATTTATGTTACAGCAAACTCAGGTTGCAACAGTTATTCCATACTTTAATAGATTTATAAAAAATATTCCTGACTTAGAGACTTTAGCTAATTTCGAAAATCATAAACTGATTAAGCTTTGGGAGGGGCTTGGCTATTATTCTAGGGTTAGAAACTTAAAAAAAACTGCTCAATTAATTATTAAAAAATTTGATAAAAAACTTCCAAGAAACTATTCAGATTTAAAATCTCTTCCAGGTATTGGTGATTACACTGCAAGTGCAATATCAGCTATAGCTTTTAATAAATGCATTATTCCTTTAGATGGAAACATTGAAAGAGTTCTTAAAAGATATTTATATTTAAAAAAAGAAAAGGAAATTAATAAAGAGAACCTAATTGAGAAAAAAAAAATCTTTGGATATTCGAATAGGGCAAGCGATTATGCTCAAGCCTTAATGGAACTAGGAGCTTTAATTTGTAAACCAAATAATCCTCATTGTGAACAATGTCCAATTTCAAATAATTGTATTGCTTTAAAAAAAAAAGATTTCCTACTTACAAAAATCAAAAAAAAGAATAACAATAAATACTATTTACTAAAAGTATATAAAGATAAAAACAAATATCTTTTGATTAAAAATACTAAATTTAATTTTTTGAAAAATTTTAGTATTTTTCCCATGCAAGAATTATCAAAGCCTATAAATTCAATAGATATAATTAATTTCAAGATGTCAAATATGAATATGAATATAAAAATTGAACATAAGAATAAAGTAGGTTCATTGCCAACTTCCCACTGGATTGATCCTAAGAAGTTAAAAAACTACACATTACCAACTTTTACAAGAAGAATTGTTAGATACCTAGAAAGTAATAAATGAAAAAAATTGGAATTATAGGAGCAGGAATTTCAGGTTTATTTATTGCTAATTTATTTAAAGATAATCCTAATTATCAAGTTACAATATTTGAAAAAAAGCACTCAGTAGAGTTAGAGGAGGGGTATGGGATCCAACTTTCAACTAATAGTATCAAGCTTTTAAACAAAATTGGATTTAATGAAATAGAAAATAAAGAAAAGTTCAATCCCGAAAAAATCGATTTTTATGAGATTAAAAATCAAAAAAAA
Source organism: uncultured Pelagibacteraceae bacterium (assembly GCA_902516435.1). Lineage (GTDB taxonomy): Bacteria > Pseudomonadota > Alphaproteobacteria > Pelagibacterales > Pelagibacteraceae > Pelagibacter. The sequence continues at coordinate 2,073 of CABXYF010000034.1, read as the reverse complement.
ATATCCGATTTGAATATCTCTGAATATAATTCTGAAGATTGTAAATACACCACAATGAAAAGATCTGTATTAGTTGAATTTTTAAAAAATAGACTAGATAAGCAGGCTGTAAAATATGAACATAGTATTGATAAAATCGAAAAAAAAAATGATCAAATAAACTTAACCTTTAACAACAATCAAAATTTTATTTGTGATCATCTAATTATATCTGATGGTATTTTTTCTAAAGGAAAATCCTTAATTTCCAATAATCAAATTCAACCAACTTATAATAATTGTATTGCAATTAGAGGTAAAATCTCACCGGTTAACTTAATTAGTTTGAATGAAAAGAACATTTCTTTATTTGTAGGTCCTGATTTTCATTATGTTATTTATCCGATTGATAATAGTAGTGGAGAATTGAATTTTATTGGAGTTTTAAAGCATCAACTAACCGCAAATGAGCTTAAAAACTATGGCCTTTTTGAAGAAAAAGCTTTTATCAATGAAATTAAAAACAAATTACAAAATAAGATTTCTTCTTCAATTTTAAATAACCTAAATAATATAAAGTGCTTTCCAGTTTTTGTTAGTAAAGATTTTCATAAATCAGATGAAAATATTCATCTTGTTGGAGATGCTTTTTTTGCTTTTCCACCTTCTTTCGCACAAGGAGCCTCACAGTCTATTGAAGGCGCATTAGAATTATTTGAAAACATCATAAATAACAAAACTGATTACCATAGTAATAGAGTTTCAAGAGTAAAAATGATTAATAATAGATCAAAACTAAATCAATTTGCCTTTCATGTATCAAATCCAATTATAGTCTTCTTTAGAAATATAGGATTGAAAATATTAACAAAGAATAAAAAATTATTAGAAAATTATTTAGGAAAAATTTACAATAATTAGTTTTTTGAGATTAATCTTTGTCTCAAGTAGTCTATTGGATAGATTCTGCCATTAATATCACAATGCCAATATGTCCATCCATTGCAACTTTCAGCGCCTAAAATAGTGGCTGCAACTTTATGGATAGAGCCTTCAGACTGGTTATGCTTAATACTTCCATCTGCTAAAATTTTTGCGTTAATTTTTTTCTTATTATCAAAAATGTTAGTACCTGGCTTAATTATTCCAAGCTCCACTAATGATCCAAATGGTATTCTAGGTTTTGATCTATTATTTTTAAGAGTATCAAGTAAATCATCTTCAATAGGTTTTGCATTTTTAACTCTTTTTTCTGCAGCTTTGAAATAATTTTTTTCTTTTTCTATACCAAAATAATTTCTTCCAAGTTTTTTCGCAACTGTTGCCGTTGTTCCTGAACCTAAAAAAGGATCTAAAATCATGTCATCTTTATTCGTAGATGCTAGTAAAACTCTATGTAGTAAAGCCTCTGGTTTTTGAGTTGAATGTACTTTTTTGCCGTTTTTCTTCAATCTTTCTGCACCACTGCAAATTGGAAGATCCCAGTTTGATCTCATTTGTAAATCATCATTCAAACATTTTAGCGATTGATAATTAAATGTATATTTTGATTTTTCACTTTTAGATGCCCAAATCAAAGTTTCATGAGCGTTGGTAAATCGTGTTCCTCTAAAATTAGGCATAGGATTATTTTTATTCCAAATTACATCGTTTAAAATCCAAAATCCTAAATTTTGAATTGCAGTTCCTACTCTAAAAATATTGTGATAACTTCCAATAACCCATATTGCTCCATCTTTTTTTAAAATTCTTTTACATTCTGATAACCACTTATATGTAAACTCATCGTATTTTTTAAAATTTTCGAACTGATCCCATTTATCATTTACAGCGTTTACTTTAGATCTATCTGGTCTGACTAATTCACTTTTTAATTGAAGATTGTATGGAGGGTCTGCAAAAATTAAATCAAAAGTTTCACGTGGAATTTTTTTTAATTCTTCGAGACTATCTCCGTTAATAATTTTATTTTTGAAATCAGTTTTCATTTTTAAAAAATAATTAGACTCCAAATGGATTCTACGGTCAACCTGAGATTGAAATATTTAGACTCGTTTTGTGTGGCTAAAATTTAATATAACTAGATATTGTGTT
>CABXYF010000033.1 GCA_902516435.1 uncultured Pelagibacteraceae bacterium | reverse complement strand
AACATTGGAATTTTTGCTCTTTTATAATCATCAGATTTATATAGGCTTAAAGCCCAGAAATGAGATGGAGTCCAAAAAAAGATTATTAGAAAAAAAGTTATTGGCTCTAGTGAAAGTGAATTAGTGGCAATTGTCCAACCAATTACTGGTGGTAAAGCTCCAGCAGCACCTCCAATTACTATATTTTGAGGAGTTTTTCTCTTAAGCCAGATTGTATAGACAAAGACATAAAATAAGATCGTAGATAACAATAAACCAGCTGATATTCTATTAGCAAAATAATCTAACGCTATTACAGAAAATATTGATAACGTAATACCAAAGACTAATGCCTGATTTTTGTTTACTTTTCCAGTTGGAATTGGCCTTAAACAAGTTCTAGACATTAATGCATCTAAATCAGATTCATACCACATATTAAGTGCGCCTGCTGCGCCGGCACCTATTGAAACTAAAATTATACCAATGATTGCATCTTTTGTGGGTACAATATTTGGCGCCATTAACAATCCAACAGCACAAGTAAAGATTACTAATGACATTACTCTTGGCTTCATTAGTTTAAATAATTCAGATAAATTAAATAAGTCCTCTTGACTTAAATTTCTATTTTTTAATTTAGACTTAATCATTAATTTCCTTGTTAAAAAATCTTATTTGGTAATTAACTTGTAGATTTTTCAACACTTTCATCATCTTCAAATTTTGGCAATTCCTCAAAAGTATGAAAATTTGGTGGTGATGGTACGGTCCATTCTAAAGTTGTAGCTCCCTCTCCCCAAGGGTTTTGTGCTGCAGCTTTTTTCTTATAAAATGCGTAAATAAGATTAGCAAAAAATACTACCAAACCTAAAACTGAAATATATGATCCTATAGATGATATGTAATTCCATCCTGCAAAAGCATCTGGGTAATCAGCATATCTTCTAGGCATTCCAGCAAGACCTAAAAAGTGCTGTGGGAAAAAAACTAAATTAACTCCAATGAAGGTTAACCAAAAATGTAATTGACCCATCCACTCTGAATATTGATATCCAGACATCTTTTCAAACCAGTAATAAAAACCTGCAAAGATTGCAAATACAGCGCCTAAAGATAAAACATAGTGAAAGTGTGCAACAACATAGTAAGTATCATGCATTGCTGTATCAACTCCAGCATTAGCTAAAACTACTCCTGTAACTCCACCTACTGTAAATAAAAATATAAAACCCAATGCCCAAACCATTGGAGTTTTAAATGAGATAGATCCCCCCCACATTGTTGCAATCCATGAAAATATTTTAATTCCTGTGGGAACTGCAATAATCATTGTGGCCGCTAAAAAATAAGCCTTTGTATCAGTACTTAAACCAACTGTATACATGTGGTGCGCCCATACAACAAAACCAACTATACCAATTGCAACCATTGCATAAGCCATTCCAAGATATCCAAAGACAGGTTTTTTTGAAAATGTTGAAACAATATGACTAATCATTCCAAAACCAGGTAAAATTAAAATATATACTTCAGGGTGTCCAAAGAACCAAAACAAATGCTGGAATAAAACTGGGTCTCCACCGGTTTGTGCATCAAAAAAAGCAGTTCCAAAATTTCTATCAGTTAAAAGCATTGTAATTGCTCCAGCTAAAACTGGTAAAGATAACAATAGTAAAAAAGCGGTAACAAGAATTGACCAAGCAAATAAAGGCATTTTATGCAAAGTCATTCCTGGAGTTCTCATATTCAAAATCGTTGTAATAAAATTTACAGCTCCTAAAATTGAAGAAGCACCAGCTAAGTGTAAACTTAAAATCGCAAAATCCATAGCAGGACCAGGTTGTCCAGCTGAGGATGATAAAGGAGGATAAATAGTCCAACCACCTCCAACTCCTGTTTGACCTGGAGGCCCATCCATAAAAATCGACATAATTAACAAAATAAAAGACGTAGGTAGCAACCAAAAAGAAATATTATTCATTCTTGGAAACGCCATATCTGGAGCACCAATCATAATTGGCACAAACCAATTTCCAAAACCACCAATCATTGCTGGCATAACCATGAAAAAAATCATAATCAAACCATGACCAGTTACTAAAACATTATATAAATGATAATTGCCGCCTAGGATACCATCTCCTGGATGCATCAATTCCATTCTCATTAAAACAGAAAATGCTGTTCCAATAACACCTGCAATAATTGCAAATATTAAATACATTGTTCCAATATCTTTGTGGTTAGTTGAATAAGCCCACCGCTTCCAACCAGTAGGTGTATGATCGTCGTGTGATGCAATCTGTGTATACATATTTATTTACTCGCTAGTTTCTTAAATTGATCTTCATCAGTTACTTCTTTTGCAAATTTTACTTTAGCATCCATTAGCCAATCATTGTAATCATCTTCCGATACAACTCTAACAGTTATAGGCATAAATGCATGTTTTATTCCACAAAGCTCGGAACATTGACCGTAATAAGTTCCAATTTTTTCTGCTTTAAACCAAGTTTCATTAATTCTACCAGGTACAGCATCTCTTTTTACCCCAAAAGCTGGTAAGGCCCAAGCATGTAATACATCGTTTGCAGTAATTAATACTTTGACTACTTTATTTACAGGCACTACAAGTTCGTTATCAACAGCTAATAATCTAGGTTGGTTCTCTTTTAGGTCTTTATCTTCTATCATGTAAGACTCAAAAATTATATTTTCATCTGGATATTCATATCCCCAGTACCATTGATAACCTACCGCCTTAACTGTAACTTCTGCTTTTGGAATAGTGTCTTGTTTATATAAAATTTTAAATGAAGGAACTGCCATCACAATTAAAATTAAGCAAGGAATTAATGTCCATAAAACTTCAACAGCAACATTATGTGTTCTCTTTGAAGGAACTGGATTTGCTGATGCTCTAAACCTTATACAGGCATAAATCATTAAGAATAAAACAAAAACACTTATTGCAATAATTATTGGCAAAAGAAGATTGTCATGAAAATTTACTATATCTCTCATCGTTTCAGATGCTGCATTTTGAAAGCCTAATTGCCAATGTTTTGGTTGATCAGCTAACGCATTAGAAGTTGATAAAGCTGTTAAGATTATAATTAAAAATTTATTCATTTTTAAACACTATATAAATCCTCTTTAGAAAAATTACACTTTAGTTTTCGCGACAAAATATCAATTAATGGCATAATTTATGATCGATATTGCAGAAATTACAGCTGTTTCAGATCTTAGGATGTTTTCATTAATTTTTATTGCCTGAACACCTTTGTAAGAGAGAATCTCCTCTCTTTCATTCTCAGAAAAGTCTCCCTCAGGACCAACCATAATACAGGTTGGGTTTTTGCTAAGTCTTTTTAAGTCTACTTTATTTTTACCTGAATTAAGATCAGTGAAAATTAAATCGACATTATGTTTATTTAAAAAATTATTAAGACTTTGTGAGTCTTCCATAGTTGGAACTTGGACTCTATTAGACTGCTCAGCTGCTTCTATTATAACTTTTTCTAATCTTTCTTTATTTATTTTTCTCACTATTGTTCTATCAAAAATAATGGGTAAAAATTTTGTAATTCCTAATTCGGTCGCTTTTTGAATCATAAAGTTAAAGTAATTCGATTTTATTGGTGAAAAAGCTAACCACAATTCTTTGGTTGTTTCTTTTTTTCTTAATTGTTTAATTACTTTAAATTCAACTAAGCTTTTTGAAATAGTTACAATTTTGGCCTCCCATTCTCCAGTGTTATTGAATAATGAAATAGTATCGTTCACTTTAGTTCTCATAACTTTTGATACATAATGAGATTGAGATTTATCAAGTTTGTCTAATAAATTAATAGATAAACTTTTTGGAAAAAATAATCTAATGTTACTCATATTGATAAATTAGTTTATGAAAAATATTAAAGCAATAATTTTTGATGCGTATGGCACTTTGTTTGATGTCAATTCAGCTGCTGAAAAATGTAGAGATAGAATTGGAGATAAATGGGAGAGTT
>CABXYF010000032.1 GCA_902516435.1 uncultured Pelagibacteraceae bacterium | reverse complement strand
AAATATGGTGTAGATATTTTCCTTGGTATAGGAGGGGGTCCCGAAGGTGTTCTAGCCTCAGCAGCCCTAGATACTTTTGAATGCGGTTTTCAGGGAAGATTCTTATTTCATACAGAAAAAGACAAGAGAAGAGCTAATAAAATGGGAATTACTAATTTAACAAAAAAATATGAATTGGATGAGATTGTTAAAGGAGATTCAATTTTTTGTGCGACAGGTATCACATCGGGCGATTTGGTATCAGGGATAAGAACTGAGAACAATGAATTCATTTCTGAAACTTTAGTTACACATAAAAGCACAGGTTTGAAAAAAATAATTAAAAAAGTTGTAAATAGATGATGTTGATAACTATCCTAAATCTATTAAAGCTTGATTAATATACTTTTTTACAATAAAAAACAGCAATTCGGTCCCTTCGTCTATCGGTTAGGACACGTGGTTTTCATCCTCGAAAGAGGGGTTCGATTCCCCTAGGGACCGCCAATAATGAAGTATTTTGTATATTTAATTGTTAGCACTCACAAAAAAAAGACCACATCATATGTTGGTTATACTTCAAACATTGCTAATAGAATTAAATTACATAACTCGTCAAAAGGAGCTAAATTTACAAGAGGAAGATATTGGAAATTAATATATAAAAAAGCCTATGCAACAAAGTCTATTGCTATGAGAAATGAATTTTTTTTAAAAAAAAATTATAAAGAAAGACTAAAAATTAAAAAAAATTATTTAAATAATAAATAATGAAAATATCTATTTTACTTCCTTATAAAGAAAATTATTCAAGAGATAACGCTGGAGCGGTTTCAGTTTTTGTAAATGGAGTAAACAAAAAAAGTATTTATAAATCAATTAAAGTATATGGAAATACAGTTTATAAACATATTTTGTCAAAAAATTATGTAAATATACCTTTTCAAAAAAAAATATTTCAAAGTTCATCAAAAATTTATGTAAATAACTTTATTAAATTGGAAAAAAAAAGAAAATCAGATATTTTAGAAATTCACAACAGGCCCTCTTATCTGAAATTTTTTTCTTATTTTAAAAAAAAAATAGTTTTTTATTTTCACAATGATCCACTTTCCATGAGTGGCTCAACCTCAATAGATGAGCGTTTATTTATACTAAATTTTTGTCATAAAATTATTTTTAATAGTGAATGGACGAAAAAACGTTTTTTTAAAGATATAAGTAAATTTTATTTCAATAGCGAAAAAATTAAAATCATTCATCAATCAACTAGTTCTGAAAAAATTCAATTAGATAAAAAAGAAAAGATAATAACTTTTGTTGGTAAATTAAATAAATCTAAAGGTTATGATTTATTTGGTAAAGCAGTATTGAAAATTTTAAACGAATTTCAAAATTGGAAATGTATAGTTTATGGAGACGAGCCTAGAGAAAAAATAATATTTAATCATGAAAGACTTATTAATAAAGGATATCAATCAAATACAAATATTCTTAAACTTCTAAAAAAATCATCAATTGCTGTTGTCTGTTCAAGATGGGAAGAGCCATTTGGTAGAGTAAGTTTAGAAGCTAGCAGTAGGGGATGTGCTGTAATAATTAGTAATAAAGGTGGTTTACCTGAAACTATAACGGATGGCATTATTTTAAAAAAGCTTTCAAGTATTGAAATTTATAAGGAAATTAAAAAATTAATATTAAATAAAAAAAAATTAAAAAACTTACAGTTTAATTCATACAAAAATTTTTACCTAAACAATGATTTTACTTCAAAATTAATTGATGAATATAGAAAAAAACTATTTAAAAATTCAAAAATACATCAAAAAAAAATTAGAATTTTACATATAACAAACTTTAATATTAGACATAATGGAAGATTATTTTACAATACAGGTCGTAGAATTAATAACGGATTTGTTAAATTGGGCCATACTGTTCAAACATTCAGTGATAGAGATATTATTAGTCAAGACCGTAAAATAACTGATATTTATGGTTCTAAGTCACTCAATTATAGATTATTAGAAATAGTCGGTAATTTTAATCCTCATTTAATTGTTTTAGGACATGCCGATCAAATTTCAAGTTATACATTAACGCAAATAAAAAAATTTTATCCAAGTATTAAGTTTTGTCAGTGGTTTTTAGATAGAATGGACAATAAAAATTGGAAAACTAACAAATTAAGATTTTTAAGTAAGATTGAAAATTTAGATGCAAGTTTTTGTACAACACACCCTTCTTCTTTAAAAAATTTAAAATCCAAAAAAGTTTTTTTTATTCCTAATCCCGTTGATCAATCTTTTGAAAATATGAAAATTTATAAAAATAAAGTTTATAAATATGATCTTTTTTTTGCGATCTCTCATGGTGTTCATCGCGGTATATTAAGAAAAGGAAAAATTGATAGAAGGGAATCATTCATTTTAAAATTGATGAATAGTGATAATCAAATTAAATATAATATTTTTGGTATGAACAACAACCAACCTGTGTGGGCTGAAGAATTTAAAAACGAGTTATCAAAATCAAAAATGGCATTAAATCTTAGTCAAGGCTATCCATTAAAATTTTATTCTAGTGATAGATTAGCACAATTAATTGGAAACGGTATTTTGACTTTTATTGATATTAGAACTCAGCTCAATAAATTATTTTCAAAAAAAGAAGTTGTATTTTACAATAATTATAATGATTTATTAAATAAAATTATTAAATTTAAAAATTCTACTTCTTTAAGGAAAAAAATTGCATACAATGGAATGAAAAAATATCATGCTAAAATGAATTCTGAAAAGATTGCTCATTTTATTATTAATAAAACTTTAAATATTAATACTAAATTTAATTTTTTTTGGGAGAATAAATAATACATTTAATAATTTTTTTAAAATTGTATTTTATTTAAAGCATTATTTTTAAATAGATTTGCCTCTTTGATATATCTCCTAACCATTTGAGTTGTTTTATGACCTGTCATAGCCATTATACTTCTCTCATCAGCTCCTGAATCAGCTGCGACTGTTGCAAAACCTGACCTCAAACTATGACCAGAAAAATTTTTATTTTCTATACCTGCTAAATTTAAATATTCTTTAATTAATAAAACTACTGATTGGTCAGTTAATCTTTTATCTGTTAATGATAAACCCTTCGAAAATCTTCTAAAAATAGGTCCAGAATTAATCTTAGAAATTTTTAACCATTTTTGTAAGTTTTTAACTGGACAATAAATTTCATTATTGAAGTAGGGCAGTCCTTTTATCATTCCTTCACCAATTTGATCAGTTTTTGATCTTCTAATAATAATTTTGATACCCTCAGGAGTAAATTCTAAATCCTCATAATCGATTGAAATGAGTTCTGTTCTTCTAAAACCACCTCCAAAGCCTATTAATATTATTGATTTATCTCTAAGTTTTTTTATTTCATCAATTTTTTGTTGATCTATTACATTAATAATAGATTTTAAATGATTGATTAATAGAGGTTTTTTTCCTCTTTGAATACTTCCTTTAACTCTTCTTATTCCCATTAAGTTTTCTACTATTATAGGATGTTTGGTATCCAGATAATGCCCTTTTAACTTATGTACCATGCTTATTGAAACTAATCGTCTTCTTAAAGTGCTTATTTTTGAGTTTTTAGATAAATGAGTTAGGTATAAGGAAATAATTTTTGGCTCAGTTGGTAGTGAATTTAACCCATGTTTATAACAAAAAGCACCAAAGTCTTTGAAGTCAGACTTATAGGCTCTTAGAGTATTATTAGCCTTAGAACTTCTTAAGTTATTTAAAGTTTCCTCATGAAGTGTTTTTAGATCTGTTGTTAGCTCATTCATATAATTACTATTGATAACTATTAATTATCGTTAGTAATATATTAAGTGATTTTAAATGTCAATAGTTTAAATATTTAATTGAAAGAAATTTATGGGATCGTTAGATGGTGTTATAGAACCAATATATTTTTTAATTACATCTATAGGATTCATAATACTTGCTTTTTTGAATTATAGAAAAGTTGGAAAAAGTATAGAGACAATTTATCTTTCAATTTTAGGAGTTTTTTTCATAATTTGCTTTTTTATATTAATTTTTTATTGAGATAAAATTGACTCATATTTTAAGTATATTGGTTGCAGGCATATTTTCATGCATAATTTTAGATATTTTGGGATATTTA
>CABXYF010000031.1 GCA_902516435.1 uncultured Pelagibacteraceae bacterium | reverse complement strand
TATTTAGAATACAATAAAAGATTAGAACATGAGCTTTCAATAATTATTGAAATGAAATATGCCAGTTATTTTCTTATTGTTTCAGATTATATTAAGTGGGCCAAAAGGAATGATATTCCAGTCGGTCCTGGTAGGGGTTCGGGAGCAGGGTCTTTAGTTGCATGGTGTTTATCCATTACTGATGTGGATCCAATCAAATTCAATTTAATATTTGAAAGATTTTTGAATCCAGACCGAATATCTATGCCTGATTTTGACATAGATTTTTGTGAGGATAAAAGAGATCTTGTTTTTGAATATTTAACAAAAAAGTACAAAGAAAGTGTTGCCCATATAATTACTTTTGGAAAATTAAAAGCCAGGATGGTGATACGTGATGTAGGAAGAGTTTTAGGATTATCTTATGGTTTTGTAGATAGTATTTCTAAAATGATACCATTTGATCCTTCTAGACCACAAAACTTAACGCAATGTATAGCAGGTGAACCGAGACTAAAAAAACTAATAAATGAAGATGCAAAAGTTAAAAAATTAACTGACTTATCACTTCAACTTGAAGGTCTAAATAGAAATGTTGCAACTCATGCGGCAGGTGTGGTTATTGCAGACAGGAAACTGACTGAAGTAGTCCCTTTATATAAAGATAGTTCATCAGATTTATTATTACCCTCTACTCAATTTGATATGTATTCAGCTGAAAACGCAGGATTAATAAAATTTGATTTTCTAGGTTTAAAAACTCTTACTGTAATTAGCAATACCCAAAAGTTAATTAAAAAATTCAATAAAAATTTTGATATTGAAAATATTAATTTTGAAGATCAAAAGGTTTTTGATTTGTTATCGAGTGGAAAAACAGTTGGCTTGTTTCAGATTGAAAGCGCTGGAATGAGAGAAGCTTTAATACAAATGAAACCAAATCATATAGAGGATATTATTGCTCTTGTAGCCTTGTATCGCCCAGGACCAATGAGTAACATTCCCACATATAACGATTGTAAACATGGTAAACAAAAACCTGATTACTTACATCCACTTCTTGAAGATATTCTAAAACCAACATACGGGGTAATAATTTATCAAGAACAAGTAATGCAAATAGCACAAAAGTTGTCAGGTTTTACTGCAGGTCAAGCAGATTTATTAAGAAGGGCAATGGGTAAAAAGAAAAGAGCTGAACTTGAAAAACAAAAGCAAGGTTTCATTGAAGGAGCAATAAAAAATGGAATTGCAAAAGATGTTGCTGCTGGAATATTTTTAAAAATAGAACCTTTTGCAGAATATGGATTTAACAAAAGTCATGCAGCAGCTTATGCTATTATTTCTTATCAAACTGCTTTTCTAAAGACTTATTTTCCAAAAGAATTCATGGCAGCCTCAATGACGATGGATATTTCTAATCAAAACAAACTAAGTGAATTCTATGAGGAACTAAACAGACTTAATGTAGAAGTTATCCGACCTGATATAAACGAGTGTTATGCAGATTTTAGAACAATTGAAGGAAAGTTTTACTATGCTTTAGGAGGAATTAAAGCGGTAGGTTATGAAGCAATTTCAAATATAGTTGAGGAAAGGATTGCTCATGGAAAATTTTCATCAATCAATGATTTTTTAAATCGAGTGAAACCCAAAGATATTAATAAACTTCAACTTGAGGGATTAGTAAAAGCTGGTGCATTCGATAATATAAATTTTAATAGACAAGCTTTATTTAACTCAATACCTGGCATTATAACCAAAAGTAAAAATATTTTTGATAATAAGTCTGCTAACCAAATTGATTTATTTTCAGAGGATGCGAATAAACAGGATAATATAATACATGAAATTGAAGACTGGAAATTTGAGGAAAGGTTAGCAAAAGAATTTGAAGCTGTAGGTTTTTTTATATCTGATCATCCTTTAAATCAATTTACAGAAATTTATGATGATTATAAAATAAGAGAATATAATAAATTTATTGCTGATGATGAGATTAAAAATTGTAATATAGCGGCTACCCTGCTTAAGTTGCAGGAAAGAAAAACTGCAAAAGGAAATTCTTATGCTGTGTTGAAATTAACAGATTTATCAAGCGTATTTGAACTTTTTATATTTTCTGATGTTTTGGATTTAAATAGAGGAATTTTAAAAGAGGGTAATTCTTTAATATTAACTTTAATTAAAAATATAACTGATGATGAAAATCGTTTTAAAAGAGTTAATGTTCAAAAAATAGCCTCCTTAAAAGAGCTATTTAATAGCCCAATTGAAAAAGTATCTTTTGATGTAGACTCTAAAGAAAAAGTACATGCTATATCAAAAATTCTAGAAGAAAATGGAAAAACTTTAGTCAATATTAATCTGGTAACTGAAGATAATATTCTTCAATTTAAACTGAATAATCCCAAAAAATTTGATAGAAAAGCACTTAATTTGTTAAGAAAACAACAGATACACGCCACTATTACATAAATAAAACTTGTTAAATTCTTAAATTATTTGTAAATACAGCATAAATTAAATTAACACGCACACAGTTCTTGGTTTTATACCTCCGGTCCTTAAATGGAAATTACTGTGGTGGCTTAACCGGGAATAAATATGAAAATACCTAACGTTACAATACAACAATTATTAGAAGCTGGTGTACATCTTGGTCATAAGACTTTGAGATGGAATCCTAAAATGAAGAAATATATTTTTGGAAAAAGAGATTCAATTCATATTATTGACTTAACTCAAACTCTTGAACTAACCAAAGTAGCCCTAGAAAAGGTCTACAACACAATTGCTAATAATGGAAAAATTTTATTTGTTTCTACTAAAAAACAAGCTTCAGAAGCGATAGCAGAGGTTGCAAAAGAAACTGATCAATACTTTGTAAATTACAGATGGCTAGGTGGAATGTTAACCAATTGGGGAACGATTTCAGGTTCAATAAAAAAAATGAAAAAATACGAAGCTGATCTTGTTGCTGAAAATAGAGGATTTACAAAGAAAGAACTTCTTAAAATGAGCGTAAAAAAAGATAAACTTGAAAGATCTTTAGGTGGAATTTCTGAAATGAAAAAAACACCTGATTTAGTATTTATTATAGATACAAATTATGAGTCATTAGCTATAGCAGAGTCAGTTAAACTGGGAATTCCAATTATTGCAATATTAGATAGTAATTCCAATCCTGACAATATTGACTATCCCATTCCTGGAAACGATGATGCCAGAAGAGCAATAGATCTTTATTGCAATCTAATTAAAGAAACTATTAGTAATGCCAAAAGTTCTATTCCAACTCAAGATACAAAACAAGTTTCAATTAAAGATATTAAAAAAAATGATGATAAATCAAAAACAATTCAAGAACTTGATAGAGAAAAATTAGAACAAAAATTTTCTAAAGAAAGTAAGGAGATTTTAAATTAATATGAGTGATATCAATAATGTTAAAAAATTAAGAGAAGCAACTGGAGCAGGTTTCAAGGATTGTAATTTAGCAATAAAAGAGTCTAATGGAGATTTAGATAAAGCTATAGAAATACTTAGAGTAAAAGGAATTTCGAAGGCTTCAAAAAAAATGTCTCGTGATGCTAAAGAAGGAGTTGTAGTTGTTAGCGGAGATGAAACAAAAACATCTATTATTGAAATTAATTGTGAGACTGATTTTGTTGCTAAAAATGAAGACTTTATTAAATTCGTAAAGGAACTCAGTGAATTAAATAATCAAAAAAATTCTAATCTTGAAGAATTGAAGAGCTCAAAGATGAATAATGGGATATCGGTTGATGAAAATTTAGTTGCCTTAATCGCAAAAATTGGGGAAAAAATAACAATAGGAAAATCTAAAACTATTGAAAGTATGAATGGTGTAAATAATTTTTATCTTCATACAGTTGTTAAGGACAATGTGGCTAAATTAGCTGTACTAGTGTCACTAGAAACTAAAGAAAAATCTGAAGCAGTAAAGACATTCAGTAAACAACTGTCTATGCATATTGCAGCCTCAAATCCATTAGCTTTAGACTCGAGTCAAATTGATAAGGATGTTATTGATAAAGAACAAGAGCTTGTTACAGAGGAATTAAAGAATTCTGGAAAACCTGAGGAGATTGCGAAAAAAATTAGTTTAGGTAAAATGAATAAGTTTAAGGAGGAAAATGCTCTTTTAACTCAAGCTTGGGTTATGGAACCTAAAAAAAAAGTGAAGGATATATTGCAGGAATTAGCTATAGCCGACTTAAAAATTAGAGAATTTTATAGAATTAAGATTGGAGAGTAAATGTTTGATGAAAAATCTTACAGCCTTAAAATGGATAAAGCCATAGAGGTATTTTCCAAAGAACTAGCATCATTAAGAACTGGTAGAGCTAATTCTGCAATGTTAGACTTGATAAAAGTAGACGTATATGGCCAACAAATGCCAATTAATCAAGTAGGTAGCATAACAACACCAGATCCAAGGATGATAAATATACAGGTTTGGGATATAAATAATGTTCCATTACTAGATGCAGCAATCAAAAAATCAGACTTAGGTTTAAACCCTCAAGTTGATGGACAATTAATTAGGTTACCCGTCCCAGAACTTAATGAGGAAAGAAGAACCGAATTAAAAAAAAATAATTAAATCAATTGGTGAAAAATGTAAAGTTTCAATAAGAAATATTAGGAGAGAAGCAAATGAAGAATCGAAAAAATTATTAAAAAATAAAGAAATTAGTGAAGATGATGAAAAAAAAAATGAAAAAAAAATACAAACTATAACTGATGATCATATTGAATCTGTTGATGATAAAGTTTCTTTAAAAGAAAAAGAAA
>CABXYF010000030.1 GCA_902516435.1 uncultured Pelagibacteraceae bacterium | reverse complement strand
TTTTTCAAACTTAAAAAAATCTTACCAAGATTTATTCATACTTTTCCAGTAGATAAAACACAGATAACCAATGCTATACTTTCAAGTGATCATAACTTAAAAAAAATTATTCAAATAATTCATAAAGAAATAAAAAAGAAAATGAATGTTTTTTTAAAAAAGAATATAAATAAAAAAATTATTGTATTGGACATTCCATTGTTATTAGAGAATAAATTAAATAGAAAAGATGATGTATTAATTTTTGTACATTCCAAAAAATCTGATATCTTAAAAAATCTTCAAAAAAGAGACAATTTTAACAAAAAACTTTACAAAAAATTTAAAAATATTCAACTCTCACTCGATTATAAGAAAACACGATCTAATTTCATTATTAAAAATAAATTTACAAAAAATCTGTTAAGAAAGCAGTAACTGAAATCTTAAAACAAATTAAATAATGAGAGAAATAGTCCTTGATACAGAAACAACAGGTATATCAGTAAAAGATGGTCACAGAATTGTTGAAATTGGCTGTATAGAACTTGAAAATTTAATTCCTACAAAAAATAAATTTCATTGCTATTTAAATCCTGAAAGAAAAGTATCTGAAAAAGCTTTTGAAGTTCATGGTTATGATGACGAGTTTTTATCTGGTCAGAAGAAATTTAATGAAATTGATGAAAAATTCCTTGAATTTATTGATGGCAAAAGACTAATAATCCACAATGCTGAGTTTGATCTTGCTCACTTAAATAATGAATTAAATATACTTGGAAAAAATAAAATTAAAAATGAGATAATTGATACATTGGTTTTAGCTCGTGATAAATTTCCAGGCTCACCTGTAAGTTTAGATGCTCTTTGTAAACGATTTAGAATAGATAATTCTAAAAGAATTCAACATACAGCTTTGATTGATTGTGATCTTTTGGCAAAAGTGTACATTAATTTAATTGATCAAAAAGAACCTACACTAGACTTTCAAAATAATATTCAAGAGAAATCTGAAATTAGCAATTTAAAAGTAGCCTATTTTAAAAAAATTATTAAACCTTCTAAAGAGGAGATTTTAAATCACAAAGAATACTTAAAACAAAGATTAAAAAAAAATTTTTTTAATTAAATCTTTTTTTATATAAATCCTCAAAGTCTACTTTTTTTTCAAAATTTATATCTGGGTATCCTGAATTATGCAAAAGATCTAAAAGGCATTTTTCTAGCTCAGGATAAATTTCAATTTGTACATCGCATACAATAATTTTCTCTAATTCTTTTTTATCCACCATGTCATCATCAACTTTTATTACAGTTGAATATATTATTTCAAAATAAGATTTTTTCTTACTTTCTTCTTTGTCTTCAAACTTAAATTTTGTATCTACTTCAATCATTTTATTCTTTAATGCTTTTGATTTTATATCAATATTGAGCTGGTATTTAGCTATTCGCTCTTTTACAAATATATATGTTTCAACATCTGAAGTTTCACTTGATAAGTCTTTTATATATTTACCCAATATTTTAAACTTTTTTGTCATTATCGTCTTCTATATCTTCAAAGTCTCCCTCTATAAAATTATTTTTTTTGTTTTTATTAGATTTAAACTTTTCGGCAAATTTATTAAAAATTAATTTTCGACTTACTGGAAAAATTAATAAAAAACCTAATATATCAGTGGCGAAACCAGGTATGATTAATAATAATGCTGCAAACGCAATTGCTGCACCTGATATCACTTCATACGCTGGTGTTTCATTTTTGCTCAATTGTGAAAAGCCAGATCTAAGCGTATTTAAACCCTCATATTTTGCATAATAAATCCCGACTATCGCTGTAAGAAAAATTAAAAAAATTGTTGTAATTGCTCCTATTTGAGATCCAATTTTAATTAAAAGATAGATTTCGATTGCTGGAACTAAGATAATTAATAATAATATTGGGTTCATTTGTCCATAATCTAAATTGCTGGTTGAAATTAATCAACAGAGTAATTACTATCAACTAATGAATTATAGTTTTGAGTACATTGATATCATTTTATTAGCAATGATTGCTGGGTTTATTTTTTTAAGATTGAGAGGAATTCTTGGCAAAAGAACTGGATTTGAGGGCAAAACACCAAATCAGTTTAAAGAGGTATTAAAAAATATTAATGTTGAACAACCAATAAAATCGAACGAAAATTTTGATGCTACTGCTCAAAATGAATTTTTAAAAGGTGCTAAGATAGCGTATGAAACTATAATTACAGATTTTAGTGATAACGATAATAAAATTACAACCAGCAGACCTTTATTAAATGGACAGATTTACTCTCAATTTAATGAAGCCCTTAAGGAAAGAAGTTCAAGAGGTCATTTTGCTGAAATCACCTTCATAGGTATTAACTCAGCTATAATCAAAGAACACAAAAAGATAGGTAATATTTTAAATGTTACGGTTGATTTTATCGCTGAAGTGATAACTTGTATCAGAGATAAAGAGAAAAAAATTGTTTCAGGAGATCCAGAAAAAATTAAGAAAATTTATGATACATGGGTATTTTCGAGAGACACAACTTCTGTGAATCCTAACTGGCAGCTAGTAAATACCTTAACTTAATTGATTAACGATATTTCAGATAAAGATAAAAAAGACTGGGAAAACTTTTTATCTAGCAATGAAAGACTACCCAATAAAGACTATAAAAAATCAAATCTCAAAATATTTAAAACTAAATCAATAGATCTTCATGGTTACACTCTTGAACAGGCAAATAAAACTATTGAAAAATTTATACATCAATCTTTTATAGAAAAAGTGAATAAGATAATCGTTGTTACCGGTAAAGGAATTCATTCCCAAAATGAAAAAGATCCCTATGTATCTAAAGACTTCGGAATATTAAAATATTCTGTACCTGAATTTATAGAAAATAATAAGAATTTGATGAACATTATAAATGAGATTAAGGATGCTAGTATTGATGACGGTGGAGGAGGTGCTTTTTATATTTTTTTAAAAAAAAATAAATCTACAAAATAAATTTTGAAAGATCAGTATCTTTAACTAAATTATCTAAGTTTTTGTTTATGTAGTCTTTATTAATTATAATTTTTTCTCCTGCACGATCTGTTGCAGTAAAACTTATTTCATCCAAAATTTTCTCAATTATTGTATGTAACCTTCTAGCACCAATATTTTCTACAGTTGCATTTACTTCCGACGCAATATTAGCAATAGTATCAATACCATCGTCCGAAAATTCAAGATCAACATTTTCAGTTTTTAATAGAGCAACATATTGTTTGATCAAACTGAAATCTGGTTCTCTTAAAATCCTTTTAAAATCCTCACTAGTCAACGCTTCTAGCTCGACCCTTATGGGTAGTCTTCCCTGCAGTTCTGGAAGAAGATCAGAGGGCTTAGCAAGTTGAAATGCACCTGATGCAATGAATAAAATATGATCAGTTTTAATTGGGCCATGTTTTGTGTTTACAGTTGTTCCTTCGATAAGTGGCAGTAAGTCTCTTTGAACACCTTCTCGAGACACATCGCCTCCGACTCTATCTGTTCTTGCTGAAATTTTATCAATCTCATCTAAAAAAACAATACCATTATTCTCGGTTGACAATTTTGCCGCTTTAATAATTTTATCCTGTTCAATTAATTTATCAGACTCATCGTTAATTAAAATTTCATGAGACTCCTTCACACTCATTTTTTTTTTCTTTTCCTTTGAACCCATTGATTTTCCAATCATTTCACCAATATTAATCATACCAACATTTGCTCCAGGCATTCCTGGAATTTCAAATGATGCTCCGCCTGATCCACTATCACTAACTGCAATTTCTATTTCATTATCATCAAGATCACCGTTTCTAAGTCTTTTTCTGAAACTTTCTCTTGTTGCTAAACTTGCTTTTTTACCAACTAGAGCATCTAAAACCTTTTCCTCTGCTGCCTTTTGAGCTTGAGCAAAAACTTCTTTTCTTTTTTTAACTTTTTCCATTGCAATAGCGATCTCAATCAGATCTCTTACTATTTGCTCTACATCTCTCCCAACATATCCAACTTCAGTAAATCTGGTTGCTTCAACTTTTACAAAAGGTGCTTCAGCCAGCTTTGATAGTCTTCTAGAAATTTCAGTTTTACCAACTCCTGTTGGCCCTATCATTAAAATATTTTTAGGCAAGACTTCATTTTTCATTTCTCCTTCAAGTGCTTGTCTTCGCCATCTATTCCTTAGAGCAACCGCAACGGCTTTTTTTGCTTTATTTTGACCAACAACAAATCTATCGAGTTCAGAAACAATTTCTCTTGGTGAAAGAGAGCTTACTAAAGAAGCTCCTTCCTTTTCTTTTTTATCTTTTGGAACTAGAGGGGTTACGTTTGAATTTTCCATTAAATTTTATGGACCTTAATATTATCGTTTGTAAATACGCATATTTCCGATGCTACTTTAATCGCTTTCTTAGCAACCTCTTCAGCAGACATTTCACCATCCATTAAAACTTTTCCAGCGGCTAAAGCGTAATTTCCACCTGAACCAATGCCAATTACATCTCCTTCAGGTTCCAAAACATCACCTGTTCCAGAAATTATATAGCTATTTTCTTTATCTCCAACAGCCATTAGTGCCTCTAATCTTCTTAAATATTTATCTGTTCTCCAATCTTTTGCTAGCTCAACAGCGGCTCTAGATAAATTTCCTGCATGCTTTTCTAGTTTACCCTCTAATCTTTCAAACAAAGTCAAAGCATCAGCAGTTGATCCAGCAAACCCAGCAACTACATCTCTTTTTTCAATTTTTCTAACTTTTGAAGCAGTACTTTTTACAACAGTATTTCCCATACTTACTTGCCCATCACCAGCAACTACTACTTCATTATTTTTTCTAACTAACACAATTGTTGTCATAAACAATAAATGGTAACTATTTTTGATACTTCAAGTACTGATACTGATATTGAATTAGTAGGATTATGTATGTATACCTCTAAAATATATGGCTAGAAAAGGTAAAGTATCTCGAAAAACAAAAGAAACCAGCATCAGTGTTGAAGTGAATATTGATGGAAAAGGAAAATACCAAATTGACACTGGTATAGGTTTTTTAGATCATATGCTTGAACAATTATCAAAGCATTCTTTAATAGATTTAAAAGTTAAAGCAAAAGGAGATACACACATTGATCTTCACCACACTACTGAAGACACAGGTATCGCGATTGGTGAAGCTTTAAAAAAAGCTGCAAAAAAATTTGTTGGTATTAAACGGTATGCACACAGAGTAATTCCAATGGATGAAACTTTAACTAGAGTAGCTATTGATGTTTCGAACAGACCTTATTTGATTTGGAAAGTAAAATTGAAAGTTGAAAAACTTGGAGAGATGGATACTGAATTATTCAAAGAGTGGTTCCAGGCTTTCTCACAATCGGCTGGAATTACCTTACACGTTGAAAATATTTATGGGGACAACAGTCACCACATTATTGAGTCTTGTTATAAAGGCTTAGCAAGATCTTTAAGAGATGCTTTAGAGATGGATCCTAGAAATAAAAAAAGTATTCCATCAACTAAAGGCTCATTATAAGTTTAATGAATGTCACAATTGTTGATTATAACTCGGGCAATATAAGCTCGGTAATAAATTCCTTTAAGGAGGTTGCTAAAGATAAAGTAAATATCGAGGTATCATCAGATTTAGATAAGATCAAATCCTCAGATAAAGTAGTTCTACCTGGGCAGGGTTCGTTTAAAAGTTGTGTTGATGCTTTAAGTGCTATCGACGGCTTAGTAAATACACTAAATGATTTTGCGATTAAAAACAAAAAGCCTCTTCTAGGAATTTGTGTTGGTTTACAGATGTTTGCTGATGTTGGTTATGAAGAAATAGAAACTAAGGGTTTAGGATGGATATCGGGTAAGGTAACAAAAATAGACAATCAAAATGATAAATTCAAACTTCCACATATTGGCTGGAACCAAATAAATATTATTAAAGATAGTAAAATTTTTAGAGATATTGAGAATAATTCTCACATGTATTTTGTACATAGTTATGAATTTATTCCAGAAGATAAAAATATTATTTCTGCAACAACAGATTACGCCTCAAAGATTGTATGTTCAGTTGAAAAAGAAAATATCTTTGGAACCCAATTTCACCCTGAAAAGAGTGATAAGATAGGACTTAAAATAATTGATAACTTTTTAAAATTATAAAATGAAAATAATATTAATTTTCATATTTTTAATTTTTGCATTTATTAATAGTTCGTTTTCAAAAGTATTAGATGTAGGAATTACCACTATAGATGTACCAAAAAAATATTATCTAGTAAATTGGAAACAATTTAATTTTGCAGATGATATGTTTAAAGAATTTTCGAGCTGCC
>CABXYF010000029.1 GCA_902516435.1 uncultured Pelagibacteraceae bacterium | reverse complement strand
TATTGAGTCAACATGAAGTTAGATAAAAATTTTTTTACTGAAAATATAAAAACTTTATTGTATGCATTGGTAATCGCTATAATAATAAGGTCACTTTTAGTCCAACCATTTTATATTCCTTCATCATCAATGGAACCCACTTTGTTAGTTGGTGATAGATTGTTTGTAACAAAATATTCATATGGTTATAGCAAACACTCATTTCCTTTTAGTCCTCCCATTTTAAGCAAAAGAGTAATGTTTAATAGTCCAGAGCGAGGAGATGTAGTTGTCTTCAAGACACCTGCAGATAATAGAACTGATTATATAAAAAGATTAATTGGCCTACCTGGTGATAATATTCAATTCATTGACTCAAATTTATATTTAAATAACAGTGAAATTTTAAAATCAAGAATTTCAAGTAAAAACAAAATTTATTGTGGAAACGATACAATAGATGTTTATAAATTTGAGGAAAAATTACCTGATGGAAAATCTTTTCATACAGTTTATTTAAAAAATTATACTTATCAAAATTCAGATGTTTTTACTGTACCTGACAATCATTATTTTTTTTTAGGAGATAACAGAGATTGCTCTAAAGATAGTAGATATTTAACTAGCGTAGGTTATGTTCATAAAGATAATTTAGTTGGTAAGGCTCAATTTATTTTCTTTTCGTCAGATACAAGAATTGGATCTGTTTTTGAATTTTGGAAATGGAATAAATCTATTAGGTTTAAACGAACATTTAACAAAATTAATTAATGAAGATCAATTATCAAAAACTAGAAAAAAAATTAAATTTAAAATTTAAAAATAAAAATCTTCTAATTCAATCCTTAACTCATAAAAGCTACAATAAAATTGAAAATTATGAAAAAATTGAATTTTTAGGAGATAGAGTTCTTGGTTTAGTTATTTCTCAAAAACTTTTAAAAATTTATCCTAAAGAAAATGAGGGAGTTTTAGATAAAAAATTTGCCTCATTAGTGAATAAAAAAACATGTTTAGAAGTGGCCAAAACAATAGAACTGGATAAATTTATAAAAACATTTAACCCTAAAAATAAAAATATTAAAATTGAGGATAAAATAATTTCTGATAGTTGTGAGGCATTATTAGGAGCTATCTATCTAGATAAAGGGTTAAATATTGTTGAAAAAGTTATTCTTAAATTGTGGAATAATCATATTGAAAAAAGCTCTATAACTCAAATCGATGCTAAAACTAAACTTCAAGAATTAGCTTTAAAAAAATTTAAAAAATTACCTATTTATAAAATAATTTCAAACACTGGTCCCCGTCACAAACCAATTTTTAAAGTAGGTGTAAAGCTCCCGAATACTAAATTTCATGTATCGTTAGGTAAATCAAAAAAAGATGCTGAGCAAAATGCTGCAATAGAGTGTCTAAAAAATTTAAATTCATGAAAATATGAATTGGGCAGATCAATCTTTTTTATTAAGTAAAAGCCGATATAGTGAAAATTCTATTATTGCGGAATTATATACAGAGAATAAAGGCAAGATTTCTGGAATTATTTTTGGTGGTACTTCGAAAAAGATCAAAAATTACCTTCAAATAGGAAATAAACTTCATGTTAATTATAATTCAAAAAATGATCATAGGATGGGTTATCTAAAAATAGAAATTTTAAATGCATATAGTCCTCTTTATTTTGATCATAAGCAAAAGCTTTCTTGCATTACATCTGCAATGAATCTTGTAAAAATTTTAACTGCGGAACTTCAAACTAATGAGAAGGTTTTTTTACTTATTGAAAATTTATATAAATTATTAGATCATAAAGACTGGTTAAAAGAATATATATTTTGGGAATTAGATTTACTTAAGTTATTAGGATATGACCTTGAGTTAGAAAATTTAGTTGAAAAAAAACTAGAAGATAACAAAACTGTATATTTTGCAAATACTCAAAATGAAAAGAAATATGTTCCAAATTTTTTAATTGAAAAGAATTTAGTTGTAAGTGATATAAATATTTTATTAAGTGGCTTGAAACTAGTTGGAGATTTTTTAGATAAAACTATTTTGAAACCTAATAATATAAATTATCCTAATAGTAGAATTATTTTCATAAATTCTTTAAAATAGTTATTTTAGAATTTTATCAATTCTATCAGCATAGTATGAAACAATACCGTTAGCTCCAGCTCTCTTAAAAGACATTAAACTTTCATAAATTACATCTTGGTTCACTATTTTTTTATTAATAGCAGTTTGTATAAGGCTGTATTCCCCAGACACTTGGTATGCAAACACAGGTATTTTAAATTTATTCTTTATTAACTTAATAATATCTAGATATGGCATACCTGGTTTAACCATAACCATGTCTGCTCCTTCTCTTATATCTAAAGCAATTTCTCTTATAGCCTCATCGCTATTTCTAAAATCCATCTGGTATGTTTTTTTGTCACCTTTTAGTTTACTCTTTGAACCAACAGCGTCTCTAAAAGGACCATAAAAACTTGATGCGTATTTTGCAGCATATGAGAGTAATTGTACATTCTTAAAATTAGATTTATCTAAAGCTTTTCTAATTTTACCAATTCGTCCATCCATCATATCAGAAGGAGCTATGACATCACATCCCATATCAGCTTGAAGTAATGATTGATTAATTAATATCTCAATAGTTTCATCATTAACTATTTGATTTGATTTTATTAATCCATCATGTCCATGAGAAGTATATGGATCTAATGCAACATCGCACATAATTCCAATTTTATTTTTATATTTTTTTTTAATTTCTTTTATAGCTCTACAAACTAAATTATTTTCATTTAATGCCTCTGAGCCAAGTTCATTTTTTAATGAATTTTTAGTTTTAGGAAAAAGTGCAACCATCGGTATACCCAATCGTAAAGCTTTATCAATTATTTGTGGTAGCCTATTTATAGAATATCTGAAAACGCCAGGCATTGATGATATTGATTCTTTTTTATTGGATCCTTCAATTAAGAAAATAGGCAATATAAAATCATTTGGACTTAAGGTATTTTCTTGAATCAGTCTTCTAGACCACGTTTCCTTTCTATTTCTTCTTAGTCTTAAATTAGGAAATTTGCCTGTAATCATGTTTAAATTTTCTTTATTAATGCGACAAAAGTATTATACAAATATATATTATTATAAGTACAACACATTTTCGATGAGTATAGATAACACAAAAATTGTTAACCTGGATATAAAAAAAGATCAAAGAACTTTAGATTTCAGTGATTTTCAAAAACAAAATATTAAATTTGATATTGATAAATTACATGAGGCTTACAATCAGATTGTCAAAACTAAAAAGTTTGATGATGGGGGTGGTGTAACTCATTTTGGTGCTATTTCTCTTACTCAAATACCTGGGGACCCAGACTCTATAAAAGGGAATAAAGCTAGAGGTGTTTATTGGACTAAACCAGATAAATCTGGAAAAGAAGTTTCAAGAGATGTAAGCATTGATGAAACATTGTATTCAGAATTTATTCAAGATTATGAAAACACTTATTTCAAAGAAGTTTATGATACACTTAGCTCTAAATATAAATTAGGAAGAGTAAGAATATTATTAAAAGAACCAAGATCTACATTAAGTTGGCACAGAGATCCAGAACCAAGATTACATATTCCTATAATTACAAATCCTGGCTGTATAATGGTAATTGATAATGTTGCAAAACATATGCCTGCAGATGGATCGGTGTGGGTTACAAATAACACAAAATATCACAACGCATTTAATGGAGGAGAGGAAAATAGAATTCATTTAGTTGCATGTGTGCTTGATTACAAATTTAATTAATTTGAATAAAATATTTATTTCTTCTGATCATGCTGGTTTCAAACTTAAACAATCAATAATTAAATATTTATCAAATAATAATATGAATTATCAAGATTTAGGTCCATACACCAAATCAAGAGTTGATTATCCAGATTATGCTCATAAGGTCGCAAAAAAAGTAAAAATTAATAAGAATAATATGGGTATATTAATATGTGGCTCTGGCACTGGGATGAATATTGTTGCAAATAAATACAAAAATATACGTGCTGCCCAGTGTTTTAATTTAAAATCAACTAAATTATCTAGATTGCATAATGATGCAAATATCATTACATTAGGATCTAGACTGTTATCGACAAAAAATGCTCTTGACTATGTAAAGGCATTTATTAATACTAAGTTTGAAGGTGGCAGACACTCAAAAAGAATAAAGAAAATATAATTATGTCTAGTGAAAAAAATTATTTAAATGATAGCTATAAAAGTTTCTTTGAAGATAGTTTGTCTTTAAAAGATCCTGAACTTTATAAAGCAATAAAAGATGAACTTGTCAGACAACAACAACATATAGAGTTAATTGCATCAGAAAATATAGTATCTCAAGCTGTTCTTGAAGCGCAAGGATCAGTCTTAACAAATAAATATGCTGAAGGTTATCCTGGAAAAAGATATTATAATGGATGTGAGCATGTGGATGTTGCTGAAAATTTAGCCATTGATAGACTTAAAAAATTATTTAATTGTAAATTTGCTAATGCTCAACCACATTCAGGAGCTCAAGCTAATGGAGCCGTATTTTTAGCTTTACTAAATCCTGGTGACACATTTTTGGGAATGAGTTTAAACTCTGGTGGACACATTACCCATGGATTAAAAATTTCAATGTCGGGTAAATGGTTTAATGCGATTGGTTATGATGTCGACAAACAATCTGAGTTAATAGATTATGACAATGTAGAAAAACTTGCTTTAGAGCATAAACCTAAATTAATTATTGCTGGTGGTAGTGCTTACTCGAGAGTTATAGATTTTAAAAGATTTAGAGAAATTGCAGATAAAGTTGGAGCGTATCTAATGGTCGATATGGCTCACTTTTCAGGTTTAGTTGCAGGAAAAGGATACCCAAATCCATGTGACTATGCTCACGTTGTTACTTCAACAACTCATAAAGTTTTTAGAAGTGCTAGAGGTGGAATAATTTTGACTAATCACGAAGATCTTGCAAAAAAATTTAATACTGCAGTTTTCCCAGGTTATCAAGGTGGACCATTAATGCATGTTATTGCTGCTAAAGCCGCTGGTTTTCTAGAAGCATTACAACCAGATTTTCAAAATTATATAAAATCTGTTTTAGCAAATGCTAAAATCTTAGCAGAGACATTAAAAAATAATGGTTTTAAAATTTATTCTGATGGGACCGACACTCATCTTATGTTAGTTGATTTAAGACCATACAATGTCAAAGGTAACTTAGCCGCTGAAAGTTTATCTAGAGCTAATATTACTTGTAACAAGAATGGCATACCTTTTGATACTGAAAAACCTATGGTAACTTCAGGTATTAGACTAGGTACACAAGCTGCAACTACTCGAGGATTTGGTTTAAATGAATTTAAAACAGTTGGTGAATTAATAACTAAAACTCTTAAAGGATTATCTCAAAACCCAGAAGACAATAGTAAAGTAGAAAATGAGGTAAAAAATGAAGTTATTTCACTAACATCATCTTTTCCGATATATAAGAATCTATAGTAAATGATTTGTTCTATTTGTAAAAAGGGTGAAACCTCTGTAGTGGACTCTCGTCCTACTGAAGATGGAACTGCAATAAGAAGAAGACGATTATGTGTATGTGGTGCACGTTTTACAACATTCGAAAGAGTTCAATTTAGAGAAATAATGGTTGTAAAAAAGAATGGAAGAAAATCAACTTTTGATAGAGATAAGTTATCAAAGTCTATTTATATAGCCTTAAAAAAAAGACCTATAGATACTGAAACAGCTGAAAAGTTTATCAGTAGAATTTCAAGAGCTTTAGAAGAGCACGGCCAAATGGAAATTTCTACAAATACAATTGGCACTATGGTAATGGAGGGGCTGAAGGAATTAGACCCGGTTGCTTACGTTCGTTTTGCATCTGTGTATCGTAACTTCAGGGAAGAACAAGATTTTGTACAATTCGTAGACAAACTTGATGTCT
This sequence comes from uncultured Pelagibacteraceae bacterium, assembly GCA_902516435.1. GTDB lineage: Bacteria > Pseudomonadota > Alphaproteobacteria > Pelagibacterales > Pelagibacteraceae > Pelagibacter. The sequence goes on along the minus strand of CABXYF010000029.1, from coordinate 676 downwards.
CAAAAAAAAGTTAAGTTCACAGCAAAGGATAAATTATATATGGATATTGCCTTGGACTTGGCAAAATCTCGAGAAGGATTTACAGGAACAAATCCATCTGTTGGCTGCGTAATAGTAAAAAATGATAATATAATTTCGATTGGACAAACTTCATTCAAAGGCAGACCTCATGCTGAATTTAATGCCATTAAAAATTGTAAAGAAAATTTAAATGGTGCAAAAATGTACGTTACATTGGAGCCATGCAGTCATTACGGTATAACACCTCCCTGCACTAATGAAATTATTAAATCTAAAATATCTGAAGTAATTTATGCAATAGAGGATACAGATAAGAGAGTTAAAAAAAAAACTTATAAAATTTTAAAATCTTATAACATCAATGTTTCTATAGGATTGCTGAAAGATCAGGTAAAAAAATTTTATATTCCATATTTTTTTAATAGAAGAAATAAAATGCCATTTATGACGGGCAAGATAGCTATATCAAAAAATAAATTAATTTATAGCAAACATAAAACAAAAATAACTAACAAATATTCTGATAAATTTTCACATTTATTAAGATATAAAAATGACTCAATAATAGTAACTAGCAAAACAGTAAATATTGATAATCCTAAATTAAATTGCAGAATAAAAGGGTTCGAAAAATTTTCTCCAGTAAGAATTATCT
>CABXYF010000028.1 GCA_902516435.1 uncultured Pelagibacteraceae bacterium | reverse complement strand
ATTGATGATGTTAACTATAATTTATTTGAGGACGAAATTGACGGAGAAAATATCTGTCTAGAAGTTAATTTTATTTCTATTCCAAATATATTGATAAAAGAAATCAGCCATGTACTAGAAAAATATCAGATAAAAATAGATCGATTTTTTGATATAAATTATTTAAAAAATTTCTCAGAATTAGATTCTTTAGATTTATCAATTGTAGCTTCTAATCTTCAAGGTGGTCATAATCACAAGGAAATTAATCTAGTTCCAAAAAACCCTAAAACAAAAGGTTTTTTTGAAAAATTTTTTCAATTATTCAGTTAGTATTGTCTTATCTTGTAATATTTGTTGTTTTTAAATATCTAAAGATACAAATTAAACGTAATGCGTGTCTTACTTAACTCAAAAAACAATTAAAAATAATATTAATTTTAGTGGTGTTGCCCTTCACAGCGGTCTAAATGTCAATGTCTGCATAAAACCTGCTAAAGCAAATTTTGGTATAGTATTTAAAAGAATAGACCTTAAAAACAATAATGTAGTTTATCCAAATTTTTTAAATGTAACTAATACATCTTTAAACACTACTATTGAAAATGAGTTTGGTGCAAAGGTTTCGACAATAGAACATCTTATGGGTGCATTATTTGGTTTAGGAATAGATAATGCCTTGATAGAAATTGATAACGAAGAAGTTCCAATTTTAGATGGTTCAGCAAAAATGTTTATTGAAAAAATAATTAAAGCTGGAATAGAAGTAAGTGACACAGCAATTAAAATAATTAAAATAAACAAAGAAATTGAATATATAGAGGGTGAAAAGTTTATTTCAATTAAGCCTTCAACTCTCAGTTTAGACATAGAATTTGAACTAAAGTATCAAAATCCTATAATTGGAAATCAAAAAAATAATTACAAAATTTACGAAGACGATTTAACCGATGTCTATAATTCTAGAACATACTGTTTATTTGAAGATATAGAAATAATAAAAAAAAAAGGATTAGCTAAAGGTGGAAGTCTGGATAATGCAATAGTTGTTAAAGATAAAGAGATATTAAATACTGGAGGATTAAGAAACGAAAAAGAATTTGTAAATCATAAAATATTAGATTGTATTGGAGATCTTTACACAACTGGATATAGGATCGTTGCTTCAGTGAAGTGCTCTCAAGGAGGTCATTATCTCACAAATCAATTACTTAGAAAAGTTTTCGCTGAAAAAGAAAATTTCTCAATTATCGAAATAAAAGAAAAAAACCTACCACATACCCTAATCAACAGAAATTTATTGAAATCTATAGCTTAGATTTTAAAGAATTATTTCTCAAATATAAAATTTAAGAGTATAAATATGTATGTCTATCAAAAGTCTAATTTGTATTTTTTTTATATTTATTTTTTGTTTATCTTGTACAAAAAAAAATGAGAAAAAATCACTAATTAAAGAGACTAATTTAGAATTACAGATGATTGAAGCATACCAAGAAGGTTTGAAGGAGTTAAAAAAAGGCGATGCCTTATATGCAGCTAAAAAATTTAACGAAGCTGAAATCTTATTTCCACAATCTGATGTTGCTCCAAGGGCAGCATTAATGGCTGCATATTCTTATTATTCACAAAATTATTACGGCGACGCTATCGCTGAGCTAGAGAGGTTTTTACGAGTTTACCCAAATAACTACGAATTATCTTACGCAGAATATTTACTTGGCTTATGTTATTATGAACAAATTGTTGATGAAAGAAAAGATTTGCAATCAATTGAAAATTCAAAAAAAATATTTTCAGAACTTATTATAAAATATCCAAATACAGAATTTGCAATTGATGCAGGATTTAAATTAAATTTAATTAATGACATTTTGGCCGCAAAAGAAATGTATGTTGGAAGATATTACTTTGACCGTAAAAAATGGATTGCAGCTATTAATAGGTTTAAATATGTAGTTGACGATTACGAAACGACTATATATGTTCAGGAAGCTCTTCATAGATTAGTTGAGATTTACTATATTCTTGGACTTGAGAGTGAAGCAAAAAAATATGCAAATTTGTTAGGTTATAATTACCAATCATCAGAATGGTATGAGGTTTCTTACAGTGTTTTTGATAAAAATTATGAAAATAAAAAAATCAAAAAAGAGGAAAATAGCATTCTAAAAAGATTTAAATCTCTATTCGATTGAGATGAAAAAAAAAGAAATTTTTAAAAAATACAAAGAAAAAATTAATTTAATTACTAAATTTAATAAGTCTTATTTTGAAAAAAGTTCACCTATTGTTTCGGATAAAGAATATGACGAATTAAAAAAAGAAATTACCAATCTAGAAAAAGAACATAATTTTCTCAAATCAAAAAAATCCCCATCTGAAATCGTAGGTCACAAACCATCAAAAAATTTTAAAAAAGCCTTACATAGAACACCCATGCTGTCTTTAGCAAATGCTTTTTCGAAAGAGGATTTAATAAATTTTGAAAAAAAAATAACAAATTTTCTCTCAAAAAAAAATGATTACAAAATTTTTTACAGTGCTGAACCCAAAATTGATGGAATTTCAGCTTCATTAACATATAAAAAAGGAAATTTTATAAAGGGTTTATCTAGGGGTGACGGCAAAGAAGGTGAGGACATAACTGGTAATTTAAATACAATTAAAGATATTCCAAAGAATATTTCATCAAGAGATTTTCCTGAAGAAATTGATATTAGGGGAGAAGTTTTTATACAAAATAGTGACTTTGAAAATTTAAAAGATAAATTTGCAAATCCAAGAAATGCAGCTTCTGGTTCTTTACGACAAAAAAATCCTGAAGATACTAAAAAAATTCCATTAAAATTTATTGCCTACACTTTCGGTTTTGAAAAAGGTTTAAAAGTAGATAATCAATTTGGTTATCTAAATAAATTGGGCGAGTGGGGATTTAAAACAAATCCATTAAACAAACTGATCAGTGGAGTTAAAAATTTAATAACAAATTATATCGAGATTGAGAAAAAAAGAGCAAATTTAAAGTTTGATATAGATGGAATTGTTTACAAAATAAATGATTTTGCTCTTCAAAAAAGATTAGGAAATGTTGCTAATGCCCCTCGATGGGCTATTGCACACAAATTTTCTTCAAATAAGGCTGTATCTGAAATTAAGGATATCGAAATCCAAATTGGAAGGACAGGTGCTTTAACTCCTGTAGCAAAAATTAAACCAATTAATATTGGTGGTGTAGTTGTATCTAACGCAACTTTGCATAACGAGGACGAAATTATTAGAAAAGATATTAGAATAGGTGATACAGTAACAGTAGAAAGAGCTGGAGATGTAATACCGCATATACTTTCTGTGGATTTTAAAAAAAGAAAAAAAAACGGCCGAAAATTTGTATTTCCTGAAAAATGTCCATCTTGTGGTTCAAAAACAATTAAAGAATTTAACTCTATTACTAGGAAAAAAGATGCTGTTAGAAGATGTTCTAGCGAGGGTTATTTTTGTGAAAAAATATCAGTAGAAAAATTAAAGCATTTTGTCTCAAAGGAAGCTTTTAATATTGATGGCTTTGGAAAGAAAATTGTAGAGAGTTTTTGGAAATTACAATTAATTAAATTTCCACAAGATATTTTTAAATTAGATTATAATAAAATTCAGAAACTAGAAGGATGGGGAAAACTCTCAGTAGAAAATTTAAGATATTCAATTAACGAAAAAAAAAAAATCTCATTAGAAAAATTAATATATGCTTTAGGCATTAGACACATAGGCTTAGAAAATGCAAAATTATTATCAAAGTACTTTACTTCGTTTCAAAACTTTAAAAATTTGTCCATTACTAATAAATATAATGATTTACTAAATATTGATGGAATTGGAGAAACACAGGTTAATTCAATCAAAAATTTTTTCTTAGTTCAAAATAATTTAGAGGTTTTAATTGAACTTGAAAAATTATTAACAATAAAAAAGCCTATAATTGAAAAGAAAAACGGTTTATTAAAAGATAAGTCTTTTTTAGTCACAGGAAAATTAGACAATATAAGTCGAGCAGAAGTTAAATCACTAATAGAAGAAAATTCAGGTACCACTGTAAGTAGTGTTACAAAAAAACTAAATTATTTAATTACTGGGGAAAAACCAACTAAAAGAAAAGTAGAAAGTGCTGAAGCACTTAAAATTAAAATTATTAATCAATATGAGTTTTTAAAAATGCTAAATAAAACTAGCTAACCATTTTTTTTCACTTGAATTTAAATATTTTGAAATTTTAGAATAAACATTTAAATGATATTTAAATAAATAATTTTTTTCTAAATTGTTTAATAATTGAAAATTAATCATATCTTTTTCAATTGGAGCTAATGTTAAATTTTCAAAAAATAGTTTCTTATTTTGTTTTTTAACAAATACTAAATTTTCTATACGAATTCCAAATTTGTTTTTTTTGTAAAAACCAGGTTCATTACTTAAAATCATACCCTCTTTAATTTTTACTTTATTTATCTTAGATATTGACTGAGGCCCCTCATGAACGTTAAGAAAAAAACCAACACCATGGCCAGTTCCATGAGCATAATCTAAATTACTTTTTTTGAGGAATTTTCTAGCTCTGATGTCAATTTTTTTTCCAATATTATCTTTCTCTAAATTCGAAGTTGCTACAGCTATATGTCCTTTTAACACTTTGGTAAAAATATTTTTTATATCTTGGCTTTGTTTAGAGAAGCAAATTGTTCTGGTGACATCCGTTGTTCCATATTTATATTGGCCCCCAGAGTCGCAGAGAAAGATATCTTTTTTTCCTATAGTTCTACAATTATTCAATCTGGCTCGATAATGAACTATAGCCCCATTTTTTCCAGATCCTGCAATTGTATCAAAACTAGGATAAAGATAATTTCTGTTTTGCTTTCTAAATTTTTCCAATTTATTTTGTGCTTGAACTTCGGTGATTGGTTTTTTGTTAATATTCTTCATCCAATATAAAAATTTAGTTAGAGCCACACCATCAGTCACATGTGATTTAATCATATTTTTTATTTCAGTTTTGTTTTTAATAGATTTAAAATAATAAATCGGGTCTTCTTTTTTTCTAATTTTAAATTTTGATTTAATTAAATTTTCAAAATAAATTGAACAAGTATTTTCATCAATAATAAAATTCCCATTTTTAAACTTATGGATTTCTCTAAAATCAATTATTTGATTAGAATTTATAATTTTCTGATCCATTAATTTTTTACATTTTGTTTTATTAGCAATTAAGTAAATTCTTTTCGTCTTACTAACTATCAATCTTGAGTTTGGCATTGGTGTATTTGGACCATCTTTACCTCTTATATTAAGAGTCCAAGCTACATTCTCGGGGGCACTAATGAAGAGATAATCTGACTTATTTTTTATAAGATGTTTTGAAATTTTATTTAATTTAGAGCTGCGACTTTCTCCGACAATACTTTTATCTAAATGAAAGAATGGATATATATCATTGATTTTAATTTTTTCTAATTGATCAATAAGATTCTCATTAATGAATTTAATGCGATTAAATTTTAAAAAAAACTTATTAATTTGTTTGTATGTAAATAGTTTTGGATCAATACCAAGAGTTAGGTTTTTAAATAAATTACAATTACTTAATTTTTCATAACCTATTATTTTAAAATTCTTACCAGATTCAATTTGGCTTTGAATAGTATATCTTCCATCTGTAAACAAATAATTTTTATTTTTTAATATTATCGCAAGTCCAGCAGATCCACTAAAATTAGATATAACTTTAAGTCTATTAACTCTAGAATATTCTGTAAAAAATTCATCATTTTTTGGAACAACATATCCGTCTATTTTATATTGTTTAAACTTACTTCTTAAAATTTTAATTTTATTTATCACTTTATTCTTTTTTGGTACCTTATCCATCCAGGGCTTCTTGTTCCTTCTTCGACTTCAAAATCTTGGTTAAATTCAAAATCATCTTCATTATTAACTTCATCATCAAAAAATGAATTTTTTTCTAAATTTTTCTCTGGCAGCTCTTCAATAAATCTTGATGCCATACTATCTATCCAGTCTCCTTGATAAAATCTATTCATAGAAAATGAAATTATAGCCTTTTGCTTAGCTCTAGTTATCCCAACATATGCTAGCCTTCTTTCTTCTTCTAGGCCTTTCTGGCCCTTTTCTTCAATCGATTTTTGATGAGGGAACAGCCCTTCTTCCCAACCTGGCAAAAAAACTACATCAAATTCTAGACCTTTTGCGGCATGCATTGTCATCATGTTAACTTTTTCACCATCCCATTCCTGATCTACAGATGTGGCAAGTGACACATGCTCTAAGAAACTTTCCAAATTATCAAATTCTTTCATAGCACTTAGTAACTCTTTAATATTCTCAAGTCTATTTTCGTTATCTAAATCTTTTTTATTTTTTAGCATTGCTGAATAACCAGACTCATCTAGTACAATTTGTAACAATTTGACATGACTTGAATTTTTAATTTTTAAATCGTTTCTCCATTTATTCAAAGAATTAATAAATAAAGTTAGTCCAATTTTAGCTTTTGGTTTAATAAGGTTTTGCTCAAGCATTTTAATAGAAGCTCTTTCCAGGTTTAAGTGTTGCTCTTTTGAAAATTCATGAATATTCTTTAATGTGCTATCTCCAATCGCTCTTTTAGGATTATTTACAATTCTCTCAAAGGCCAAATCATCTTTTTCTTGATGAATTAATCTTAGATAAGCAACACAATCTTTAATTTCTGCTCTTTCATAAAATTTAGTCCCTCCTAAAA
>CABXYF010000027.1 GCA_902516435.1 uncultured Pelagibacteraceae bacterium | reverse complement strand
GATATATAAGTAATTATATGAAAATTGCAATTCTTGGAAGTGGTGGCAGAGAACATGCTATTGCTTATGCTGTATCTAAATCAAAAAAAATAGAAAAAATTTTTTGCTTACCTGGAAACGCTGGTACAGATATAATTTCTGAAAATATAAATATTGACGTAAATAACTTTGAACAAGTTTATAATTTCTTGAAAAAGGAAAAAATTAACTTTGTAGTAGTTGGACCAGAACAACCTTTAGTAGAAGGAATAGTAGATTACTTACAAAAATTTAATATTAAAGTATTTGGACCAAATAAGATTTCATCTCAATTGGAGGGATCAAAAATATTTACAAAAAATCTTTGTAAAAAATACAATATTCCAACTGCAGACTTTGGTACTTTTAAAACTAAGGAAGATACAATTAAATTTTTAAAAAAAGCTAATCATCCAATAGTTATTAAAGCTGACAACTTAGCCTCTGGAAAGGGTGTCTATATTAGTAAAAATTTAGATGAGTCTACTAATGCTGTGGAAGAAATATTTGGTGGAAAATTTGGGTATGCTGAAAACATACTGGTTGAAGAATTTTTAGAAGGTGAGGAGATGAGCTATTTCATTATTAGTGATGGGAAAGATTTTAGAAACTTTGGAACAGCGCAAGATCACAAGCGAGTAGGTGAAGGTGATACAGGAAAAAATACTGGTGGTATGGGTGCCTACTCTCCTTCTAGATTAATTAATAATGAATTAGATCAAAAAATATTAAATAAAATTATTAAACCGACACTAAAGGGACTTTCTGATTTAGGTACTGATTACAAAGGTTTTTTGTATGCTGGCTTGATGATTAAAAATAATGAACCCTACCTAATTGAATATAATGTAAGAATGGGAGACCCCGAATGTCAAACATTATTACCTTTATTGAATACAGACTTTTTAGATATCTTAATTGCTTGTGTTGAAGAAAATCTTAAAAATATAAAAATTGAATGGGCAAATAAAAAAAGTTTATGTGTAGTTTTGTGCTCAAAGGGATACCCAGATAAATATGAAAAAAAAATAAAAATTAATGATCTTAATGCATTAAAATTAGATAATAATAATCATCTTTTTCATGCTGGAACTGTATTAGAAGATAATGAAATTTTAGCTGTTGGTGGAAGAGTGCTAAATTTTATTTCACTTTCAGATGACCTATTAAGTGCACGAGAGAATATTCATAATAATTTAAATAAGCTTAATTGGAGTGAGGGGTTTTATAGAAAAGATATTGCTTTTAAGGTAATTGGAAAATGAGAGTCATTTCAGGTGACTTTAAAGGGAAGAAAATATTAGAACCTAAAGATATAAAAACACGTCCTCTCAAGGATCTTACGAAAGAATCAATTTTTAATATTCTTAAACATTCTAAAAAGTTTTCAATTAAACTTGAAAATTCTGAAATATTAGATCTATTTTCTGGCACTGGTTCATTTGGTATTGAGTGTCTATCAAGAGGGGCAAAATTTGTTACTTTTGTGGAAAACTATAAAGGTATTTTGCCCACTTTAAAAAAAAATTTAACAAGTTTAAAGACTGTCAAAAATTACTCTATAATTGAGCAAAATATTTTATTAGATTTCAATTTTAAAAATTTAAAAAAGCAATTTGATATTATTTTTCTAGACCCTCCATACAAAGAAACCAAATTGGAAAATCTTCTTAGTGAACTGCAGTTTAAAAAAATTTTGAAAGATAACGGCATTTTAATAATTCATCGACATAAAAAACAAAACGATATATTTTTTAAATCATTGAAAATAGTAGAGGAAAAAAAATATGGTATATCAAAAATTTTTTTTTGTACTTATAATTAATTTAAAATTTTTGTGGTTTCCTTCTTAATTAGTTCTACGGCAGGTTGATTAAATGGATTAATATTTAAACATTTCCCTATTAAGATTGTTTCAAGTATAAAAAAACAAAACAATTCTCCTAAAGTTTTTTCATCTTTTCTAATTACCTCAAAGCTTCTGAATGGAATATTTTTCTTTTTAAAAACATTCTCAGTAGCTTTCTTTTGTGCATAAATTACTTCATTTAGATTTTTGTTTTTCAAATATTGAAAGTTTTCTAGAACTTCATCATTTTTAATTTTTGTTGAATTATTTTCTTTTACAAAAAAAAATGTAAAAAAATTATTTTTAAAACCATCAAGATATAATTGCATAACACTATGATTATCTTTGGGCATATTAGATATTATGGGTAATATTCCATTTCTCTTTTTTCCTAGACTTTCTGCCATTAATTGCTGATACCAATTAAATAAATTTGTGGATGTTTCATCATAATTTATAATTATTGAGTTAAATTTTTTTTTTTGTAAATAAAATACTGTTGCCGAAACATCCTTAATAAGAGAATTCATAAAAGATTTATTTTTGACTAGATTGTTTAATTGTCTAAATTTTTGAGGCTTTAACCCCATTAGCTCTGATGGTAACATTCCTACTTCTGATAAGACGGAATATCTTCCTCCAATAAAGTTATTATGATCAACTACTTCTGCACTAAGTTTTTTTGCTAGTTTTTTTAAGTAACTATCTTTATTTTCAGTAATTAATAAATTTTTTTCTTTTTTTTTAATAAGAACATTTGAATTTACAATTGTTTCGATTGTGTTGCCAGATTTAGAAATAATTAAGTTGTTATATAATTTATTAGATTCTTTTTTTCGTTTTGCTTGAAGATTATTAACAAAAAAAAAATTTTTTTTTATTTTATATTTTAGAAAGTCATAAATTGCTTGAGAACCAAGGGAAGAACCCCCCATTCCTATAACTCTATAATCAAGTTTTTTTTTGAAAATTTTAAGTATTTTTTTACTATAAGTATCTTTATAAGATTTTCTTAAAGACTTAATAACTTGATCATCTTTTTTTAATAATAAATTTAATTTAGACTTAATTGATTTATTTTTTTTATTAAATTGAAAATTAATAAAACTTATATTTTTTGTAAACATTAATTACTTTTGATTTTATCTATTATAAACTCCTCTAATTCTTTACTATCTTTATTTGTTGATTTATTGTCATTATTATCTACCTGTGAAAATATTATTAAAGTCTCTATATCCTCAGACTGGTTTTTATCATTAGTCTGTTTATTTTGAGGTAACGGTAATTTTCCAAAATCTGTGGGCATAGAAAGTGGAGATTTTTTTTCAATTAAAAATTCGTCTGAACTATTTTTTCTCTCTGGGTCGAATGCTTTTTGGACAGTTGAGCAACTGCTAGATAATAATCCATAAATTACAATCAAAAGTAATATTTTTAATTTATTGATTAATATTTTTACCATTTTTACTAATTAGTTCTAAAGTTATCATACAAATTATACCAACAGTTATAAATATATCTGATACATTGAAAATAAACCAATGAAAATTTCCAACATGAAAATCTATAAAGTCAGGTACTGCCTTATAAAAAATTCTATCAAAAAAATTGCCAATTGCTCCTCCTAAAATAAAAATAAGTGAATATCTTTTAAATCCCTTATTTTTAGCAACTAAATACAAAATTATTATTATAACTATTAGAATTATCATAGTTAAAATATTATATAAATACTTATCATCTAAAGAAAAAAGTCCAAAAGCTATTCCCTCATTCCATATGAGATAGATATTCAAAAATTTTGATTGATATATTTCGGATCCATTATTTATTTTATCTAAATAAATTATATATAGCTTCGATAATCTATCTAATAAAAAAATTGAAAAAATAATTGTTAAATTAAGATAAAAATTCTTATTAATTATATTTAGCTTCATCAAGAATGTCTTACACAACTAACTTCGCTTATTTTCCAGCATACAGGACATTTTGTTCCTTTTGCTTTTGTAGTTAGTGCACTTATTTCAATGTTTTCCTTAAAAGAAATTCTTGCTTTTGATGTTATGCATAGTTCAGAAAAATCTATGTTTTTAGTAATTTCTTCAAATTTTTGATCTAGATGAATATCTAAGTCTGCTTCTAAACTTGATCCAATTTCTTTATTAGCTCTTTTTTCCTCAATACTAATATTACAAATATTTCTAATTTTTATTAACTCTTCCCATTTTTTATACAGTTTTTGATTTTCAAAATTATTCGGAAAAATTAAAAATTTTTCTAAATGAATACTTTTATTGTTTTTATATAACAATATGTAAATTTCCTCAGTAGTAAAAGATAAGATTGGTGCAAACCATTTCAATAATGAATTTAAAATTATATTGAGTAGTAGTATTGTTGATTCTCTTTTTTTTGAATCAATAGGGTCACAATACAAAGTATCTTTTCTTATATCAAAATAAAATGCTGATAAATCTACAGTACAAAAATTAAGTAATTCTTTATACAAATTATGAAAATCATAATTTTCAAAATATTTTTTGAAATTAACATTTAATGAATACAATTTATGTAAAATAAATTGTTCAAGTTCTGGCAATTCAGTTAAATTTACTTTTTCAAAATCAATTTCTTTGAAATTATCATTTATGTTTCCAAGTAAATATCTAAATGTATTTCTAATTTTTCTATATGAGTCTGCATGTTGATCTAAAATTGAATAATCAATTCTAAGGTCCTCTGAATAATTAGATGAAGCTACCCAAATTCTTAATATGTCTGCTCCATATTTTTTTAAAATATCTTCTGGAGCAATTACATTTCCTAAGGATTTTGACATTTTCAATCCTTTGCCATCAACAACAAATCCATGGGATAAAATAGATTCAAACGGAGCTCTGCCCCTGGTTCCACATGATTCAAGTAATGATGAATGAAACCATCCCCGATGTTGATCGGATCCTTCCAAATACATTGATGCTGGCCACTTTAAATCTTCTCTTTTTTCAAGAACAAATGAATGTGTGGACCCACTATCAAACCAGACCTCAACAATATCGCTCAACTTATCATAATCTTCAGCTTTATATTTATTTCCCAAAAATCTTTGTGGGTCGTCCGAAAACCAACAATCAGAACCTTCTTTTTCATATATGGAGGCAATAGTCTCGTTTACCTCATCGTCTAATAAAATTTCTTTAGTTTTTTTATTTACAAAAATTGGAAGAGGAACGCCCCAAACTCTTTGTCTTGACACACACCAATCGGGTCTAGTTTCTATCATAGATTTTAATCTCTCTTTTCCTTTGCTGGGATAAAAAGTTGTATCATCGATTGCTTTTAATGCTTTATCTCTCAGCTTATGACTTTCCATTGATATAAACCATTGAGGTGTGGCTCTATGAACTAAGGGAGCTTTTGATCTCCAAGAATGTGGATAAGAATGTAATAGCTCGCCATTTGATAATAATTTTTTTTGCTCTTTAAGTTTTTCGATAACTATTGGATTTGCTTTAAAAATATGAAGGCCTTCAAATAGACTTACATGATTTGTATATTTTCCGTCTCCATCAACTGTTTCAATAGCTTTAATTCCATTATTTAAACATAAATTAAAGTCATCAGGACCATGACTAGGAGCACAATGAACAATTCCTGTTCCTTGCTCTGTTGTCACAAACCTAGCCTCTAACATCGGTATATTATAATCATAACCTAAATCTGAAAATGGATGGTTACAAATCGTTTCTTTTAATTCTTTGCCTTTGAAAGTTTTAATTTTTTTAAATTTTTTTATTTTACATTCATCAATTACAGACTTTAGTAAAGCTTCAGCAACTATAATTTTTCTATTTTTAAAGTCACCATCGTCATTTAATTCTAGCAGAACATAATCAAGAGCTTCGTTATAAGCTAATGCTCTATTAGCTGGAATTGTCCAGGGAGTTGTGGTCCAAATAATTATCTCACTTCCTTCAAGGTCTGTTAGGTTAGATGTTTTAACAGGGAAAGATGTATAAATAGTATCTGATTTATGATCTTGATATTCAACTTCAGCATCTGCTAAAGCAGTTTTTTCAACAGTAGACCATAATACTGGTTTAAAACCTCTGTATAAACTTCCCTCCTTTAAAAATTTACCAAGCTCTCTAACAATTTGAGCCTCAGCATCGAAACTCATGGTAGAATAATAATTTTCCCAATCACCTACAACACCTAAACGTTTAAATTGACTCTTATGCACTTCAATCCATTTTTCTGCAAATGATCTACATTCTTTTCTAAATTCTACTATTGGAACTTCGTTCTTATTCTTTTTGTTTTTTTTATATTGTTCCTCTATCTTCCATTCAATTGGTAAGCCATGACAATCCCAGCCTGGAACATAAATAGAGTCTTTGCCATTCATTTGATGGAACTTAACAATAATATCTTTTAATATTTTATTTAGAGCAGTTCCCATATGAATATTCCCATTTGCATATGGTGGGCCATCATGAAGTACAAATTTTTCTTTTCCTTTACTTGAATTTCTTAACTCTTTATAAAGATTAATCTTCTGCCAATATTCTAGAATTTCTGGCTCTTTTACAGGCAAATTAGCTTTCATTGAAAAAGCTGTTTTTGGAAGGTTTATTTGAGTATTACTCATTTAGTTTTTTTAGCTATATTTAAATCTTTTTTAATTTGAGACTTTAATTGATTAACATTTTTAAATTTTTTTTCTTCTCTAATAAACTTTAAAAACTCTACTGATAAGAGTTTATTGTAAAGATTTCCAGAATAATTAAACAAATGAACCTCTAATAAGATTTTTTTCTGGTTAAATGTTGGTCTATATCCAAGATTTGCTATCCCTCTCAAATATTTAGAATTATTAGATCTCAATACTTTCACTGCATAAACCCCTGGTTTGGCCAAAACATAGTCTTGGATGTCTATGTTGCAGGTTGGAAAACCAATTTTTTTACCAACTTGTCTTCCCTTCTGCACTACTCCGTCAATTGTCCAATTTCTATTTAAAAGCTTATTTGCTTTTTGTAAATATCCTTTTTCTAAAAAACTTCTTATTAATGTTGATGAAATTATTTTTTGCTGTTTAATTAATGGTTGTGGTTTTACTACTTTAAAATTAAATTTTTTCTCGTTTTTAATTAATAAATTAACATTGCCTTCTCTTTTGTTACCAA
>CABXYF010000026.1 GCA_902516435.1 uncultured Pelagibacteraceae bacterium | reverse complement strand
TTTAATTTTTGTAATACAGACCAAAGTGCTGGAGCATATGATCTATTAAATAAATATGATGTAGACATTGATGAAATTAGAAATATGACAAAGTCAGAGCTAAAGAAAATGACCAAAAAGATCAAAAATAAAATAACTTCTGGAAAAAATTATTTTATGGTTATGGATGGTATGTATATAAATTTTGATAAATTTTTTATCGATAAAAATTCCAAAAATATACCATACTTAATTTTTAATGGAGATATTACATATATAATCGGATCGTCCAAAATTAATTTAGGTAATATTGTTTATTATGTATCAGAGCTTGATAATAAATTAATTGCATTAGATGGCTATTGTTTCGTCAAATGTTCTAATTTCTTTTCAACTTTTGATCGCATTGTAGAAAAATCTTTTAATCAAAATAGTTTATCTAATAGTGCCACAAATCCTGGAAATTCTAATCTTATAAAGCAAATAAAAGAGTTAAATGAATTATATAAATCTGGAGTTTTAACAAAAGATGAGTTTGAAAAGGCCAAGAAAAAAATTATTAATTAAATGAAAATATTTCCGGCGATAGATATTAAAGATAAAAAATGTGTGAGGTTAGTTAGGGGTGACTTTGATAACAAAACAGAATATAAAATGTCGCCAATTGATCAGGCTGGAAAATACAAAGATCATGGATTTAAGAATTTACATATTGTTGATCTAGATGGAGCTTTAAGTGGAGAGACAGTAAATTTAGATATTATACACGAAATAATTAAGAAATTTGATTTAAAAATTGAAGTAGGTGGTGGAATAAGAGGTATTGATAGTATTAAAAAATATATTGATGCCGGAGTTGAAAAAGTAATTTTAGGAAGTGCTGCTATAAAAGACAAAAATTTTTTAAAAGAAGCTTGTGAAAAATTTCCAAATCAAATTGCTTTAGGTTTAGATGCTAAAGATGGATATTTATCTATATCTGGTTGGAAAGAAAACTCTAATCAATTAACTTTAGATTTTTTAAAAGAGGTAAATGACTTTGGTGTTAGTAGATTAATTTATACAGATATAAATCAAGATGGAATGAAACTAGGACCAAATTTTAATGAAACATGTAAAGTTGCTGATAACTCAAATTGTCCAGTAATAATATCTGGTGGTGTTTCTTCGATTTATGATATTAAAAAGGCTAAAGAATTAAAGAACAGGAATATTGAAGGAATCATAGTTGGTAAAGCTATATATGATGGTGAAATTAATTTAGACGAACTAGCTAAGGAAGTAGATGCTTAAGAATAGAATTATACCCTGCTTAGATGTCAAAAATGGAAGAGTTGTAAAAGGTATAAACTTTGTTGATTTAAAAGATGCTGGTGATCCAGTGGAACAGGCAAAAATTTATAGTGATGGTGGAGCAGATGAAATTTGTTTTTTAGATATAACTGCCTCAAATGAAAATAGGGATACAATTTATGAAGTAGTAAAAGATACATCTAAAAAATGTTTTGTACCACTAACTGTAGGTGGTGGAGTTAGAAGTGTTGACGATATAAGTAAGCTGTTGAATTGTGGAGCTGATAAAGTTTCAATTAATACTGCTGCTGTCCAAAATGCAGATGTTGTAATTCAAAGCTCAAAAAAATTTGGTTCCCAATGCATTGTTGTTGCGATAGATGCTAAGAAAAATGGAGATAGATGGGAAATTTTTACCCATGGAGGTCGAAATAACACTGGAATTGATGCTTTAGAGTTTGCAAAAAAGATGGAAGAGAGTGGTGCAGGTGAGTTGCTGGTCACTTCAATGGATAGAGATGGAACGCAAGTAGGCTATGACATTGATCTCATGTCTAAAATTTCTTCAGTGGTAAATATACCCACAATAGCGTCGGGAGGAGTTGGTGATCTTGATCACTTAGTTGATGGTATCAAATTAGGTAATGCTAGTGCGGTTTTGGCAGCATCTATATTTCATTATGGCAAATATTCTGTCAAAGAAGCTAAAGAATATTTGGACTCAAAAGGAATACCTGTTAGGATTTGAGATGTTAAATACCCTTGAGAGCTTATTTAAACTTGCAAGAAAAAGAAAATCTTCACCTGTTGATGGTTCATATACTAATAAACTTCTGAGTGATAAATCTTTGAGCAAAGCTAAAGTTTTAGAGGAAATTAATGAATTGATAGAGGCAGTAGAAGCAGATACAAATAAACTTCATGAAGCTGCAGATGTGTTTTATCATCTAGTCATGTACCTTGAGGCAAATAATATTAAAATTGAAGATGTAATGAGTGAATTAGATAAAAGAAAAAAATGAGCCATAAATTTTATAAACCTGCAAGATCAAGATTACAAAGAAGTGAATTAGCAGTACCAGGTTCATCTCCACAAATGTTCGAGAAAGCATTAAAATCTGAAGCAGATTATGTTTTTTTAGATCTTGAAGATGCAGTTTCTCCTAATGATAAAATTACTGCTAGAGCAAATGTTATTAAGGCTTTGAATGAACTTAAATGGAGAGAAAATGGCAAAACAATTTCAGTTAGAATAAACAGTCTTGATACACATTACATGTATAGCGACTTAGTTGAGATAGTTGAGCAAGCCGGTGAAAACGTAGATACAATTTTGGTTCCTAAAGCAGGAACAGCCAGCGATGTTTACATGGTTGATTGTTTGTTGACACAAATTGAAACAAATAAAAAATTAAAAAATAATATCGGAATTGAATGTTTAATTGAAACTGCATTGGGGATGTCTAATATAAAAGAAATAGCGACATCAAGTGATAGGCTTGAGGCTTTACACTTTGGTGTTGCAGATTATGCAGCAAGTTTAAGAGCAAGAACAGTTGTTATTGGTGGTTTAAACCCAGATTATCCAGGTGATCAGTGGCATCATGGATTATCACATTTAGTGATGACCTGTAGAGCTTATGGTTTGAGAGCAATAGATGGGCCATTTGGAGATTTTAATGATCCTGATGCTTATACTGCTGCAGCTAAAAGAGGAGCTGCAATTGGTATAGAAGGGAAGTGGGCGATACACCCTTCGCAAATAGAGCTAGCTAATAACGTTTTTTCTCCACCTAGTACAGAGGTCAACAAAGCAAAAAGAATTTTAGAAGAACTCGATAAAGCTGCAAAAGAGGGAAAAGGAGCTGCACAACTTGATGGAAGAATGATCGATGCTGCATCAGCTAGGATGGCAGAAAATATTGTAAATATAGATAAATTAATAAATAAATAATTATGGACATTCACGAGTATCAAGCAAAAGAAATTTTATCAAGCTTTGGAGTAACCATTCCAAGAGGTGGAATTGTTTACAGTCCAGAAACTGCAGAAAATAAAGCAAGAGAAATTGGAGGATCAAGGTGGGTTGTAAAAGCACAGATACATTCAGGTGCAAGAGGTAAAGCAGGTGGAGTAATTGTTTGTAATTCTCCTTTAGAAGTTGCCCAAGCAACAGATAAGCTTTTAGGAAAAAAGCTTGTTACAAATCAAACAGGTCCTGAGGGAAAAATTGTTAACAGGATTTATATTGAAGAGGCAACAGATATAGAAAAAGAATTATATCTAGGATTGGTTTTTGATAGAGCGTCAGAAAGTATAATGGTTGTAGCCTCAACTGAAGGTGGAATGAGTGTTGAAGAAATTGCAAAAGAAAAGCCGGATTCAATCATTAGATCTAAAATTGAAGTTGCTGTTGGTATTCAGAGTTTTCAAGCAAGAGAATTAGCATTTGGATTAGGTATTGAGCCAGAATTAATAAGGAGAGCCTCTGATACTATTGTTGGATGTGCTAAAGCTTTTAGTGAATTAGACGCCACTATGGTTGAAGTAAATCCACTGGTAATCTCAAAACAAAAACAAATTTTAGCATTAGATTGTAAAATGAGTTTTGATAACAACGCCATGTTTAGAAGAGATAAAGTATCAGAACTAAGAGATAAAACACAAGAAGACGAAAAAGAGGTTTATGCATCAGATAGAGGTCTCAATTATGTTAGTTTAGATGGAAATATTGGAAATATTATTAATGGCGCTGGATTAGCAATGGCATCTATGGATATGATCAAATTAGCGGGCGGGGAGCCAGCTAATTTTCTTGATGTAGGAGGAGGTGCAACACCAGAAAAAATAGTTAAAGCCTTTAGACTTATTACGATGGATAAAAAAGTAAAAGTTATTTTGGTTAATATTTTTGCTGGAATAAATAGGTGTGATTGGGTTGCAGAGGGAATAGTACAAGCGTTAGAAAAAATAGAAATTAAAGTTCCACTGGTAATAAGATTAGCTGGAACAAACGTTGAAAAAGGAAATAAAATTCTTCGAGATAGCAAATTAAATTATATTGAAGCAAATACTTTAGAGGATGCAGCAAATAAGGCAGTTACAGCATTAAAAAGTAAATGACAGTTTTAATAGAAAAAAATACAAAAATTTTAATCCAAGGTTTTACTGGAAAGATGGGAACTTTTCATGCAGAGGAAATGATAAAGTATGGATCAGATATTGTGGGTGGTGTCACACCTGGAAAAGGAGGACAAAAACATTTAGACAGACCTGTGTTTAATACTGTTAAAGATGCTGTAAAGCATACTGGTGCAACAGCATCAATATTATTTGTACCACCGGCTTTTGCTGCTGACTCAGCTATGGAAGCGGCAGATGCAGGTATTAAAACTTGCGTAGCTATAGTTGACGGTATCCCATCTCATGACATGATTAGAATTAAAAGATATATGAGAAGGTATTCTAGAAATGAAAAAATGACACTCGTTGGCCCAAATTGTGCAGGAATTATTAGTCCTGGGAAATCCATGTTAGGAATTATGCCAGGCCATATTTATAAAGAAGGAAGAGTTGGAGTTATAAGTAGATCAGGTACATTAGGTTATGAAGCAGCTGAACAAATGAAAAATTTAGGCATTGGAATTTCGACGAGTGTTGGGATAGGGGGTGATCCAATTAACGGAAGTTCATTTAGAGATATAATTGAAAAATTTGAAACAGATGATGAAACAGACGCAATTTTAATGATAGGTGAAATTGGAGGTCCTCAAGAAGTATCAGCAGGAGAATTCGCCAAAGATAATATGAAAAAACCAGTTATCGGATATATTGCAGGACTTACAGCGCCAAAAGGAAGAGTAATGGGTCATGCAGGTGCGATTGTTTCGGCTTATGGTGAAAGTGCTATCGAAAAAGTTGAGATATTAAAAGAGTGTGGAGTTACTATATCAAAAAATCCATCTGTTATGGGAGATACTGTCAAATCTGTTTTAGATAAAATGTAAATGGCTTACGACGATCAAAATATATTTGCAAAAATTTTAAGAGGTGAGATTCCTTGTAAAAAAATTTATGAAGATGACTTTGTTTTGTCATTTCATGACATTAATCCTCAAAAAAAAATTCATGCCCTGGTGATCCCTAAAGGCAAATATGTTGACTTAGATGATTTTAGTTTAAATGCTTCATCTCAGGAGATGGTAGGTTTGCTTAAGGGTATTAATATTGTTGCAAAAAAACTTGGTATATCAACAGAAGTAGGCAAGGGCTATAGGGCTCTAGCCAATATCAACGAACATGGTGGTCAAGAGGTTCCCCACTTACATTTTCATCTCTTTGGAGGTGAAACAGTTGGAAAAATGGTCGAGTGACACAAGAAGTAAAAAGAAATTACTTAGAAATAAATTCTATTCGAGAGCTTAATCAAGGATCTAAGCCTTCTGATGATTACACTTTAAATTTGTTAAATCCAATTAACTTTCAGCTAAATAAATTTTTTTATAAAAATATTGGTAATAAACATAAATGGGTGGATAGATTAATTTGGACTGAAGAGAAGTGGATAGAATATCTATCAAGTAAAAATGTTAAAACATATGTTTTAAAGCGTAAAAAGGATTTGGCTGGCTTTTTTGAATTAATTTATCATCAAGAGAAAAAAGAAACTGAAATAGCATACTTTGGAATATTAGAAGAATATCAAAATAAAAAATTAGGCTCCTATTTGTTATCAGAGGCAATAAAAAAAGCCTTTAAAGGCAATATAAATCGTGTTTGGGTCCATACTTGTTCCTTAGATCATAAAAATGCTTTAAATAATTATATCGCCCGAGGAATGAAAATATTTAAAAGTGAAACATTGAATATTTAGTTTTGAGCAGGAAGTAAAAACAAATTTTTTGAAATCATTTCATTTTTCTTCACTAAAGAAAGAAATGTTATATTAAAATTTTGGTAGATGTCCGTATTTTGCCAACCAATTAAGTTAAACGTATTTTTATCAAAAAAAATATTAATTTCGTTATTTTCTTCTTTGATAGTAAAATTAATATAATTATCGTCAATAATTCTCTCATTTAATTTATAAATTTTTTCTATTAAAAAACTTTTATCTAAAATTAGGTTTAAAGGCGTCTTGTCAAGAGGATATCTATAATAACTTGATATTGTTTTTATAACTAAAGACTTTCCATTTGATACTAAAATTTTCTTATTACTTAAATCGTATTCACAATAAATTTTCTTTGGATATTCTATCACACAATTTCCTTTTTCAATTTTTCCATTTATATTTTGTTCAAAGTCGAAATTAAAATTTTGAGTATTTTTTAAATTTGCAATTATATTTTTCTTATTACTTGCAAAACAATTTGAGGCTAATAATAAAAAAAAAAGGAAGCAAGCGTATCTAAACATTATAGAAGGTCTCTTTTTCCAACATGATTTGCTTTACTAACAATGCCATCAGTCTCCATCATATCAATAATTCGTGCAGCCCGATTGTAACCAATTTGAAGTTTTCTTTGTAAAAAAGAGGTTGATGCTTTGCCTTCAGATCTAATTATTTCTAAAGCTTGTTCATAAAGTTCGTCTTTATCTCCTTGATTTAAACTATCGCCAATTTCCTTTTCATCTGCAAAGTTTAAAATTTCGTCAACATAATCAGGTTCAGCTTGTGAACTTAAAAAATTATTAATTTTTTCTATTTCACTATCCGAAACAAATGGTGCATGTATTCTTACTATTCGATTAGCGGAAGACATATAAAGCATATCTCCTTTTCCTAGAAGCTGTTCTGCACCCTGTTCTCCAAGTATGGTTCGGCTATCTATTTTTGAGGTAACTTGAAAAGATATTCTTGTTGGAAAATTTGCTTTAATAGTTCCAGTTATGACATCAACACTTGGTCTCTGGGTTGCCATGATAATATGGATACCTGCTGCTCTCGCCATCTGAGA
Organism: uncultured Pelagibacteraceae bacterium; assembly: GCA_902516435.1. GTDB lineage: Bacteria > Pseudomonadota > Alphaproteobacteria > Pelagibacterales > Pelagibacteraceae > Pelagibacter. The sequence goes on along the minus strand of CABXYF010000026.1, from coordinate 736 downwards.
TAGTTTTTGAATGTAATTTTCAATTTCTTTACCTGCCACTAGCATTAAGTCGGACATTTCATCAACTACCACCACTATGTACGGCATTGGTAGTTTATGTTTAGCATTGTAACTATCTATATTTCTAACACCCTCTTTTGTCATCAATCTGTATCTGCTCTCCATTTCTTTAACTACCCAACCCAGTACAGATGCTGCTTTTTTGGCCTCAGTTATGACTGGACACAATAAATGCGGAATACCTTCATAGGTTGATAATTCAAGCATTTTTGGATCAATTAAAATAAATTTACATCTGTCTGGAGTATGTCTGTAAAGTAGAGATAAAATTATTGTATTAATGCAAACAGATTTTCCAGATCCCGTAGTACCTGCTATTAGAAGATGAGGCATTGAATACAGATCACCAACAATAGGTTTGCCAGAAATATTTTTACCTAGAGCAATAGGTAATTTTATCTCTCTTTTTTTAAAATCAGAATTACTTAAAATTTCACTTAAGTATACGTTTTCTCTAGTGGTATTTGGAAGCTCAATACCAACAGTATTACTTCCAGGTATAGTCGCAATTCGTGCAGATTCAGAACTTGTATTCCTAGCTATATCATCTGACAGATTTATTATTTTAGAAACTTTAACTCCTGCCGCAGGCTCAAATTCATTAAGAGTAACAACAGGACCATGACTTACTTTTTTAATATTTCCATCTACACCAAAATCTAATAAAATTTTTTCT
>CABXYF010000025.1 GCA_902516435.1 uncultured Pelagibacteraceae bacterium | reverse complement strand
AAGAGAGATGACAGAAGAATTAAGTTTTAATTTTTTAAGCGTGATTTCTTCCTCAATTTTTCTAAAAAAATCTTCTCCATTTTCTTTAAAAATTTCAGTTATCTTTTTTCCTAATTCTTTTTCAATTTCATTATCGATATCTGAAAAATTTAATTTGAGTTTTTTTGCTACCATCAAGCCTATAGAGCTCTTTCCAGATCCCATCATTCCCAAAAATACCAAATTTTCTTTTGATTTCATAAGTTTCTATATTGAAAAAACACAAATATGTCTTAATTTGAAATTAACTAAAGTTATATGCAATTTACTAAAAATACAAGTTCAGGCAAAGCCGGTATTATAGGAATGATTATTAAATCAACAATTGGATTACTCGTTATTTTAGGAATCGTGTTTTTTATTAATACAATAGACTTTCCTGCGCCCAAAAAAGAAATAGAAAAAATTATCCCAAATGAAAATTTTAAAGTTGTTAAATAAGAAAAATTTTTCAATTTTAATAATTTATTTATTATTTAGTATAAATCTATTTGCAGAAGATGAACCTGTTGATTTATGGAAATTAGAAAAAAAAGAAACAGATATAAGTGAAGAAAACGCTACTTCTAATCAAAATCAAAATATTAATATTACAAACAGCATTTATGAAATGCAGTCAAATAAAAAAATTGATCCAATTAAACTTGATCAAGAAGTTTCGTCAAAAAAATTTAAAATTGTTGGATTATATGATCCGGCAGAATATGGATTAAGTATCGATATGTGGTCTAATTCAGATGGTTCAAAATTAAAAAGGCTTTTTCAAAACATTGATAAGTACAGTCTCTCACAGGATGCATCAGAAATTATGAATATATCCATGTTAACAAATGCTTATTATCCAAATCTAAATATAACCGAGCAAGAGTTTTTAAAATTTAAATCTGAATGGTTAATAAAGAATTCTAATCTCGATTTAATTGAAGAATATTTGCTTAAAAATCAAACTATTAATTCACATTCTGAACTGACAAGGTATTTAGTGGATACATATTTGTCTAATTCAAATATAAAAAAATCATGTGAAATTTTTACTAAAATTACCCAACCAATTGAGGATGAATATTTATCGCGATTTAATTTATATTGTTTAATAAACTACGGCAAAAATGAAGAAGCTCAACTAATTTTAGATTTAAAAAAAGAGTTAGGTTTTAAAGATGATTATTACGAGAATAAAATTAATTATTTATTTGGATATATTGATGAAGTAGATAACGTAATTTCTGAAAAATCTATTTTAGATTTTCATTTAGCGCACAGAATAAATCCTGAATTTTTTTTTGAACCAAATATAGACAGTCCAAAATTCGTTTGGAAATATTTATCTGCATCAAATCTTCTTTTTAATATAAAAGATATAGAGATTAGTGATATAGATAAAATAGCTACAATTGAGAAAGCAGTTCATAATAAAAATTACTCTGAAAAAGATTTATTTGAATTTTATAAAAAATTTCAATTTAATATTAGCCAATTCTTAAATGCGAAAGATGTTTATAAATCCTTACCAAGTATAGAGGGAAGAGCGCTATTATATCAAAGAACTCTTTTAACCGTAGAGCCAAAACTAAAATTAGAGTTAATAAAAATTTTAAAAGATTTATTTAAAAAGGATGAAATAAACGATGCCTTTGATCAAGAGTTGAAAAGTTTTTTAGACCAAATTGCACAGGAAGATGTACCTTCAAACTTTACTAACTTTTATAACAAATATTCCATAAGCGAACAGATAAGTGAAAAAAAAATTAAATTTAACAACAAGGTTTTGCATCAATCTAAATTGGTAAATTATTTTAATGGAGACTACGCCAAGTCCCAGATTGAACAAGATCTAGAGAAATTTTTAAAGAAAATTAAAAAAGACAAAAAATATTTTTTGTCTAAAAAAGATATTATTTTTCTTGAAGCGTTAAAATCAGACGGAATTCAAGTTTCAAAGAAATTCGATAATCTTTATGAGGTTAAAGAGTCTGAAATGCCTGAAGATATTCAGTCCATGATTGAAAATGATGAAATTGGGGCAGCCTTACTTAGAATAATTGAAGTTATTGGTCCCGAAAGAATAGAAGATTTAGATGAAGATACTATTTATTTTATAATTAATACTCTTAATCAATTAAATACAGATTTAATTAGAAATAAACTTTTATTAAAAGTTCTACCTTTAAAAGTATAAAAATTATAATAAAATAAACTTAAATGACTATAAGAACAATAATTACAGAACCTGATAAATTACTTAGACAAGTTTCAAAACCAGTTGGCAAAGTTGGAAAAAAGGAACAAGAATTAATGACAGATATGTTGGAGACCATGTATGCTGCAAATGGTATAGGGCTTGCAGCAATTCAAGTTGGAATACCTCAAAGAATTATTGTTATGGATATCAGTAAAGAAGAAAATAAAAAAGAACCAAGATTTTTCGTAAATCCAATTATCAAAAATAAAGATCCTTATAAAGCAACTTATGAAGAGGGATGCCTTTCAGTTCCCAATCAATTTGCAGAAGTAGATAGACCAAGTAAATGTGAAGTGGAATATTTAGATTATAACGGAAACAAACAATTGTTAAAAGCTGAAGGATTGCTAGCAACTTGTATTCAGCATGAAATGGATCATTTAGAAGGTATATTATTTATCGATTATCTTTCAAAATTAAAAAGATCCATGATAATCAAAAAATTATCTAAATTAAAATCAAGTACACTCGAAGTTTAATTTATGCCTAAAAAAATAGTTTTTATGGGCACCCCCATGTTTGCTGTACCAATTTTAAAATCTTTATACCAAAATGGATATCCTGTAACATGTGTTTATACTCAACCACCTCAAAAATCACATAGAGGACAAAAAATAAATAAATCTCCTATTCAAGGAATTTCTGAAACTTTAAATATAGATTATAGAGCACCATTAAGCTTAAAAGAAAACAAAGAGGAATATAAATTCTTTAAATCAATAGATGCAGATTTAGCAATAGTAGTAGCTTATGGACAAATTATTCCTAAAGAATTTTTAAGTCTAACAAAAAAAGGATTTATAAATATACATGCATCTATTTTACCTAAATGGAGAGGAGCAGCTCCAATACAAAGAGCTATTATGAATTTAGATAAAGAAACTGGGGTGAGTATTATGAAAATAGAAGAAAAATTAGATACAGGTCCGGTTTGCAATAACTATAAATTAAATATAGATAATAATTTGAATTCGCATGAAATTAGTGAAAAACTATCTTTTATTGCTGCGAAAAAAATTTTAGATAATATTGACGATATACTTGAAGATAAAGCAACTTTTAAGGATCAAGATCATTCCAAAGCAACTTATGCTATAAAAATTCAAAAGTCCGAAGGTCTGATTGATTGGACAGATAATGCAAAAAATATTATTGGAAAAATAAACGGACTATATCCAGTTCCAGGAGCTTTTTTTATATTAAATGGAGAAAGATATAAAATTTTAAAAGCTGAAATCAGTAGTGGAATTGGAAAACCCGGAGAAGTTCTTGCTCATTATTTAGAAATAGCTTGTGGAGACAAACAATCTATCAAGGTCGTTGAGATACAAAGAGAAGGAAAAAGGCCTCAAAATATTGGTGAATTTATGCTTGGCTCACGAATTAAAAAAGGTGATCAGATTTAAATGCCAAGGTACCAAATTCTAGTTGAATATGTTGGAACAAATTTTAGAGGTTGGCAAATTCAAAAAAAAGGATCTACCATTCAGGGACTAATTCAGCTAAATCTCTCAAAACTGCTAAAAGAAAAGACAACTCTTAATGGGTCGGGCAGAACGGATGCTGGAGTGCATGCTTATGCTCAATCTGCACATTTTGATTGCAAAAGTAAAATTTTAGATTTAACAAAATTTTCAAAATCCATTAATTTTTTTTTGAATGATAAGGGTATATCAATTATTCAAATTAAAAAAAGAAGTGAAAAATTTCATTCAAGATTCTCTGCTAAGCAAAGAATTTATAGATATATAATTTTTAATCAAATAAGTGCTCCTGTAATAGAGAAAGGGAGAGGATGGCATGTGAGGAAAACATTGGATCTCGATTTAATGAAAAAAGGAGCAAAAAAATTACTAGGAACCCATGACTTTTCAACTTTTCGATCATCATCTTGTCACGCCAAAAGTCCAATTAGAACAATTAAATCAATAAAAATTAAATCATTAAAAAATAAAATTGAAATAGAATTTAAATCACAATCATTTTTACAGCAGCAAGTAAGGTCTATGGTAGGCTGTTTAAAGTATTTGGGTGAAAAAAAATGGAGTCTGAAAACTTTTGAGAAAGTATTAAAATCAAAAAAAAGAGAACTATGTGCACCACCTGCACCACCTGAGGGACTTTTTTTATCGAGAATTATTTATTAATTTTTTCTTATTACCCATTGAGAACTTTTTACTTATTCTCCATCTAGACTCAGCTCTAACTATAAAACCACAGCAGTTTTTAGATTTACATTTACATGGAAATTGTTTAAAATTTTTATCATAACCAAATCCATAATCGCAAGTAAATTCCTCACCTTTTCTAATATCTTTAATTGCTTTAACCCAGATTTTAAGTCCTTTCCCGTCGTAATCACAATTATTTTCACACGAATGGTTAATTAGACCTGCTGTATTCCATGGAAAATCTCCATCTAGATCGTATCTTTTGTTTACAGTAAATAAATAAATCGGTTTACCATTATCATATTTATCGGATTCTTCGGTTTGTTTTTTTGTAATTAGTTTTCCGATATAATTAATTATTTTTGTTCCAGCTTTAATATCTTTAGTTGCATAAAGCCCTTTTCCCTTTTTATCAATATCAGATTTTTTAATTTTATATAATTTCATTTTGGTCGTGTTTAGATATTTATATTAAATTATCAATTAAATTCTATTAGAGCATCAACATGTTTTTTTGTACTTTCCTGTAAAGCTTTTAGGTCATATCCACCTTCAAGAATTGATACAACATTTCCATTACAAAATGGCTTTGAGATTTCCAATGTTCTTTTTGTGATTGTATAAAAATCCTCAGAACCAAGTTGAAGTTGAGCTAAAGGATCATCGATATGAGCGTCAAAACCTGCAGAAAATAACAAGAATTCCGGCTTAAACTCTTTTATCTTATTTAAAACGTTTTCGTAAGCGTTTAGATATTTTTCAGCAGATGTTCCAGCTTCAAGAGGAATATTTAATATATTATTAAAATTACCTTTTTCTTTTTCTGAGCCAGACCCTGGATAGTAAGGATATTGATGAGTAGAAATAAATAAAACTTTTTCATTGTTATAAAAAATGTTTTGAGTACCATTTCCATGATGAACATCAAAATCGATAATTGCTATTTTATTGTACTTATATTTTTCAAGTAAGTAATTTGCGCCAACAGCAACATTATTGTATATACAAAAACCCATTGCTTTCTCTTTTTCCGCATGGTGACCAGGAGGCCTTACAGCACAAAATGCATTTTTAAATTCTTTGTTACGTACTCCATCAATTGCGGTAATAATTGAGCCTACAGCATCCTTAGAAGCATCTTTGCTACCTGGAGAAACTATAGTGTCTCCGTCGAGAAAATTATATCCCTTTTTTGGAAACGACTCGTTTACTTGATCAATATAATGTGAGGTATGTGTTTTAATTAAAATAGAATTCTCAAATTTACTTGGTTTTTTCCAAATAAGGTTTTTATTATCTAATTTTTTAAAATTATCTATCACAGCGGTAACCCTATCAGTTTTTTCAGGATGCCCGTCTCCAGTATTATGATTTTGATAAGTATCTGATGTAATTAAGCCTGTTTTCACTTAAAATATTTTTTTAATATGTTTAAATAAATTAAGGTCAATTTTTTTAGATCTAATAATGAAACTGCTTCATCGACTTTATGCATCGTTTTACCCACCAAACCAAATTCTAAACAAGGTGCAATTTTCCTAATAAACCTTGCATCCGAAGTGCCCCCCGTTGTTGAAAGTTGAGGTTTAATTTTTGTAATTTTCTTAATTACATCTTGAACCATAAATGTGGTTTTGTTTGGATTTGTCAAAAAAGCTTCTCCAGATACACTATATTCAATTTTATATTTAGATTTATTTTTAGCTGATGTTTTTTTAATCACTTTATTTATTTTATTCTTAAGTGAAGTAGAGGAATGTTTATTATTAAATCTTATATTAAATGTAGCTGTTGCAACTCCTGGAATTATATTATCAGCCGTATTATTTATATTAATTTTCGTTATTTCTAAATTAGTTGGTTGAAAATCTTTTGTTCCTTTGTCAAATTTAATATCTTTTATTTCTTTAAGTATTTGAACGAGTGCTGTTGAAGGATTATTTGCTCTGTGAGGGTAAGCTACATGACCTTGTACGCCGACTATAGTTAATCGCCCATTCATACTTCCTCTTCGTCCAATTTTAATCATTTCACCTAATTTATTTGGGTTGGTTGGTTCACCTACTAAGCAAAAATCAATTTTCTCTCTCTTTTCTTTTAAATATTCTACTACTTTTTTAGTTCCATTTATTGCAATACCTTCTTCGTCGCCAGTAATTAAAAGACTAATTGAGCCTTTAAAATCAGAGGAATTTTGAATAAAATTACTAACTGCTGAAACGAAAGCAGCTATAGAGCTTTTCATATCATTTGCACCTCTTCCAATTAAATGTCCTTTTTTAATTGTGGGTTTAAATGGATTGACTGTCCAGTCTCTAAGGTTTCCAGCGGGAACTACATCTAAATGACCTGCGTAACAAAAGTTAGGACTTTCATTACCAAGCCTCGCATATATATTTTTTACTGGTTTGCTATTTTTTTCTTTAAATTCAAGTATTTTAGTTTTGAAACCTAAGCGTCTTAATTTTTTCTCTAAAAAACTCATCACTCCTGCATCAACAGGAGTTACTGAAGGAAACCTAATTAGCTCTTTAGCTAATTTAAGTTCGTTAATTTTTTGCATTTTTATTCTCTCAAAAGATCATTTACTGATGTTTTTGATCTAGTTTTTTCATCCACTTTTTTAATAATCACCGCACAATAAAGTGAAGGTGCTTCAGGATTATTTTTATCTGGTAAAGAGCCTGGTACAACAACTGAATAAGGAGGTATTTTTCCATATATTATTTCACCTGTCTTTCTATCAACAATCTTCGTTGATTGACCAATATACATTCCCATACTTAAAACAGATCCTTCTCCAACTATTACACCTTCAACAACTTCTGACATAGCGCCAAGAAAAACATTATCCTCAATAATTGTAGGTAAAGCTTGAGCAGGTTCTAATACACCTCCTACACCTGAACCAGCAGAGATATGACAATTCTTTCCTATTTGGCAACAGCTTCCAGCTCTTGCAAATGTATCAATCATAGTACCATCACCTATATAAGCTCCAATATTTACATAGCATGGCATTAATACTGCATTTTTTCCAACGAAAGATCCTTTTCTTACAGGCGAGTTAGGAACCATCCTGAAACCTGCTTTTTCATGGTCTTCTTTTGTCCATCCTGCGGTTTTACCTTTTAAAAGATGTGCTTTATCATACCAGCTGCTATATGGACCATTTAAATTTTCCATAGGATACATTCTGAAACTCAACATGATCGCTTTTTTTATATGTTGGTGAGTTTTCCATTCACCGTTTATTTTTTCAGCAACCCTGACTTCTCCACTGTCTAAATCACTGATAATTTGATTGATAGTATTTTTTAAATTTTCGTCTGAACTCGGGGTAACTTGATCTCTTTTTTCCCATGCTTCATTAATGATTTTTTCTATACTCATAGTTTTATGTGTTTTTTAATAACCTTATTTCTTTTAAAAATAAAGAAAGATTTTCTATCTTATAGTCAATGTAATCTTTATCTGACTCTTTTTTACCCCAGTATTCATTATTGATTAACCAAGCAGTTATTGCTCCTCTTTCTTTTCCTATGGATAAATTTTTTGCGATATCCTCAATATAAAGCGTTTCGTTAGGATCTATTTTAAATTTTTCTAACATTAGATCAAAGGCTTTTGCTGCAGGTTTAGGATTATATTTAGCATCTACAATGTCAAAAATATTCTCAAATTGATCATCAATACCAAGCGATGTAGTTATATTTTTCACATGTTCTTTGCTTCCATTAGTGAAAACAAATTTTCTTAAATTTGTACTTTCAAGCTCACTTCTTAAAGTTTTATCCTTCTTTAGAAAAGATAAATCGATATCATGAACATAATCTAAAAATTCCCTTGGTGGAATATCGTGATGTATCATTAAACCATTTAGACTAGTATCATATTTATGAAAATAACTTCTTTGTAATTCTCTAGCCACTTTTAAATCTAAATTTAATTTTTTAGATATATATTCGGTCATTTTTTTACTTACTTGACCAAAAACTGCTTCTAGATCTTGATATAAAACTCCATCACAATCAAAAAGTATATTTTTAATATTTCTTAATTTTTTCATTTTCTAATTAACGTGCCTGCACCTTTGTCAGAGAATATTTCC
>CABXYF010000024.1 GCA_902516435.1 uncultured Pelagibacteraceae bacterium | reverse complement strand
GAAAAATTGGTATAGCACACGCAAAAGCAAAACAAGTTCCTGATGCAATCAAAAAAGCAAATGAAATGGCAAGACGTAAACTTACTCACATACCACTTAGAGAAGGAAGAACTATACATCACGATGTAAGTGCTAAGGATGGATCTGGAAGAATAGTTTTAAGATCAGCCTCAAAAGGAACGGGAATTATAGCTGGGGGACCTGTTAGAGCGGTTTGTGAAGTCTTAGGTGTTAAAGATATAGTAGCTAAGTCTATGGGTACGTCAAATGCACATAATGTGATTAGGGCAACAATGAAGGCTTTAATGAAACAAAATTCACCAAAACAAATTTCAGCAATAAGAAATAAAAAAATTTCTGAAATAGTAGAAAAAAGAGGATAATGATAAGTTTAAACAATAGAACTAAGATAAATAAACCAAAAAAAAGAGTTGGTAGAGGTATTGGGTCTGGTAAAGGTAAAACATCAGGAAGAGGTGTTAAAGGTCAAAAATCCAGATCAGGAGTAGCAATTAAAAGCTTTGAAGGTGGACAAATGCCGCTATATAGAAGATTACCTAAAAGAGGTTTCAATCCTATTTCAAAAGATAAAGTTGCAATTTTAAATTTAAACAAAATTCAATCACATATAGATAAAAAAAAAATAAACCCCAATGAAATACTCAACTCTAGTTTGCTTATTAAATTAAAATTAATTAATAAAAACTCAATCAAACTGAAAATTTTAGGTAAAGGTGAAGTTAAAGAAAAAATTAATATTGAAGCAGATTTAGCATCAAAGTCAGCAATAGAAAAACTCGAAAAAATTGGTGGGTCTATTCAACTTAAAAAGTAGTTTACTGATATGAGTTCCTCGTCTTCAACTAATGATCTGCGAAACAGAATAATTTTTACCATTCTTATACTTGCTGTATACAGATTTGGAACTTTTGTTCCATTACCAGGAATAGATCCAGAGCAACTAAAAGTAATGATGGAGGGTAATCAGAAGGGATTACTAGGAATGTTTAACGTTTTTGCCGGAGGAGCTGTAAGCAGAATGGCAATTTTTGCTTTAGGTATTATGCCGTACATTTCATCTGCTATTATTGTGCAACTTTTAACAGGTGTTTCTGAATATTTTAAAAATTTAAAAGCTCAAGGAGAAACAGGTAGAGCAAAAATAACCCAAATTACTAGGTATGGTACTGTTCTTTTAGCTACAGTACAAGGTTACGGTTTATCAGTTGGTTTAGAGTCTTCCGCAGATTTAGTTATTAATCCAGGTGTATTTTTTAAAACAACTACAGTAACGACAATTGTTGCAGGAACTATTTTTCTTATGTGGTTAGGTGAACAAATAACTCAAAGAGGTATAGGTAATGGTATATCGTTGATAATATTTGCTGGAATTGTAGCTGAGATACCTAGGGCCTTAGTCACAACTTTTGAACTTGGAAGAACAGGGGCCGTTTCTACTTTCATGATTTTGGCTATTTTTGTTTTATTGATTTTAACTATACTGTTTGTAGTGTTTATGGAAAGAGCATTAAGAAAAATACTTATCAATTATCCAAAAAGACAAATGGGAAACAAGATGTATGGAGGTGAGTCATCTCATTTGCCCTTAAAAATAAATCAAGCAGGTGTTATACCTGCAATTTTTGCATCTGCTCTTTTGTTATTGCCTGTAACTTTTTCAAATTTTTCATTTTCCGATAATGAGACTTTTTTGAATTTAAGTTCGTTTTTTACACAGGGACAACCTTTGTATATGCTATTATATGCTTCTGGTATAATTTTTTTTACTTTCTTTTATACATCAATAACATTTAATCCTACAGAGACAGCTGAAAACTTAAGAAAATATGGTGGGTTTGTTCCTGGGATTAGACCTGGTGAAAGTACAGCAATTTATATACAAAATATTTCGACAAGATTAACTACTATAGGTGCTTTATATTTAACACTTGTATGCTTGATGCCAGAATTTTTAATTGCAAATTACCCAATTCCTTTTTACTTGGGTGGTGCATCTATATTAATTGTGGTTGTTGTTGCTATTGATACAGTAACTCAAATCCAAACAAGATTAATGAGTTCACAATACGAACAATTGATTAAGAAAACTAAATTTGGAAGATAAGTGAATATTATTTTATTTGGACCTCCGGGTGCTGGTAAAGGAACACAAGCTAAATACTTAGTTAAAAAATTAGATAATTATCAAATATCAACAGGAGATATGTTAAGGGATGAAATTACACAAAATTCTCAAATTGGTAAATTTATCGTTAATGATATGAATGATGGTAAATTTGTAAGTGATGATATTGTAAATCAGCTTATAAAAAATATTATTTTTGATCCTAAAAAGAAAAATAAATTAGTGTTTGATGGTTATCCGCGTTCACTAAGTCAGGCTAAGAACTTAGATATATTACTCAAAGAGACCAATCAGAAAATAAATTTTGTTTTTTATTTAAATGTTAACAAGGAAACAATAGTTAAAAGAATTGAAAAAAGAAAAACTATTGAAGATAGATCAGACGATGAATTAAAAACAATACTTAGAAGGTATGATACTTATATCGAGACAACTAAACCAGTTTTAGAATTCTATTCAAAAAATTCAAATTTCCACGAGATTGATGGATCTCTCGAAATTGAACAAATAACCAATAAAATCGACACTTTTATCAATGTTTAAGGCGTTGACTTTGATTAATCTTATTATATAAAAGGCACAATTTATCACAAAAATTATGGCTCGTATTGCAGGTATAAATATCCCACAGAATAAGCTCGTTCATATTGGGCTGACTTACATTTATGGAATTGGCGATAAATTCTCTAACCAGATCTGTACGTCTCTTGAAATTCCAAAAGCAAAAAGAGTAAATGAACTTACCGATGATGAGATATTAAAAATTAGAGAGTATATAGATCAAAATTTTAAAGTAGAGGGTGATCTTAGACGAGATTACTCGCTAAGTATTAAAAGATTGATTGATCTAGCAAGTTATAGAGGCACTAGACATAGAAAAAAATTACCAGTTAGAGGTCAAAGAACAAGATGCAATGCACGAACAAGAAAAGGTAAGGCTATTGCAATAGCTGGAAAAAAATTAACACCAACTAAAAAATAAATATGGCAAAATCTGATAAAGTTGAAAGTAACGATCAGAAGATAGAAAAGTCTTCAAAAAAAAGTGCCAAAAGTTCCTATTCAAAAAAAAAGAAAGTTAAAAAAAATATTTTAAATGGTATTGCTTATGTGCAATCAACATTTAACAACACAATTATATCAATAGCTGATACAAATGGTAATGTAATATCTTGGGCTTCTGCTGGACAAAAAGGATTTAAAGGCTCTAGAAAATCTACACCTTATGCTGCTCAAATTGCTGCGGACTCTGCTGCATCTAAAGCCTTAGAATATGGAATGAAAACTTTATCAGTAGAAGTTAAAGGACCAGGATCAGGTAGGGAAACGGCTTTAAGGGCATTACAAGCAAGAGGCTTTAAAATTTTGTCTATTAAGGACACTACACCAATGCCACATAACGGGACAAGACCACCAAAGAAAAGGAGAGTTTAATGGAAGTAGAAAATGTGAATGTTAAAAATTGGAAGTCATTAATTAAACCGGCTAAGTTAGATGTACAGATTAGTGAAGATCTTTCACACGCTAAGATAGTTGCTGAACCATTAGAAAAAGGCTATGGACTTACATTGGGAAATTCTCTTAGAAGAATTTTACTTTCTTCAATAAGAGGAGCTGCTGTTACTTCTATTCAAATTGATGGGGTTTTACACGAGTTTACATCAATTAAGGGTGTTAGAGAGGATGTAACCGACATTGTCTTAAACGTTAAATCACTTGCATTAAAATCTGATTCTGAGGGAACAAAAAAACTTATTTTAGATGCAAAAGGGCCAGGTGAGATTAAAGCCTCAGATATTGCATCAATACCTGATGTAGAAATTTTAAATCCAGACTTAGTAATTTGTAATCTTGATGAAAAAACTTCATTCCACATGGAAATGAATGTAAACACAGGTAAAGGTTATGTTCCAGCAGATCTTAACAAGCCTGAGGAACCACCATTAGGACTTATTGCTATAGATTCTCTTTACAGTCCAGTAAAAAAGGTCTCATTTTCAGTTAGCACTGCAAGAGAGGGAAAAGCACTTGATTATGACAAACTTACAATGGAAGTTGAAACTAATGGATCTATATCAGCAGAAGATGCAGTTGCCTATTCAGCAAGAATTTTCCAAGATCAGCTAAAAATGTTTATAAATTTTGATGAACCAGTAGAAGCACCTATTAAAGAAGTTTCTACGGAACCAGAATTCAATAAAAATTTATTAAGAAAAGTAGATGAGTTGGAATTATCTGTTAGATCTATGAATTGTTTAAAAAATGATAATATTATCTACATTGGAGATTTGGTTCAAAAATCTGAGGGGGAGATGTTAAGAACTCCTAATTTTGGAAGAAAATCTTTAAATGAAATTAAAGAAGTTTTAACTGGTATGTCTTTATATCTTGGCATGGAAATACCAAACTGGCCACCAGATAACATTGCTGAAATGTCTAAAAAATTAGAGGAAGCCATCTAATGAGACATGGAATGGCAAATAAGAAGTTAAATAGGACTTCTGAGCACAGAAAAGCTCTATTAAAAAATATGCTAAACTCTTTAATAAAATACGAGCAGATAAAAACTACATTGCCAAAAGCAAAATTTTTAAAACCACAGGCTGATAAAATTATTACATTAGGAAAAAAAGAGAGTTTACAAACAACTAAAATGTTAGTTTCACAGCTTCAAGATATAAAATCAGCAAATAAAGTCAAAAAAACACTTTCTAAAAGATACGAAAATAGAAAAGGTGGATATACTAGAATTATCAAAGCTGGATTTAGATATGGTGATAATGCACCTATGGCTATAATTGAATTTGTTGATAGAGATGTGGAAGCTAAAAGAGTAGATAAACCAAAGAAAGATACAACTAAAGAAACATCAGAAGCTGTAGAAAAAAAACAAGCAACAGCATAAATTCAAAATCATGAAAAAGTCTTATATCGTTGACTCAACGTGTAATGATATGCGTATTGATCGGTGGATAAGAGTTAAATTTGGAAAAATTCCACAAGGATTAATAGAAAAATATTTACGATCTGGCAAAATCAAATTAAATAAAAAAAAAATTAAAAGTTCACAAAAAATTAATTCAAAAGATAATATTGATTTATTCAATATTGAATTTAAAGAGTCAATTTTTCAAAAAAAAATTAAATTTAAGCCATCTAAAGAAGTTTTAAAATCAAATGAAGATCAAATAATTGATAATAATGAAAACTTTATTATACTGAATAAAAGTTCGGGAATATCAGTCCAAGGTGGAACCAAATCAAAAAAGAATCTGGTTGATATTTTTTCCAAAAGTGAAATCTTTCAAGGTACAAAACCTTATTCAGTTCACCGTTTAGACAAAGATACATCTGGAGTTTTTATTATGGCAAAAAATAGAGAAAGTGCTCAATTATTAACTTCCTTATTTAGACTAAGAAAAGTTCACAAAACTTATTTAGCTATTTGTCATGGTGAATTAGCTAATGATTCTGGTGAGTGGAATGATGATTTAATAAGATATGACGGAGAAAAAAAAATTACAGAAAAAGCTAAAACTTTATTTAAAGTACTTGATAAAAATTCAGAGGCTAGTCTTGTCGAACTAAAGCCAATAACTGGTCGTAAGCATCAATTGAGAAAACAATTATATGCATTAGGGCAACCAATTTTTGGAGATACTAAATATAAATTGTCAAATTCTTCCAGAGGCATTAATAAAAGTTTAATGCTTCATTCTTATCAAATAAGATTTATTATTAATGACGTTAAACACACTTATACAGCTTTATTACCTGATTATTTTAAAGATTTATTGAAGACAAAAAGGCTTAGTTTTTCAAGTTTAAAATAAATTTTTTTATTAATAAATTGTTTAATTTTGAATAATCTTTATTTTTGATTTCTTTTAAATTTGTAATTCCTTTATCGTTTATCCCACAAGGTATAATTTTTTTATATTGATCTAAATTGTTGTTTATATTTATTGCAAATCCATGATAGGCAATCCATTTTTTTACTTTTATACCAATAGCAGCCACTTTTTTAATTTTACCATTTTCACTATGCCATATACCAATATTATCTTTGTCAGCAAAAGTTTCTATATCAAAAGTTTTTAATGTTTCTATAATTGTTTTTTCAATAGAATTGATAAATTTTCTTATATCTTTTTTATTTCTTAAGTCTAAAACAAAGTAACAAATTAATTGTCCAGGTCCATGACATGTGATTTTTCCACCTCTGTTGGTCTCAATAATTTGTATCGATTTATCAATAATATCAGTTTTGCTATAACTAGTTCCTGCAGTGTAAATTTCCTCATGCTCTAAAGTCCATATCAATTCTTTTTTATCATTTTTGAATATCTGCTCTAATCTTTCCTCCATAAAATTTAAGGCATCAATGTAATTTACTGGTTTTACTGACTTTTTGATCTCTATCTTCATTTATAAATTGTATTATCTTTATTATGTATTAATAGTCCAAATTTAAATTATAGGTAGATTTATGTCCTTAACAAAAAAAACTAAAGATAAAAAAGTAAATTTTGAATTTAATAAAGAGTATATAAGAGTTGTTACTTCAAAAATAGCAAACAACGACGCCCAATTTATTACTAATTCTTTCAGCGAAATGCACCCCGCTGATGCAGCAGATATAATTGAACATTTAAGCCAAAATGACAGAGAAAATTTAATTAAACTTAATAACTTTAATATAGATCCAGAGGTATTTGTTGAACTAAACGAGTCAATTCAAACAGAAATAATCAATTATTTATCATCTGATTCAATCGTAAGTATTATTAAAAATTTAGATTCTGATGATGCAATATCTATTTTAGAAAATGTGCCTGAGGAAGATAAAAATAACATTCTTAGCTCTTTGCCGCCTAAAGATCGTTTTGCTTTATTAGAGAGTTTAAGTTATCCAGAAGATACAGCTGCCAGATTAATGCAAAGAGAATTTACTGCTATACCTAGTAATTGGTCTGTAGGACAAACAATTGATTATTTGAGAGAAAACAAAGATCTACCTGAGGAATTTTTAGAAATATTTATAGTAAATGAAGACTTTAACCCTATAGGCACTGTTCCGTCATCTAAGGTATTAACATCTCCAAGAGATACAAAAATGGTAACTGTAATGTCTGAGTCACAATTATTAGTCCCTGTAGATATGGATAAGGAGGAAGTTGCTAACTTGTTTGAAAACTACAATCTAAATTCAGCAGCAGTTGTTGACAAAAATAATAAGCTTGTGGGCATGATAATGAATGATGATGTATTAACAGTCTTAAAGGAAGAAGCAGAAGAGGATGCATTGAGATTAGCAGGGGTAGGAGACGAAGAAATAACAGATGGAGTAATAACCAAAACAAAAAGAAGATTTAATTGGTTGCTATTAAATTTATTTACAGCGTTTTTAGCAACTTGGTGTATAAGTTTATTTGGAGCAACAATCGAACAAATGGTAGTTTTAGCTTTTTTAATGCCAATAGTTGCTTCAATGGGTGGTAATGCTGGAATGCAAACATTAGCAGTTACAGTAAGAACTATTGCAACTAATGATTTGACTAAAAATAATTTTTCATCAAATGTTTTTAAGGAGTTTTCAATTGGTATTTTGAACGGAGTTATTTTTGCAATTATTAGTGCCATAGTTGTTCAAATATGGTTTCAAGATAATTTACTCTCGATAATAATCGCTATCTCAATGGTTTTAACAATGATCATTGCAGGTTTATTTGGAATACTAGTTCCATTTACACTTAAAAAAATGAATATCGATCCAGCAATAGCATCAAGTGTGTTTGTTACAACAATAACAGATGTAATTGGTTTTGTATCCTTTTTAGGTGTCGGGGCATATTTTCTATAACTTATAAATTATCTATCAACCTGATCTCATTTATATAGTAAGCCACAAATAGCCTAGATGTATTGATAATATTTGATAATTTTAAGTTATTTATATCCCTAAGTTCTAGGTACTCAATTTTAATTTTAAATTGTTTTTGAAAATTATTTTTCACTTTTAATAGATATTTATTTTTATTTTTTTTATTTTTAATATTTTTTTTCACATTAATTAACTTTCTTACTATTTTACTAGCTAAAATTAGATTTTCTCTAGAAAGAAGGTAATTTCTCGATGATAGGGCAACCTTATTTTTTTCACGAATAGTTTTGCATCCTATAACATTAGCATTATATTTTTTATTTAAATATTTTTTAACCAAAAGTAATTGCTGAAAATCTTTATTTCCCATAAAAATTTTGGTTGGTCTAATTATATCAGTTAACTTATTCATTACATCTAACACACCTTCAAAGTGACCTTTTCTGAATTTAGCACATAAAATTATATCTTTCTTAAGCAGTTTAATTTTGGGTTTTTTATTATTTTTAAAGATATCTTTAATTTTTGGAATATAGACGAAATCAACTTTTTTACTTTGATTTAATGCTTTTAAATCTTTCTTAATATTTTTAGGGTATGTTTTAAAATCTTTTTTATTATTGAACTGTTTTGGATTAACAAAAATAC
>CABXYF010000023.1 GCA_902516435.1 uncultured Pelagibacteraceae bacterium | reverse complement strand
ATAATTTGGTTTTTAATTCTTGCATCAACAGTTTTTATATTATTAAAATTTTTATCATTTAAAATTTCAAAAACTTCATCTAAAGAAAATTGGGTTAAATCTTTCGATAGTCTCAAAATTATTTTATTCTTGAGTTCCAGATCCCACCTTTTTGATGGAAAAAAATAAAAATTTTCTATTTCATTAAGTGAAAATTTAGATTGGTAGATTATATTTATTAAGTCTAAAAATTCATTAATTTCTGGTTTACCAAAAATATATGGCAGTTCTTTATGAGAAAATTTAATGTCAGATAATTTACCATTGGACCCTATAAGATAAATTTTTCCATTACTATTGATTTTTGCCAAGAAGTTTGTTTTGGTAATTTTGATATTTAAAGAGTATGGATATTTTTTAGTAATTATATATTTTTCAACTAAACTATTAGAATTTATAATTTTAGAAATTTCATTTTTATTAACAAAAAAAATATTTTTTAAATTCAAATCTTTAATGTCGTTCAAAAGATTATAATTCTCATCATCATTTAACCCAGAAATACTTATATTTTTGATATTTTCAAATTTAATTTTTGTTAATGCTGTATTATTAATTGAGCCAACAAAAATAAGAATAAATAGATAAATTAAAATTTTTTTACCTTTGCGTTGTAGCATCATTTAATATCCACTCTATTAATTCTATAAAGCTCATCCCATGATGAGCAGCTATTTCAGGTACTAAAGAAAGTTTTGTCATTCCTGGCTGAGTATTAATTTCTAATAAATAAAATTTACCATTAAAATATTTAAAATCTGATCTAGTAACACCCTCACATCCTATAATTTTATGGACCTTTTGAGCTATGTTTAGTACTTCATCTAATTTATTTTTAGGTAAATCAATCTTAATAATATGTTGCGTTTTAGCATTTGTATTATACTTAGCTTCGTAATCGTAAAATTTTCTTTTTGGTTTTAGTTCTATTGCCCCTAATTTTCTATTTCCTAAGATTGCGACCTGTATTTCTCTTCCTCCAATGAATTCTTCAATCATGACCTTTTTGTAATTTTTAAGTGAGTTTAAAATTTTGAATATGTTTTTTCTATTACAGATAAATACATTTACACTTGAGCCTTCATTTATTGGTTTAATTATAACTGGAAATTTTAATTTACTATTAATTGCTTTAATTAATTGTGAATTTTTTTTATCAAATTTGTAAGTAAAGAATTTTGGAGTATTTATTTTATATTTTATAAATAATTTTTTAGATATTTCTTTATCCATTGCTATTGCAGATGGAATTACCCCTGAATGAGTGTATGGTATTTTAAACATTTCAAGTATAGTTTGAATATAACCATCTTCTCCAAACTGTCCGTGTAATGCATTAAAAATCACATCAGGCTTAAATTTTTTGATTGTCTTTTCTAGATTGCTATTTGGTTCAGAAGTTTTGACGTTATATAAATTCTTTTTTAATTCTTTTGCCACCTGCAAACCAGTATCCAAGCTAATTAATCTCTCTTTTGAAATTCCCCCTGATATTATTAATATTTTCTTTTTCAAATTATTCTACAATTTTGATTTCAGTTTCAAGCCTAATCCCAGTTTTTTTAAAAACACAATCTGCTACAAATTCGATCAAATTTTTCATATCTTCAAATTTTGCATTACCTTTATTTACAAAGAAATTACAGTGCTTCTCTGAAATTGATGCATCGCCAAATGATTTTTCAAGTGGCACAGACTCACTAATTAATTGCCATACCTTTTTATCTGTTTGATTAATGGGATTTTTAAACGTGCTACCACTAGTTTTTATCCTTGTAGGTTGAACTAGTTCTTTTTTTTCTATTAATCTTTGAACTTCACTTTTTATAAGAGCTTTCTCTTTTTTGTACCCCTTAAATGATGCGCTTAGAAATATAAGTTCGTCAGATAATCCGCTATCTCTATATTTAAAGTCTATATCTTTGGCTGGAATAGTTAAAACTTTACCAGATTTACTGACTGCTTGAATAGAAATTAATATATCTTTAAATTCTCTACCAAAACATCCAGCATTCATTTTAATACCGCCACCAATTGTGCCTGGTATACATGATAAAAATTCAAAACCACTTAAACTGTTATCAGTAGCAAATTCTGACAGTGATTTATCACTAACAGAACTACCAGCAATAATAATTTCATCAGATAATAATGAAATATTATTGAAATTATTTAATAATTTTATGACAACACCATCAAAATCACTATCTGTGATTAACGTGTTTGAGCCCCCTCCTAAAATAAAAATTTTTTCTTTATTATTAATCTTTTTTAAGAATTTGATTAATTCTTTTAAATTTTTCGCTTTATAATAAATCTTTGTTTTACCGCCAATATTAAACCAATTTTTTTTCTTCAAATCATAATTTAATTTTAAATTTTCACTAAATTCTGATGATAATTCTTTTAAATAATCACTCATAACAAAAATTTTGGCATTTCTCTCATCCATGATGAAATAGAACCAGCTCCCATTCCTATTACTATTTTATCTCCATAGATGTTATATTTAATGTATTTGGCTAATTGATACTTATCGTTTATTAGTAATAGTTGAACTTTAGATTTTTTAATTATTTCTTTTGCAAAATCATAATAGCTAAAATCTAATTTGATTTTTTCACCAGCAGTATATATTGGAAAAAGAATTACTTTGTCTGCATTTAAAAATGCAGATGCAAATTCAGACTTTAAATCTTTTAATCTTGATATCCTGTGAGGCTGGAAAATACATATTTTTTCATAATTTGAATAAACTTTTTTTACTCCATTAAGAACTTCTTTAATTTCAGTTGGATGATGAGCGTAATCATCAAAAAAATCAACATTATTGAAAGTAAAAATTTTATTAAATCTTCTTTGAACACCTTTAAAATTTCTAAGTCCCTTTTTAATATTCGAAATACTTAAACCAACAGTAAGTGCTAAGGCAGTTGCGGCTGTTGAATTTTTAATATTATGTAAACCTAACAAGGGAATTTTTATTTTTTTAATTAATTTAATTTTCTTGTTGGGTAATCTAACTTTTAAATCATATTCTGAGTATTCTCTAAATTGTTTTATATTTTTAATGCTAAAATTAGATGTACTGTCTATTCCATAAGTATAAAAATTTTTATTTTTTAATTTTTTTATCAGAATTCTATTGTTATTATTATCTAAACAAACAAATGATTTTCCAAAAGATGGAACTTTGTTTACAAAATTTAAAAAGTATTTATTTAATTTATCCATAGATTGATAATAATCCATGTGCTCTCTATCAATATTTGTTATGATTGCGTATGTCGGAGGGGTATGAACAAAACTACCATCTGACTCATCAGCTTCTAATATTGACCATTCACTTTTGCCGAGTTTTGCAGAATTATTTATTGAATTTATTACTCCTCCATTAATAATAGTTGGATCTATATTCGTTTCTTGAAAAATAGAAGCTATTAGAGATGTGGTAGTAGTCTTGCCGTGGGAGCCCACTACAACGATATTTTTTGTTAAAGAAACAATATTTGCTAACATTTCTCCTCTTTTATAAATAGGCAGTTGTTTCTTTATTGCCTCTAACATTTCTGGATTATTTTTTTTAATAGCTGAAGATACAACTAATATTGTTGCCTTATTTATATTTTGTTTTTTATGTCCAATTAAAACTTTTATTTTTTCTTTTTTAAGCCTTTCTATATTTTTATTAATCGAGATATCGCTACCCTGAACTCTAAAACCTTTACCTTTCATTATTAGAGCTAGACCACTCATACCAATGCCACCAATGCCAATAAAATGTATTAATTCTGTTTTTGCTAATTTAATTTTCATTTAAGATTGATAATAAATTTTGATTAACATTAATCCATGTATTTTGATAATTTAAATTTTCTAAATTCTTTTTTTTAACCAAATATTCCTCTTTATTTTTAATAATATTGAGCAAAAGATCTTCAAAATTTTGTTTCTCAAAATCTTTTTGATTTATAATCCAACAAGTGTTTTGAACCTCATAAAATTTTGCATTTTCATATTGATGGTTATCCATAGCTGATGGAAGAGGAATGGATATAAATGGCACTTTCAACAATGATAATTCTGCTAAACTTGAAGCACCACCTCTTGTAATGCAAAGATCAGATTTAATTAATAGTTTGTTTAGATATTTTTCAAAAACGAAAACTTCATGCTCAATTCTATTTTCTTTATAAAAGTTTATAAGAAATTTTTTATTACTTTCACTTGTTTGGTGAATAACTTTTATGTTTATACTTTTTGAAACTTTTGCTAAACTTTGATGTAGTAAATTATCAAATATTTTTGCACCCTGACTACCACCTATAATTGTAATAGTAAATAATCTTTTTTCTTCAATATTTATTAATTCCTCATAATATTTTTTTCTAACCAAAGGTTTTAAAATTCTTAATTTATTCTCAAATTTTTTAGGAAAACTAATTATATTTTTTGAGTAACAAATAATAATTTTTGAAAATTTTAATAAAAGTTTATTAGCTCTCCCTAAAACCATATTGGGTTCAATTAAATAAATTTTAATACTCAATAATTTTGCAGCTAGACATAATGGTAAAGACATATATCCACCAGTCGAAATTAGAATAGATATTTTTTCTTTTTTTAAAATACTTAAAGATTTTATTATTAATAAAAAAACTTTAAAAATTATAAAAGGAAAAAAAATAGAGATTTTTAGTTTTGGAGTGTCAACAATTATAGGTTTATACTTTTCTATTTCAAAATATTTTAATCCTCTTTGATCACTTGAAATAAACATATCGTACTCATTTTTTAAATGATCATAAATTGTCAAAGCTGGTAATACATGTCCACCCGATCCACCTGTAGTAATCAAAACTTTTTTTTTCATTAATTAATTTATTTTTCTTTTAGTTAAATTTAATATAATACCTGCTAATATAGATGTGCTTATAATCGACGATCCTCCATAACTTAAAAAAGGTAAAGTCATACCAGTAGTTGGAAATAATCTAATATTTACTCCAACATGAATTGTTGCTTGCATCAAAATTAAACTTATTGAACCGATTAATATTAATTTAGTTTTATCGTCTGTTTCAAAACTAATTTTTTTAAAGACCATATAAATAAAAATTAAAAACAATAATAATATTAACATTATGGCCACCACTCCAAATTCTTCAGAAATTACTGAGATGATATAGTCTGTATGCGCCTCAGGCACTCTGTTTTTAAGTGTACCTTCACCAATTCCTTTACCAAAAAAACCTCCACTAGTAATAGAGTCTATTGCTTTGTCAGATTGGAAATTGTGAGTTCCAGTTTCCCTGTTAAAGAAAGATAGGATACGTCCCTGTATGTAGTCAAACTTAGGCACGTATATAATTAAATATGCTAAAAAAATTACTGCTAAGCAGAAAAATGCTAAAAGAATAAATATATTAATCCCAGATGTAAAAATCAAAACAGACCAAGAGAAAACTATCAACAAAGTTTGCCCTATATCTGGCTGAACTATTAGTAAAAGAGATATAATTGAGATAGTTAAGGTGGTTAGTATGTATTTAATCATTAAATTAGTTTTCTCAGTACAAAGAATGGTAGATAAAAATACTATTAAAAAGGGCTTTAGAACTTCTATAGGTTGAAACCTTGGTAAAAAAAATAGATCTATCCATCTCTTAGAGCCCTTGACCTCAACACCTAAAATTGGAACTAATACTAATGCAATTAAGGAAACAAAAAAAAGTACTATTGAATATTTGATTAATTGTTCTTCCTTAAAAGAAGAAAATACAAAAAGGATAAAAATACCTAGAACAACATATACTAAGTGTTTAAAAAAAAAGAAGTAACTATTTGTATCTAATTTATCAGATGCTATTAAAGAGGTAGATACTAGAGAAAAGAACAGACCAATAATAAATAATAGACTAATTATAAAAAAAATAGATTTATCAATATTTTTCCACCACTGATAATAAAATTTATATAAAAAACTATCGCTTATCATTTAAATATTTTTTTATTGTTTGATTAAAATATAAACCTCTATCTTCAAAATTTTTAAAATTATCGAATGATGCTCCAGCTGGACTAAATAAAATTGTATTTTTTCTTTTGTTATATTTAATTTCAAAAAATATTTGGTTCAGTGTTTCTTTTAAATTTTTAAACTTTTTAATTGTTAATTTTTTCTTAAGATTTTTGGTAAATTCTATTTGATGTTTGCCAAATATATAGCCCTTAAAATTTTTACATTGAAATTTAGTAAGATTAAACTTATCTTTTTTTTTTGGTATGCCACACAAGATCCAGTAAACATTTTTAAGGTTTTTAAGAAGATTCTCTGATGAAGCTAAGCTAGTAGATTTTGAGTCATTTATTATAGTCAAATTATTATTATAAAAAATTATTTGTTGACGATATTTTAAACCTTTAAATTTATTTATTTTTCTTAATATTTTTTCTTCATTTAATTTTAAAATTTGGCATATTTTTAAAACAAAAATTAAATTTTCTCTATTACCAGATGACATAAAGTAGTTATTTGTAATTTTTTTAAAAATTGAATATTGAAGTGAAGTATCTACTTTAATAATTTTTTGTTTATATTTTTTGCTTCTCAATTTTTTGGCAATAACAGGATCATTTTTTTTTACAAAAGCTAAAGATTTTCTAGCTTGTGAGTCTAATAACCTAAATTTAGCTTCAATATAATTTTTAAAACTTTTATGCCTTTCAATGTGGTCAGGTGTGATATTAAGAATTACTGAATATTTTGACTTAAAAATTTTACTATATTCAAGCTGATAAGAGGATGCCTCAATTATAAAAAAAGTTTTTTTTGTAATTTTTTTTTCTGATAGAATAGGATTACCAATATTTCCAACAAGCCTACTATCTTTTTTTTGATCTCTTAAAACATCATATAAAATTTTTGCAGTAGTCGATTTACCATTAGTGCCAGTGATCGTTACACTATCATTGCTAAAAAATGAGAAAAAAACGTCAAAATCTGTATAAATTTTAGATGAATTTTGCTTTAAGTATTTTGATAATTTACATTTGGAAAAGTCTATACCTGGGCTTATTATTATAAAATCAAAATCACATTTAAGTATTTTGGTGAAAGAAAGATTTTTTTTATCAAATCTGAGATTATTTTGAGGATTATCATCAAATAAGTTTACTTTAGCTTTCTGTCTTAAAAAATTGTAAGTAGATATTCCACTTTTACCTAATCCATAGATTAATATTTTTTTTTTTAAAAAAATATTGTTGATTTTGTTCATTATCTTAACTTTAAAGTCGCTAATCCAATCATTGCTAAAATGATAGAGATGATCCAGAATCTTATAACTACTGTTGACTCGGGCCAACCTTTCTTCTCAAAGTGGTGATGAATTGGTGCCATTCTAAAAATTCGTTTTCCAGTTAGTTTAAAGGAAATAACTTGAACCATCACAGAAACCGCTTCGAGTACAAAAAGTCCACCTGTTATTGCAAGAACAATTTCATGTTTGGTTATTATTCCAACCGCTCCAAGGGATCCTCCTAAGGACAAAGATCCAGTATCTCCCATAAAAATTTTAGCTGGTGGAGCATTGAACCATAGAAAACCTAAACAAGATCCTATGATCGCTCCACAGAAAATTGAGATTTCACCTGTACCTTCAATATACGGTATTTGCAAGTAATCAGAAAAAACAATATTACCAGTTACATAGCTTATAAATGCAAAACATCCTGCAACTAAAATAACTGGAACTGTTGCTAAACCATCCAAACCATCAGTTAGATTTACTGCATTAGATGCACCGATTAATACAAAAACAGCAAATGGTATAAAAAACCATCCCAAGTTAATAATTAAGTTTTTAAAGAATGGAAAGTATAAGTTTGTTATATTCTGAGTCTCTACATAATAAACAAAAAAAACAAACTCCTATTATTGCTAAAATAATCTGAGAAATTATTTTAAATTTTGATGAGACTCCAGAAGAATTACTGTGTTTAATTTTTTTATAATCATCAAAAGCACCTAAAACACCAAACGAAATAGAAATATAAATACAAAAAAGAATATTTATATTTGTTAAGTCTCCCCAACATAAAACTGAAACCAATAAACCTATTAAAATAATTACACCACCCATTGTTGGCGTTCCAATTTTTTTTACAATGTGCTCTTCAGGTCCATCATCTCGAATAGGATTTAAAATTTTTTGGCTAGAAAAATACTTAATAAAAGGTCCACCAATTATTAGGACAATAGCTAATGATGTAAATAGAGACAATCCAGTTCTAAAAGTGATGTATTTGAAAACATTTAAAAAACCAAATGTATCAACAAAGTTAAGTAAAAATTGATAAAGCATTTAATTTGTACCTTTTAATTCTTTTACTATCTTATTGAAACCTGTCGCATTTGAGGCCTTTATCATTAAGAAATCATCATTATCAAAGTTATTTTCAATTAGATCGTTTATTTGCAATTTATTCTTTAAAACTGAACCTTTTTTAAGATTAGAAATTTTATTATATAATAAGGAGATTTCCTTCCCTTTGACAAAAACTTTATCAATATTTGTTCTATTAATTACTGGCGCAATAGATTCATGAAGTTTTTTTGAATGATGCCCCAGCTCCAACATGTCACCAAGTATAAGATACTTTTTAGCGTTTTTTGTTTTGATCCTGTGATAATTTAATATTGCAGTCTTTAAGGATAATGGATTTGAATTATAACTTTCATCTATCAAATTTATAATTTTTTTATTCACTTTAATTTTAGTTATATCTCCCCTTCCCTCTGGAGTTCTAAAATTTAGAAATATATTTTTGTCTAATTTTAAAATATTAAAGAAAACACTTTTAACAGTTAGCGCTGCCAAGATATTATAAATATGATTTTGAAAATCATTTGAAACTATAAAATTTTTTTTAATTTTATTTATTTTAATACAGATTTTATATTTTTTTTTAGATTTTATGATATTGTGTAGTTTAATATCTGAATATTGATTGTTTATTCCAAAAGATAATACTTTGATTTTCTTTTTCTGAGCTATTTTCTTATGTAAACCAAAAAAAGCGTCATCAGCGTTAAGGACTACGTAGCCATTATCTTTGGTATTATTAATTATTTCAGCTTTTGCTAGAGCTATTTGTCTTATGTTTTTAAAATTTTTGGCATGTGCGTAATTAATATTTGTGATTACACTTATATCGGGTTGGATAATTTTTGAGAGTTGATCTATTTCTCCTTTTTTATCCATTCCAACTTCAATAATACCATAATCATCATTTTGATTTATATTAAAAAGACTTAAAGGAACACCATACTTATTATTATATGATTTAGGAGAAATTGTTGTTTTAGACATTTTGTTTAAGGTATTACCCAACAATTCCTTTAAAGAAGTTTTTCCACAACTACCTGTTATGGCAATAATATTTGTAGAAATATTTTTCCTATATATTTTTGCAATTTCTGTAAGCAAACCTAAAGGGTTTATCGATCTTGCTTGTTTATTAATAGGCAGTTTTTTTTGAATTTTATTTACCACAGTTATTGATGCCTTTTTTTGAATTGCTTGTTCAACAAATTTATTACCATCATTTTTTTTTCCTTTAATTGCAAAAAAAATATCATTTTTTTTAACACCCTTGGAGTTTATGCTAGCTTTATTAATTACTAATTTAGATGATAGAATATTTCGATCAAATCTTTCATTAAGAATGTTTAATTTTAAATTTTTAGATAATTTAA
>CABXYF010000022.1 GCA_902516435.1 uncultured Pelagibacteraceae bacterium | reverse complement strand
TTGCATAAATTTTTGCTGGCAAGGGCGTTGTATTTGAGAATTCGAGTGTAACATACCCTTCCCAACCAGGCTCTAAAGGGGTTACGTTTACAATAATTCCACATCTTGCATATGTTGATTTTCCTAGGCAAATAACCAAGACATCATTTGGAATTTTAAACTTTTCTACAGTTCTAGCTAAAACGAATGAATTTGGTGGAATAATACACTCAGAAACATTTTTGGTTACAAAATTTGATGGTTTAAAATTTTTTGGATCAACAATTTCTGAATTAACATTTGTAAAAATTTTAAACTCATCGGATACTCTTGCATCATATCCGAAAGAAGAAAGGCCATAAGAAATGCTTTTACCTCTTACTTGCTTCTCCTCAAATGGTGAAATCATATTTTGTTCTTTAGACATTTTTCTAATCCATTGATCTGAGAGAACTGACATTACTTCTTTTTTTTCTTAATTTTTTTTTGAAAAATCTTTCTTTTTTTTAAATTTTTTTTTAGAGCTAAACTTAAACGCTCATTTTTATCTTTAGAATTCATTCTTTGTTTGGATTTGTCAGGAAGTCTAAGGATATTGGTTTTTTGGGATCCAGAGGTTTTATTTTGGTTTCCTCTTGTTTCGGGCCTTCTTTTGCTAAACGTTTGGCTTTTTTTTCAGCAAGCTTTTTTTCTCTTTTAGCTTGCTTTTCCATAAGCTTGTTGCCTTTAGTTGACTTATAATCGTAGTGAATTCCCATAACATTTCCTTGAGTAGATATAAATCATATTAGGCAAAAAATTAAGGCAATAATTTGAAAAAATGCACTATTATCCACAAAAAATAAATTGTTTTTTTGCTCCTGTAGTTAAATGGCATAACAAGTCATTGGTAATGACTAGTTCCCTGGTCAGTACAGGGTGGGAGCACCACTAGTTTTTATAAAATATCTTTCTTAAAAAAATGGTTATTAAGATTAAGCTAAAAAAAGCTAAAAGCGGAACATATATTTCAGCTGAAAAAATAATTTCAGTAATACCAGGAATTTCTGAATTTTGATCAATTATTTTTTCAAAACCGCTTCCAATCGATACTGCTAAAAAAATTTGTGGAATAATACCTATTAATGTTGCAAAGAAAAAATTGCTTATCCTAACATTAAAAAGAGTTGGTAATAAACAACTGATCTGCCACGGTATCCCACCTATAAAACGATAAACAAGTAAATAAATTAACTCAGACCTTTTAAATTTAGTCTCTAAATTTTTATATTTATTCAAAAATTTTTCTTTAATAAATTCTTTTAAAAAAAAGTTTCCAAAAATATATAAAAAAGTCGCGCCAATACTTAGGCCAAGTACAACTACAATAGTACCTATCCATTTTCCAAAGATAAAACCACCCATAAGTGCCACTGGAGAACCAAAGCCTAAAAAAGGAAATACCCATAAGATTGTTAAAACTAAAAAAATAAAAAATATGAGAAGTAAATTAGAATTTTTTAACTCAAAAAAATATGATCTATTATTTTTGATAAAGTCATACGACATAATTTCTTGAAGACTAAATTTAGAAAAGAAAAAATATAAAAATAAAAAAATTAGTATCAAATAAACTAAACCAATAAATAATTTAAATTTGTTTGATTTTTCCATTAATAACAATGCTATTTATAAAATGTTCTATTTGCTATTTATATATTTAATTACTATAAAGAGCGAAATTTATTAAAAATTAACCACTTATTATGAAACGTACATATCAACCCTCAAATGTTAAAAGAGCGAGAAAACACGGCTTTAGATCGAAAATGAAAACAAAAGGTGGTAAAAAACTTCTAGCTAGACGAAGAGCCAGAGGAAGAAAGTCACTAACAGTTTCCGTCTAGATTGATGAAAAGCAAAATCGTTGCTCTTTCTAAAAACGAGGAATTTAAAAATCTCTTAAATCAGAAAAAATTATCAAACAAGTATGTAACTATTTTCTTTGGAAAACTAATAAATAAAGATCATAAAAAATTAAATATTAGCTTCGTGACAAAGAAAAAAATTGGAAATGCAGTTAGAAGAAATAAAATTAAAAGAAGGTTAAGAAATATAATGAACGACGCAGTTAAGAAAATATCAATAAACCTTAACTATTCATTTCTTGTTATAGCCAAGTCTTCTATGCTAAATAATGAATACAAAATTATAAAAGAAACTCTATTTCAGGATTTAGAAAAAATTAAATAATGAATATATTTACTAATGTTTTAATTAAACTCATCAAGGGTTACAAATATTTAGTTAGTCCTCTATTTGGACACTCTTGTCGGTATTTACCGACATGTTCTCAATATAGCATAGACGCTTTAAAAGAATTTGGTTTTTTTAAAGGACTTTTTATAAGCATTAAAAGAATACTGTCATGTCATCCTATTAAATTTTTAGGTGGTGGTGAAGGATTTGACCCAGTTAAAAAAGAAATGAAAGTAAAAAAATAATGGAAACAAGAAACATAATAGCAGCAATTTCTATGTCTGCAGCGGTAATCATTCTTTATACTTTATTTTTTGCACCTCCACCGGTAACTCAAGAAAATATAGCTGAAAATAATAAAACTGAGCAAAGTTCTGATGCACCTAGTCTGGATCAAAAAGAAAATATTATTGAGATTTCAAGAGAACAAGCATTAAGTGAGAGTGAAAGAATTGAATTTGAAAATCAAAGTATAATTGGATCAATATCTTTAAAGGGAGCAGCAATAGATGATCTTACCTTTAAAGAATATAATGTTGTTTTAAACGGAAATGAAAAAGTAAATTTATTAGCACCAAGAAATTCTGAACAGGGATACTTAGTAGAGAGTGGATTTATAACTACAGACAAAAATGTCAAAATACCAAATGCAAATTCAATTTGGTCAATATCAGGTAACAATAAATTAACCCCTCAATCACCTATAAAATTAACATGGACAAATGATGAAGGGATCAGCTTTGAAAAAGAAATATCTATTGATGAAAAATTCTTATTTACAGTAAAACAGAGAGTAATTAATTCTACAAATAAAAAATACGATTTCTATTCTTATGGCCAAATTATTAGAAATACAGCACCTGAAATAACTAATTTTTATATACTTCATGAGGGCTTAGTAGCAACACTTGATGATGAGCTCATTGAGGAAGACTATGATGATATTGAAGAAAAAAAATTCACAAGAACTGCTCAAAAAGGATGGCTCGGTATAGGTGATAAGTACTGGATAACTTCATTAATTCCACCAAGTGGTAAAGAATTTAAAACTACATTTGATTATAAAAATAAATTTAGAGCAAACTTTGTTGCAACTGAACCGCTTGAGTTAAATAGCAATTCCTCTGTAGAAGATACAATGCAAATCATTGTAGCTGCTAAAAGAGTAGATGTTATTGATGGTTACGCAGAGGCTTTAAAAATAGATAAATTTGATCTAACCATTGATTGGGGTTTCTTGTATTTTATAACTAAACCATTGTTTTTTGGAATAGATTACTTCTTTAAACTTCTAGGAAATTATGGATTAGCAATTATAGCAATTACTATTTGCATAAGACTTGTATTTTTTCCTTTAGCAAATTTTTCATTTAGAAGTATGGCTAAAATGAAAGCATTGCAGCCAGAAATGGCAAGACTAAAAGAGCTTCATAAAGACGACAAAATGAAGTTACAGCAAGCAATGATGGCACTTTACAAAAAAGAAAAAGTAAACCCGATGTCTGGATGCATGCCAATTTTAGTTCAAATTCCTGTTTTTTTTGCTTTGTACAAAGTATTGTTTGTGACAATTGAAATGAGACACATGCCATTTTATGGCTGGATACAAGATTTATCTGAAAGAGATCCAACCTCATTATTCAATCTATTTGGATTATTGCCATATGATGTTCCTTCATTTTTAGTAATTGGAGCTTGGCCTATAGCAATGGGGGTTTCTATGTGGATACAACAAAAACTAAATCCAGCTCCTACTGATCCAATGCAGGCAAAAATATTTATGTTCTTTCCACTTTTCTTAACAGTAATATTAGCTCCTTTCCCCGCTGGATTAGTAATTTACTGGACAGTTAATAATATTTTAACTATGGCGCAACAAGTCTTCATCATGAAGCGTACAACAGTCAAAACTACAACCTAATATTTTAAGAAATAACATAAACATGGATTTAAAAAATATACTGCCCACAGATGGGCCACCATTAAGTGAGGTTAATAAATATATTGAAAAATATAAAAATGATTTAATTGTAATTAAATACGGTGGAAATGTTTTAATTGATAGAAATGTATTTAATAATTTTATAACTGATTTATTTGTTTTAAATAAATTAGGTCTTTCCACGGTAGTAGTGCATGGTGGTGGACCACGAATTCAAAGAGAATTAGATAAATCTAATATTCAATCAAAATTTATTAGAGGTTTAAGAGTTACTGATAAAAATATAATAAATATTGTAGAGTCTGTTTTAATTGATTTTAACGATGATATTGTTCAGAATTTAAATATTAAAGGCTCTGAGGGTGTTTCGATACACACAAAAAATAATAACATCATCGAAGTAATACCTGAAGTGAAAGAGCTTGGTTTTGTAGGTATACCTAGTAGAATTGATAATGATACAATATTAAATATATTGAAACAAAATAAAATTCCGATTGTATCACCATTGGGCTTAGACAAAAATAATCAAATCTATAATATTAACGGTGATACAGCAGCTATGGCTATAGCTAAATCTTTAAAAGCCAGAAGATTATTGTTAATGACAAATGTAGATGGTGTCCTTGATAAAGGAAAAAAACTAATAGAAGAAATATCTTCTTCGGATGTTTTAGAAATGATTAAAAATGAAACTATAACAGAAGGCATGATACCTAAAATTAATGCTTGTTTAGATGCTGTGAATAATGGAGTAACTGCGGTTGGTATAATTAATGGCACAAGAACATGAATTACTCTCATTAGGCGGTCAAGCAGCTGCAGCTGCACACTCATTAGGCACTCCATTATCAACAATTAAAATAATTACTCAAGATTTAACAAAACAATTAAAGAATAAAAAAGAATTTGAGAAAGATATTGAGTTATTAAATAGCCAGGTTGAAAGATGTAATGAAATTTTGAAACGTTTAAGCTTAAATCCAATTGAAGAGGATGATTTTATAGATAAGGATATAGCTGTAAGAGAATACCTATCAGAAATAATTTCATCTTTTAAAGAAATTAGTAAAAAAAATTTTATTTTTAATTTTGATCAAGACTCTAACCCAAAAAAAATAACAAAATCTATAGAAATTGTCTATGGATTAAGAAATTTTATTGGAAATGCAAATAAGTTTTCAAAAGAAAAGGTTTTTATAAATTTGAAAAGTGACAGTGAAATGACTGAAATAACAATCGAAGATGATGGTGAAGGCTATCCAAAAGATATTTTGCCAAAAATAGGAGAACCTTACTTAAAATCTAGTAATCCTATTGATAAATCCAAAACAGGTCTAGGACTCGGATTATTTATAGGTAAAACTCTATTGGAAAAAAACTTCGCCTCATTAAATTTTAGAAATTCGAAAACAAGAAGTGGAGCAGAAGTTGTAATTTTTTGGAAAAACTCTGACCTATTCAATATTTAATGATATTTTTTTTTTGTATCAAAAAGAGAACTCAATTCTGAAATCATTACATCTCCCAACTCATTAACATCAGTTATCTTAATTGCCTTATCATAATATCGAGATACATCATGACCTATTCCTATTGCCAAAACTTCAATATCAGATTTATTTTCAATAAATTTCACTATTTTTTTTAAGTGTTTTTCTAAGAAATCGCCTGAATTTACTGAAAGAGTTGAGTCGTCAACGGGTGCCCCGTCAGAAATTACCATTAAAATTTTTCTTTCTTCTTTTCTCTTCTTAATTCTATTATAGGCCCATGATATTGCTTCTCCATCGATATTTTCTTTTAGCAAACCTTCTTTAAGCATAAGACCTAAATTATTTTTTGCTTGTCTCCAATGAGTATCTGCACCTTTGTAAATTATATGTCTTAAATCATTTAATCTTCCTGGTGTTTTTGGCTTTGAATTTTTTGCCCATAGTTCCCTTGACTGTCCACCCTTCCAGTTTTTAGTTGTAAAGCCTAAAATTTCAACTTTAACAGAACATCTTTCGAGAGTTCTTGATAAAATATCAGCACAAATCGCGGCTATTGTAATGGGTCTTCCCCTCATTGAACCGGAGTTATCAATTAACAAAGTTACAACAGTATCCTTAAAGTCTAAGTCTTTTTCTTTTTTAAATGATAAAGAGTTATAAGGATCCATTATTATTCTAGGTAACTTTGAACTATCAAGCAATCCCTCCTCTAAATCAAATTCCCACGCTCTATTTTGCTTTGCAAGCAACTGTCTTTGCAATTTGTTTGCTAGTTTTGTAATGATATCTTGAAAACCTATTAATTGTTGATCTAAACTTATTCTAAGTTTAGTTGCCTCATCTGCATTTTCTAAATTTTCTGCTTTAACAATTTCGTCAAATTGTGTTGTAAAGATTTTATAATCAAGATTAAGATTATCGATACCTTTCTTAACGATTTGTTCAGAACTTTTTTCGTTCGTTTCAATATCGGAAAGTTGTTCTTCTAAATTAAATTCATCAACATCAAAATCTGCATCTATTGAAGCTTGAGTTTCTTGATCTTTGTTTTCATCCTTACTGTCTTCATTATTTTTGTCTTGATCATCATTTGATGGGTTATCTTGTCCTTGATCTTGATTTTCTTCATTTGCTTGATCTTCTTCATTCTGAAAAATATCCATTTCCTCAAAAATCTGGGAAAAACGTGAGCCATAAATATTCTGATCTTCAAGGTTATCTAATAAAAACTCTTTATGTTTTTCAATAGATTTTTCAAAGTCTTTTTCCCAAAATTTAAGCATTTTTGAACTTAATAAATTTAGCTCAACCTTATGAAAATTTTTAAGCATGTATAGCTCAAAGGCTTCAGTAACAGAAACATCTTCTTTTGTTTTAAGTTGATCTCTTCGTTTTTTATTAATTATTTGGGAATAGTTTTTAAGAAAGTTTTTTTCAATTCCTTTTAACATTTGGCCTCCTAATGCCTCATATCTAATTTTTTCTGCAATATTATAGAGTGATCTAGAAGAATTATTTGCTGGTAAGTTTTTTTTATAGACAGTGTCGTCAGAAAACCTTTTTTTTAATGCAGCAGAGTCAGTTTCTGCTCTTAATCTTATAAAATCACTTGGGCTATTAATGTTTTCAACTTCTATAGATTTTAGATCTTTAGATTTATTTTTATCGTTATTTATCCTATTAAAACTAAAGTCATCGGAAATAACTTTTGCGGTTGACTTTAAAGCAATCCTAAATTTTTCTTTTAAACTACTATCTTTATTACTCATTTAAATTTGAATATTAATCAAAGATTCAGGCAATTCTTCACCAAAACATCTTTGATAATACTCTGCGATAGTGTTTTTTTCCATATCATCACATTTGTTTAAAAAAGTAACTCTAAAAGCATAACCAATATCTTTAAAAATCTCAGAATTTTCTGCCCAGTGCATAACAGTTCGTGGACTCATGACTGTAGAAATGTCCCCTGCTATAAACCCTTTTCGTGTTAAGGAAGCTACTTTGATCATATTAGAAACAATTTCCTTACCCTTTTGATTATTTAAATTTTTGTTTTTTGCTAATACAATATCCATTTCTCTGTCAAGACTCAGGTAGTTAAGAGTTGTTACTATATTCCACCTATCCATTTGACCTTGGTTTATTTGTTGTGTGCCATGGTAAAGACCACTCGTGTCTCCTAAGCCAACAGTGTTTGATGTTGCAAATAACCTAAAAAATTTGTTTTGCTTTATTACTTTATTTTTATCCAACAATGTAAAATTTCCCTCGGCCTCCAAAACTCTTTGAATTACAAACATAACATCAGGCCTACCGGCATCATATTCATCAAATACAAGAGCGACAGGATTTTGAATAGACCATGGTAATATACCTTCGTTAAATTGAGTGACTTGCTTACCATCTTTCAACACAATGCCATCTTTTCCGATCAAATCAATTCGGCTTACATGACTGTCTAAGTTTACACGAATGCAAGGCCAATTTAGTCTTGCAGCTATTTGCTCAATATGAGTAGATTTACCTGTACCATGATAACCTTGAACTAAAACTCTTTTATTAAATGAAAACCCTGAAATGATTGCTAGGGTTGTGTCTCTATCAAATTTATAACTTTTATCAATTTCAGGTACATAATCGTTTTTTTTTGAAAATGCATCTACTTCCATTTTAGAGTCGATACCAAAAGTTTGTTTCAAAGAAACTTTAATATCTGGTTTTATATCAAGATTTGGTGTCAATTTTATCTCTATAAGTATTTTTAAGCTGCGTATAAGCTAAAGTTATTAGTTTAAGTTTTTCCTCGTATTTTTTATTTCCAGAATTCATATCAGGGTGAAATTTTTTAACAAGCACTTTGAATTTATCCTGTATTTTCTTCCATTTCAGACCCACTGAAATACCAAGAATACCAAATGCTTTAATATCTTTGTGATCAAATTTAAATTGACGCATATGGTCAAAATCACCGCTTATTTTATCTTTATCCAGCTCATCTTTTAAGGTTGTATTCCAAAGAACTTTAAAAAAATTATCTGAAGAGCTAAAACTCTGAGTAGGTTTATGCCATATCACGTCAGATTTTAAAAAATCCATTACTTGATCATCATTCATTCCTGAAAAGTAATTCCAGTTTTTGTTAAATTCTTTTACGTGCTCAAGACACAGCATTCTAAATTTCTTACTGTTATCTTTTTCAATTGGTGCCTTATATTCACCAATTTTGTTACAATTATTCCAGTCACAAATATTTTTCATGATATATAATAAATAATATTTATGGATATAAATGACTTAATTGCAATTATAAAAAAAAAATTACACAATGAAATAAATATCGAAAGTATCGAAATTGAAGATAAATCTTTTCTACATAAAAATCATGCTGGTAACAAAGAAGGTAAATTTCATTTAAAAATAAGTTTAATCTCAAGTGAACTCAAAAGTATGGGCAGGATAGAAAGTAATAAAAAAATTTATAAAAGTTTAGAGAGAGAAATAAAAAATTATATTCATTCTATTCAAATTTTAATCTCTTAAAAAACTTCTAAAAAACAAACTTATTTTTTTTCTTGAATATTCTTTATCAATTATAGGGTCTCCAATTTTTCTTAGTAAAACTAAATTAATTTTGTCTGATCTATTTTTCTTATCTTTTGTCATGAATGATAAAATTTTATTTAAATCCTTCATACTAAAAAATTTTCTTATGGAAGATGGTAAATCAGAATTATCAATATGATTTATTATTGAATAATATTCATTTTTATTCATATGATTTGTTTTAAGACTAAAATTAAGAGCTGCTTTTATACCAAGAATAACAGCTTCTCCATGATTTAATTTTTTGCTAAATCCTAAAGTTGCTTCAAATGCATGTGCAAAAGAATGTCCAAAATTTAAAATTTTTCTCAAACCTTGTTCTTTTTCGTCTTTTTGAACTATAATTTTTTTAATTTTACAACTTTCATAAATTGCTTTTTCAAGAAATGGAGAAGATAGATTTAAAATTTTATTTCTATTTTTGTTTAAAAAATTATAAAATTTTTTATTTCCTATAATTGAATGCTTTAAAATTTCTCCATATCCACAAATTATCTCCCTTTTAGGTAATGTTTTTAAAAATTGAGTGTCTGAAATAACAAGATGGGGCTGATAAAAACTCCCTATTAAATTTTTCCCATACTTGGTATTTACACCAGTCTTTCCACCTATAGAGGAGTCAACCTGTGATAAAAGAGTAGTTGGTATATTAATAAACTTTAGCCCTCTTTTAAAAAGACTTGCTGCAAAACCACTTATATCTCCTGTAATTCCACCTCCAACAGAAATTAATGAGTCCTCTCTTGAAAAGTTTTTGTTTAATAATATTTCTAAAATATTATTTACACTATTAATATTTTTATTTTTCTCACTAGCCTTAAAGTAATGGATATAAATTATTTTATTTTTCAAAGATTTTTTAATATTAGAAATAAACCTTTTAGGAACTTTATTATCTAAAACTAGTAGACACTTTTTAAAATTAATAGAATTAGATTTTGCAATCTTAGAAATTTTTGTCGATAATTTGTTTCCAATAAAAAT
>CABXYF010000021.1 GCA_902516435.1 uncultured Pelagibacteraceae bacterium | reverse complement strand
GCACCTTTTGTTACTGATGCCCAAAAAGGATTTCCAGATCCAGGACCTTTGATGCTAAACAAGATTTTTTTAGCATGTCCATCAGCAAAAGAAACTGAACCTAAACTAATTGATAAAAATATTGTTGTAAAAAGAACAACAATTTTTTTTGTTAAGTTTTTCATTTATTTATTCCTCTATTGTTATTTAAATAATCTAAATTAAATAAAAATTTTGGAAAAAATTCAACTGTTTATAAAGTCAAAACAACTTTTACGTGTAAAACAAATTATAATTATTTTCTAGTTCCAAGATCTCTTCGAAGAACATCTATATAGACAGCTATTACAATGATTGAGCCGATTAAAACTTGCTGCCAAAATGAGCTAACATCCATCAAATTAAGTCCATTTCTTAAAATGCCCATAATCATAACACCAGCAAAAACTCCTAATACCGTTCCCCTTCCACCAAAAAAACTTGCTCCTCCAATAATGCAAGCTGCAATAGCATCTAATTCGGATTGTAAACCAGCATTTGGATATCCGGAGTCAGTCCTTCCTGCTAAAATTAACGCTCCAATTCCTGATAGGAAGCCGCAAAGAGAATAAACTATAATCAAAATTTTATTTACATTTATACCAGATGCTCTAGCAGCACTTGGGTTTCCACCTATTGCGTAAATCCACTTTCCTGTTCTACTGTGATTAAGGAAAAACCAAAAAATAATATATACAACTGCAATTAAAACTAAACTTACTGGTAAGTACTGTGACTTTTCTAATCCTAGCCATGTTAAATCAATTCTGCCATGACCCAGATATCTAACTTCATCTGTGAAACCACTAATTGGTGTTCCACCTGATATAAGGTTTCCTGTTCCTCTAAAAATATAAAGTGTTCCTAAAGTCATTATAAATGGATGAGGCATCCTTAAAAAAGTAATTCCAGCTCCATTAAACAAACCACACAAAAACCCTGCTATCAGAGGAGTTATAACAACTATAAACCAAGGTGCTCCTGCTTTAGCAACAATTGCTAAAACCATTAGTGACAACATCATTATAGATCCAACAGAAAGATCTATACCAGCAGTTACGATAACCATGAAGACGCCTAAGGCTAACATTGACTGCCAAGAAATTTGCTTGAAAACGTTTGTTACATTTCTCCATGACAAGAAGACATCTGGTTGCAAAATGTGCATTACCAGTATCATTAGTACAAGCAATAAAAGAATGCCATACTTTTCAATGTAGGGCATTAATTTTAAATAAAGACTCTCTTTTTTATTATCTTTTTCTTCCATTTATTTTTTACCCATAATCCATCCAATTACTTCATCCCTTGATGTATTTGAAAGTTCAGACTCTGCAAAATTTGTACCTTGAAATAGAGCCATTACTCGATCACAAACTGAAAAAATATCATCCATCCTGTGACTTATAACAATCACACCAACACCTGTTTTTTTTAAACTATTAATAAGATCTAATACTTTTCCTACTTCTTTAATTGCAAGGGCTGCTGTAGGCTCATCCATTATAACAACTTTTGCATTAAATGCTGTTGATCTTGCAATTGCAACGGCTTGCCTTTGACCTCCAGAAAGTTCTTCTACTTTTTGATCTGCACTCTTAACATTTATCTTAAGTTTTCCTAAATGAGCATTAGTTAATTCTTTTATTTTATTGAAGTCTAAAAATTTTAAAAAACCAACATTTTTAGTTGGCTCTCTTCCTAAAAAGATATTTTCTCCAATAGGTAAATTTCCAGCTAAAGCAAGGTCTTGATAAACCATTTCTAATCCTAAGTTTTGTGAGTCTTTTGGACTTTCTAAAATTTCTTCTTTACCCTGAAAATATAATGAACCTGAGCTAGGTTTATATAACCCTGATAAAACTTTCATCAGAGTTGATTTCCCTGCTCCATTATCGCCAACAACTCCTAAACATTCTCCTGCATGCACTTTTAGGTCAACATTTTCTAATGCAGTAATTGTTCCAAAATATTTTGTAATTCCTTTTGCTTCTAATAGTGGATTATTCAAAGTTGACATAAATAACGAAATTATAAAAAAATCAATTAATTGCAACAGGTTTTGATGCAAGAAGATTGACAGTTTTCTTGTTTGCTATTTTGCAGAATTTTGGTTTTAAATTTTTTGTCATTAAACTCATATCTTTTAAAACAATGTCTCCCATATCAAAAAAAGCTGACTTTAATGCCCCTGCTCTATGAGCTGAAAACAATATATTCTTTACTTTTCTTATTGAACTATTCTTTGAAACTGGTTCCTCTGGAAAAACATCAGTTGCAACAAATATATTTCTTCTTTTAACTTGTTTTATTAAATCCTTAAAATTTACAACTGCTGCTCGACTCATTAAAATAAAACATGAATTTGGTTTCATTTTATTTAATAATTTTTTATCTATAAAGTGTTTATTTTTTGTAGTGACTGTCGCCAATACATAGATAACATCACAATTTTCAAATATTTTATTTAAGCTTATACTTTTAAAACCTAACTTTTGAATATTAAGTTTTGGTATCCATGGATCATAAACATTAATATCTTTTGAAAATGGTAACAATAATGGATAAAGAGATTTAGCAAGATCTCCAAAACCTATTAAACCTATTTTTTTTCCTGACAACAAAGATGCTTTAAGATTGCTCTCTAGCCCATATTTTTCTTTTCCTTTGATAAAATCCAGATGCGCGTTATGGATATTTCTTAGTAAAGATAAAGTCATCCCTAGTGCTATTTCAGCTACTGGCTTTGAAAAAACTGGTGAAGTGGCAATTACATAGATACCTTTTTTAAAACAATATTGGTAATCCATATTATTCATAAAATTACTCTCAACATTAATGATTGCTTTAAGATTTTTTGCTTTAATAAGTATTTCTTTTGGTAAATCAGGTTGTCCTATAATAAATGAAGCTTGATGAATATTTTTTTCATAAAAATTTTTTTTATGCATTTTCGGAGCATAAATAAGTTTGTAACTTAATTTTAATTTTTTGAATTTATCTTTAGAGAAAATTAACTTTAGTGTTCTTGGAAAAGGGTCCAGAATAACGATATGTTTTTTCATTTAAATAAGTAAACGCTTTACATCTTCCTCAGTGAATTTTTTTGGTTTTTCACATTTAGTCATAATTTTTTGAGGTATCCCAGTAGTGGCAGCTTTCATAGTTGATTGAATGATATCCAAAACATGCAGTGATAATTCTCCTGAACATCTATGTTTTTTCTTCTGTTGTATTGAGTAAAGCATTTCTGATAATCCAACACTTCTATAATTAGCATTAGTAGGAGCCTCGTTTGATCTACCACTTGATGAAGTAATGTTTATTTTTCCTAAATGCATTTGATCAGTTTTATGTTCTCCCCACCTACCACCTTCCGTAACGGAGATATAAACAGAACCTCCAAACATGTTTGGATCTGGGACTATTATTGATCCTTTAGTTCCATAAAGCTCCATATGATTTCGTTGATGATTTACAACATCAAATGATAGTGTTACTTGAATAATAGCACCTGTATGAAACTGAATAGTTGCTAAATAAGTTGTAGGTGTATTCACTTTAAATGATTTATTTTTTTTAGGTCCTACACCATAAATTCTTTTTTTAAACGCTGTTAAAGTTCTTCCTTGCACTTGTTTTGCTGGTCCAAGTAAATTTACAAGTGTGGTAAAAAAATAAGGTCCCATATCTATTACAGGTCCACCTTCTTTTCTATACCAGGACTCAGGTTTAGGATGAAAAGATTCTACACCTGGAAAAGCAAAAATTGCATTACCAAGTTTTATGTTACCGATTAAATCAGAGTCAATAAGTTCTCTTGCTTTTTGAATTCCTCCACCTAAAAAGGTGTCAGGAGCGTTGCCAATATAGAGTTTATTTTTTTTTGCAAGAGTAACTAATTCTTTACCTTTTTCAAAATATGTTGCTAAAGGTTTTTCAGAATAAACATGTTTCCCAGCAGTTAAAACTTTTTTTGATACATTGTAATGTGATTGAGGAATTGTTAAATTTAAAATTACTTCAATTTCATCATCTCTCAGTAAATCATTAATTTTTTTTGATTTAATGTTGTACAATTTTGCACATTTATCTGCAGCCTTTTGATTAATATCTGCACAAGCTACAATCCTAAAATTATTAAAATATTGATGTCCTCTAAAGTATGTCTCTGCAATATGTCCGCACCCTATCAGACCAACCTTAAATACTTTATTCATGAAAAATTATACACCTTGTCTTTGCTTAGACTTACCATCTTTATGAAGTTTTAATGCTTCTTTGTTTTCATTAGTTGATGGAATTTCAAGTGTTGGGCTGTCCCAAAAGGCTGAACCTTCCACCCATTTATAGGCATGAGTTTTTATAGATATAACATAAGTTACATCTGACTTTTTCGCTCTTTTAAAAGCCTCCTCTAGATCAGAAATAGAAGAAACTTGTTCAGATTTTGCCCCCATACTTTCAGCATGTTTTGCAAAATCTACATCTACTAATCCAGGTGTTTTTGAACTTTTTAATAAATTATTAAACTCTTTTCCACCTTTGAACAATTGTAGTCGGTTAATTACCGCAAAACCTCCATTGTCACATACAATTATAATTAATTTATTTTTTGTGATAACTGAAGAATATATATCAGTGTTATTTAGCAAGTAAGATCCATCGCCAACAAAAGAAATTACCTCTTTATTTGGGTTAGCCATTTTAATACCTAATGCACCTGAGATCTCATAACTCATACAGCTAAAACCCCACTCACTTTCATGTGTATTTAATTCTTTCGGTCTCCAAACTTGGACTACTTCACCAACTAAACCACCAGCTGCAGTCACAGCAATGTCTGTCGGGTCTGCATTTCTATAAACAGCTCCAATCACTTGAATATAACTAGGTATTTCTTGATTTGTTGGAGCGCTCTCTTTATCTATATGCTCATTCCAAATTTTTAATTCTTTTTGGGATTTTTCATTCCACTCATCGCCTAACTTCCAATCTCCTAATGCTTTAGAAAGTTCAATTAAAGAAACTTTGGCATCTCCTACTACTGCTTGAGCCAAATGTTTATTAGCATCAAATCTTGAAACATTTATAGAAACAAGTTTAAAATTTTCATTTTCAAAGTTTGCCCAAGATCCAGTAGTAAAATCTCCAAGTTTTGTTCCTATGGCGATTGCTAGATCAGTCTCTTTAGCAAGATCATTAGTATTTTTTCCACCTAAACCTCCTATTTGACCAGCATAATGTGAGTGGTCTCTTTTCATGGTTGAATATCCCATTACAGTTTGAGTGACAGGTATATTGTGTTTAATTGCAAAGTTACTTAATTCCTCCATTGCATTAGAATAAAAAACTCCTCCCCCTGAAATAATAATTGGATTTTTTGATTTTTTAATTTTTTCGGCAGCTTCTTTTATTTGAAAATCATCTGGTCTTGGTCTTCTTATTGAATGAATTCTTTCTTTAAAAAACTCTTCAGGATAATCAAATGTCTGTCCTTGAATATCTTGACACAAAGATATACAGGCTGGTCCGCAATCAACTGGATCAAGCATCATTTGTATAGCATTAGGAAAAGAATTAATTATTTGCTCTGGTCTTGTTATTCTATCAAAATATCTTGTGACTGGTTTAAATGCATCGTTTGCAGTAATTCCAGGATTATTAAAATGTTCTACTTGTTGTAAAACTGGATCTGGCATTCTGTTTGCGTAAGTATCACCAGGCAAAAATAAAATTGGCAATCTATTGCTCATTGCAACAGCTGCAGCTGTAACCATATTGGTTGCACCGGGTCCAACAGATGATGTTGCTACAAAAATTTGTTGTCTTCTTTTTCCTCTAGCATACCCTATGCCTGTTAAAGCCATATTTTGTTCATGATGCCCTCTGTATGTTGGTAAATCTTTTTGATTTTCTTCAAGTGCTTGACCAAGACACGCAACATTTCCATGTCCAAAAATTCCAAAGACTCCTGGAAATAATGGTTCTTTTTTACCATCTATTAATATTTTTTGAGCTATCAAATATTTTACTATGGCATGTGCACATGTAAGAGTTACTTTTTTCATAAAAATGTTTATTTTTTTTTGCGTATGGTGTTTATATTTAAATATATTTATAAATTAAAAAACCTAAGTAAGTAAACCAAAAAAAATTATGTATAATAAATTTGGACAATTCATTGATGGAGCTTGGCAA
This sequence comes from uncultured Pelagibacteraceae bacterium, assembly GCA_902516435.1. GTDB lineage: Bacteria > Pseudomonadota > Alphaproteobacteria > Pelagibacterales > Pelagibacteraceae > Pelagibacter. Next base: position 4,792 of record CABXYF010000021.1, on the reverse strand, counting down.
GAAGCTGAAAGAAAAGAAACTTATGATGTTATAAATCCTGCAACAGAGGAAGTAATTGGGAGTGCATCAAAGGCTTCGTCATCAGATGTTCAAAGAGCTCTGAAGTCAGCCCAAAAAGGACTAAAAGTTTGGAGTGGCACTACTCCTTGGCAAAGATCATATGTGCTTAGAAAAATTGCAGATCTAATGCGAGAAAAAAAAGACATTCTTGCAAAATGGTTAACACTTGAGGTTGGAAAACCCTTGCTAGAAGGAGTTGGAGAAGTAGGTGGTGCAGCAGACATTTTTGAGTGGAATGCAGAAGAAACAAAAAGAATTTATGGGCAAACAGTTCAAAGTAGATTTCCTGAAACTAGAGTTCATGTTTATTATCAACCAGTTGGAGTGGTGGCTGCATTGATACCGTGGAATTTTCCAATTGTTCTAGCAGCAAGAAAAATTTCTACAGCCTTAGCCGCAGGTTGCTCTGTTATCTGTAAACCAGATGTAATTACTCCTGGTGCTGTGATGGAATTAGTTGATATCTGTAAACAAGCCGGAGTTCCTGATGGCGTTGTAAATCTTTTATCTGGTGATCCAGCAGAAATTTCAAATGAATTGTTAGAATCCGACATTGTTAAAAAAGTTTCTATTACAGGTTCAACAAGAGTAGGAAAATTAATACTTAAAAAAGCTGCAGACAAAGTTCAAAGAGTTACAATGGAACTCAGTGGTCACTCTCCATTTATAGTTTGTGATGACGTAAATATTGATAATGTAGCTGATATTGCTATAGCAGCTAAATTTAGAAATAATGGACAAGTTTGTATATCCCCTAATAGATTTTATATTCAAGAAAATGTTAAAGATGAATTTATAAACGCTTTTATAAATAGAGCAAAAAAATTAAAAATTGGTAATGGTATGGATGAAGGAGTAAACCTTGGTCCATTGACTACCTCTAAAAGATTAGAAGAAATAGAAAAATTAGTTGATACAACAAAAAAAGAAGGAGCAGAAGTTTTAATGGGAGGAAAAAGACCGTCGGGTTTTAACAAAGGTTTTTATTATGAGCCAACAGTTTTTGACAAAGTAGAAGATAACTTCACGATTATGAAAGAAGAACCATTTGGCCCGTTAGTTCCCATGTTAGCATTTAAAACTTTTGATGAAGTCATTGAAAGAGCTAATGATAATGATTTGGGTCTTTGCAGCTATCTTTATACCAACTCAATGGATAAAGCTAATAGAGGATCTGAACTTTTGGAGACAGGATGTGTTGCTATAAATACGGGTGCGGTTGCAATTGCTGAAGCGCCATTTGGTGGAATAAAGCAAACTGGATACGGACGTGAGGGTGGATCAATGGCAATAAAAGATTATTTAAATGTTAAATACACTCATATGGCCTTGAAGGCTTAAAATGCGAAAAAATAAAATTAAACAAATGATGAAGGATGGTAAATCAGTCATTAATGGTTGGCTACAAATTCCAAGTACAGTTTCAGCAGAAGTTATGACACATCAGGGATGGGACTCTCTTACAATTGATATGCAACATGGATTGGTTGATTACACTAATGCACTTCCAATGCTTCAAACTATATCTACAACCGATGTTACTCCTCTTGCACGTGTAAACTGGAATGAACCTGGTCAAATAATGAAAATTCTAGACGCTGGATGTTATGGTATTATTTGTCCAATGGTAAGCAATAGAAATGAAGCAGAAAAATTTGTTCAAGCATGTATGTACCCGCCTAAAGGTTACAGGAGTTTTGGACCTGTAAGAGGTTTAATTTATGGTGGTGGTGATTACGCAGATCATGCAAACGAAGAAATGTTAAAAATTGCGATGATTGAGACAAAAGAGTCTTTGGAAAAACTAGATGAAATTATGACTACCCCAGGCTTAGATGGAATTTACATTGGGCCTGCTGACTTAAGCTTAGCAGTTGGTGAGGCACCTGGTTTTGATCGACCTGAGGATGCTAAAGCATATTCCGAAATTTTAAGAATTCTTGAGCATGCAAAAAAAAATAATATTTTTTCAGGAATTCATAATGGGTCTCCAGAGTATGCTCTTAAAATGATAGATAAAGGTTTTAATTTTGTAACTATTGGTTCTGATCAAAGAGCTATGAGCTCAGGATCAAAAACAATTGTAGATAAAATGAAAGGTTCTTTAAAAAAAGAAGAATCAAGTACTTACTGATAGATTGGATTTATATAATCGATAATTTTATATGAAAAAAATTCTTGTTATCCAACCTATTCATCAAGAAGGTATAAAACTACTGGAAAAAAATTCAGACTATGAATTTGAAATAGTGGAGAATATTGAAACAGAATTCTTAAAAAAAAAAATTAAAAATTGTGATGGTATTTCAATTAGGACAGCCAAACTGAGTAGTGAAGTAATTGATGTGGCCGATAATCTTAAAATTATTTCTAGACATGGAGTTGGATACGATAATATTGATTTGAAAGCTTCTAAGAAAAAAGGTTTGACTTTAGCTATAACAGCAACAGCCAATGCTGTTGCTGTTGCTGAGCATGTTATGTTTATGATGCTACATATTTCTAAAAGAGGAAATATGTATGATGACACTGTAAAAAGTGGAAAATTTAATAATAGAAATAAATTACCCAAAACTATTGAGCTTTGGAATAAAAATATTTTAATTGTTGGATTTGGTAGAATTGGACAAGCTTTAATTAAAAGATGCTTGGGATTTGAAATGAATGTATTTGTGTATGATCCTTTTGTATCTAAAGAAATAATAAAAAAACATGGAGGTAACAAAGTAGAGAATTTAATTGATGCATCAAAAACAATGGACGCAATGTCGCTTCATGTTCCTCTAAATCAAGAAACTAAAAACATGATCGATTATAAATTTCTCAAAGATTTAAAGAAAAACTGTATAATTATTAATGCATCAAGAGGTGGTGTGGTAAATGAAGTTGATCTTGATCAAGCTTTAAATGAAGATTTAATTTTTGGTGCCGGACTTGATGTATTTGAAACTGAGCCACCTAATGAAAATAATCTTTTATTAAAAAATAAAAAAGTTTTTTTAAGCCCTCACTCTGCTGCTTTTACAGAAGAATGTATGATAAGAATGGGTAAAGAAAGTATTCAAAATATATTTGATTTTTTTAATAACGATTTAGAAAATTCAAAGATAATTAAATTATAAAGTTATTATAAGATCTAGTTCTCCACATACTTCAGATAAGTATTTGAAGCCTTTTTTTGCATATTCTAAAGGATTTGCTTTAGCTGGATCTTGTTCTGCTTCAACAACCAACCATCCGTTATAATTGTTATTTTTCAAGTGTTTTAACAAGGGTCTATAATCTATACAACCATCTCCTGGTACAGTAAAAGCTCCTTCCAAGAATGATTTTCTAAAACTCCAATCTTCTTTTAATGATTTTTTTAAAATCTCTTCTCTCATGTCTTTACAGTGAACATGCAAAATTCTCTCATTATAATCTTGTGCTATTTTTACTGAATTTCCACCAGCAAATAACATGTGGCCAGTATCTAAGATTAATTTAACTTCTTCAGTTGTATTGTCTAAAAGTCTTTTTGTATCATTTTCTGTTTCAATTACTGTACCCATATGGTGATGATAAGCTAGAGGCATATTTTGATCTTCTAAATATCTTCCCATTTCAGAAATCTTTTTACAAAAATTTTTCCATTCATCTTTATTCATTTGAGGTCTGCTAGATAAAGGTTTTCTTGGGTCGCCTGCAATAGAATTTGAAACTTCAGCAAATACGATACATGGAGCTTTACAATCTTGAAAAAGTTTTAATTGCTCTTGAATTGCGATTATTTCATCCTTAACTGAGTTATTTCTTAAATTTGCGCTATACCAACCTGAGCATAGATTAAGATTATATTTTTGTAATAGAGGAATAAGTTCTTCAGATTTTTTAGGAAATTTACCACCAGACTCTATACCTGTAAAACCAGCCTCGCTAGCCTCAGATAAACATTGTTCTAAAGGTGTGTCTCCTCCAAGTTCAGGCATATCATCATTGCTCCATGCGATTGGGGCTATTCCTAATTTTACTGACATAATACTTTTATTTGTTATGATATATAAAATCATAAAGTAATGAAAACAAAAAAATTTTCTTTAGGAATTGTTGGTGGTGGTCCAAAATCTTGGATTGGACATGTGCATAGAATTTCAGCAAGATTTGATAATAAATACGAAATTGTTGCTGGTGTTTTTTCAAGAAATTCAAAATTATCAATTAATTTTGGAAAAAAATTAGGCATCCAAAAAGATAGATGTTATTCAAATTTTATAGAAATGGCTAATAAAGAGTCTAAAAGAAAAGACGGTATTCAAGTAGTTTCAATAATGACCCCTCCATCAAGTCATCAAATTATAGCTGAAAAATTTATCGATAATAATATTAATATTATTTCTGATAAACCTTTTGCAGGAAATTTAGAGCAAGCAAAAAAACTTTACAAAAAAATAAAATCTAACAAAAAAATAAAATATGCTTTAACACATAATTATTCTGCATATCCAATGGTTAGAGAAGCAAAAGTTTTAGTAGAAAAGGGAAAATTAGGAAGAGTTGAATATATAAATGTTGAATATATTCAAGATTGGTCTGGAGGCTCAAAAATAAACTCTAAGAATGCTAAGAAAAAACTAAAATGGAAAATTGATAGAAAGATTGTTGGTATATCTGCAGTTCTAAATGAAATTGGAACTCATGCATACCATTTGGCAACCTATATTTCTGGATTAAGAGGCGATAAAGTTTTTGCTGA
>CABXYF010000020.1 GCA_902516435.1 uncultured Pelagibacteraceae bacterium | reverse complement strand
TTATGTTCCATGGCATTTTTTAAGAAAATCAAAAAATATTAAAATTAATTTTGCAGAAGTAAATGAAGATGGTGATGTTTCTTTAGATGAAATTGAAAATAAAATAACTCCTAAAACCAAGGTGATAGCAATTACACATCTTTCAAACGTTACGGGAGCGATATTACCTGTCAAAGAAATAACTGATCTAGCTCATTCAAAAGGAATAATTGTTGTAATCGATGGTTGTCAAGGTGCTCCACATCTTAAATTAGATATGCAAGATTTAGATTGTGATTTTTATGCAATATCATGTCATAAAATGTACGGACCAACTGGTCTTGGTGTTCTATATGGTAAAAAAAAATGGCTAGAGGAATTACCCCCTTATCAAGGCGGTGGTGGAATGATTAATGAAGTTAAAAAAGATAGTATTTCCTATGGTGATTTACCAAATAAATATGAGGCAGGAACAATGGCTACCGCTCAAGTAATTGCGTTTGATCAGTCGATTAAATTTATGGAAAGCATTGGCATAGAAAATATTATGCAACACGAATCTGATTTAGTTGAATATGGACAAGAATTATTACAGAAAAATAATTCTGTTAAATTAATTGGAAGTCCAAAAAATAAAGGTGGAGTTCTATCATTTACTCTAGAAGGTGTTCATCCACATGATATAGCAACTATACTTGATGAGGATGGAATCGCAATAAGGGCTGGACATCATTGCTGTCAAATTTTACACGATAAATTAAATATACCTGCTAGCGCAAGAGCTTCTGTTGGAATTTATAATACTAAAGATGATTTAGATAAATTAAACGACTCAATTAATAACTGTAAAAAAATATTTGATTTAAAATGAATTTAAAAGAATTGTATCAAGAAATTATTTTAGAACACGGTAAAAATCCAAGGAACCTTGGTAAGACAGATAATTTTAATAAAGATGCAAAAGGTAACAATCCTCTTTGTGGAGATAACGTTCACGTTTATTTAAAGTTAAATGGTCAAAAAATAGTAGAAGATATTTCATTTGAAGGAAGTGGTTGCGCTATTTCAATGGCATCTGCTTCAATTATGACAGATTTGATTAAAGGTAAAAACGAAAATGAAGCTAAAGAAATTGTTGAGGATTTTCTAGGAATGATTAAAGAAAATCCAGAATTAAAATCAGAATATTTACAAGAAGACGAAAAAACGAAATTAATGTGTTTATCAGGCGTTAAACAATACCCAATGAGAGTGAAATGCGCTACACTTTCTTGGCACACATTAGTTTCAGCATTTGAGGATAAAAAAGAAGAAGTAAAAACAGAGAATTAATTATGACAAAAAAAGATCAGATAATTGAAGAAATAAGAAAAATTTATGATCCTGAGTTACCTGTTAATATTTATGAATTAGGTTTAATTTATGATATACAAGTAGAAAATGAAAAATCTGCTAAAATTAAAATGACTTTGACAACTCCAAATTGTCCAGTAGCTGAAAGCTTACCTAAAGAGGTTAAAGAGGGAGCAATGCAAGTAGAAGGCATTGAAGAAGTTGATTTGGAACTGGTATGGGATCCGCCATGGACTAAAGATATGATGTCTGAGGCAGCTAAGTTGGAATTGAATATATAATGACGCAAATAATTAAATTAAGTGATAATGCTGCATTAAGAATTAAAGAGATTATGGCTAATGCAGAAAAGGATTCTCTTGGAGTACGTGTATCAGTTAAATCTGGGGGTTGTGCTGGAATGTCTTACGTGATGGAATACACTAAAGAGGTAAATCCAAATGATGAAATTATTGAAGATAAGGGTGTGAAGGTATTTGTAGACTCAGCTGCCATTATGTATCTTTTAGGTACCGAGATGGATTACAAAAAAGAAGAATTATCCTCAACTTTTGTTTTTAATAACCCCAACGAAACCGAGCGTTGTGGCTGCGGTGAGTCATTTAAAACATCATAGGTTAATAGTCCCATTTTGAGCATATCAGATTTGCATTATTTGCATATCTTAGATAAAGATTATTTATGAATACATTTGAGTTTAAAAATCTAGTTAAAAAACTAAAAAATTCTTTGAAAGAGAAATCATTTTTTAAAGATCTCAGAAAAGAAGTAGACACTGGTGCCAATGGCACGCAGGATTATGTTGTTAAAAAAGGTATTAACAAAGATACAGTTGCTACAACTAAGCAGTAATTAATTACTAACTACTGTAATACATTTCAAACTCTACCGGATGAGGTGCATGCTCAAATTTATGAATTTCCTCAAATTTAAGAGCTATGTATGCATCAATTTGATCATCAGTAAATACACCGCCCTGAGTTAAGAATTCTCTATCTTTATCTAAATTTTCCATTGCTTCCCTTAAAGACCCACAAACAGTAGGGATAGCTTTAACTTCCTCTGATGGTAATTCGTAAAGATCTTTGTCAAAAGATTCACCTGGATGAATTTTATTTTTAATTCCATCAATTCCTGCCATTAACATAGATGCAAATGTTAGATATGGATTTCCAGATGCATCAGGGAACCTTATTTCACATCTTGCACCTTTTTTACTTAAGGTAATCGGAATTCTACATGAAGCTGATCTATTTCTTGCTGAGTATGCAAGTAATACTGGAGCTTCAAAACCTGGGATTAATCTTTTATAACTATTTGTAGTAGAGTTAGCAAAAGCATTAATTGCTTTAGCATGTTTTAAAATTCCACCAATATAGTGTAATGCAGTTTCAGATAATCCTGCGTAAGCATCACCTGAGAATACCGGTGTATCACCTTTCCAAATTGATTGGTGAATATGCATACCGGATCCATTATCTCCCGCAACTGGTTTAGGCATAAAAGTTGCAGTCTTACCAAAAGAGTGCGTTACCATTTGAACAACATATTTATATAATTGAACGTTATCAGCTTGATTGACCAAAGTTCCAAAATACATGCCTAGCTCATGTTGACTTGGAGCAACCTCATGGTGATGTTTTTCAACTTTGATTCCAACTTCTTTTAAATTTTTTAAATACTCACCTCTCATATCTTGTTCACTATCAACAGGTGGTACAGGAAAATATCCTCCTTTTATTGGAGGTCTATGTCCCATATTTCCATTTTCATACTCTTTTCCTGAGTTGTATGGACCTTCTTTACTATCAATTTTAAATCCACATTCATTCATATCGTTTTTAATTCTCACATCATCAAATACAAAAAATTCTGGCTCTGGACCAAAAAAAGCTTTGTCTCCAATGCCAGAATCTTTTAAATATGCCTCAGCTTTTTTAGCCACACCTCGTGGATCTCTTTCATAAGGGGTTTTCTTAACAGCATCTAAAATATCACAAAATATCACAACAGTATTATGGGATGTAAAAGGGTCCATAAACATCCTTGAAGTGTCTGGTTTTAAAATCATGTCAGATTCGTTAATTGCTTTCCAACCTGCAATTGACGATCCATCAAAAAAAACACCTTCATTTAGCATGCCTTCATCAACCACTGTTGTATCCATTGTTAAATGTTGAAGTTTACCTCTTGGATCAGTAAACCTTAAATCTACAAATTCTGCTTCTTTATCTTTAATAAATTTTAAAACGTTTGCTGCACTCATTATGTCTCCTATGTAAATTTTAGAGCATTAATTAACAAATAAACCACTATAAATATTGCTTATTTAACAAATAACACTTATGCAATTTTCACATAAGTAGTGTATTTAATCAATATTATTAATCATAAATTAAATAAGTGAACTCCATTTTAAATAAAGCACCAGTAAAAAGAGCAGAAAAAATTCTCAAAGAATTTGACCCTAATTTGAATATTATAATTTTAAAAGATACAGCAAGAACAGCAAATGATGCAGCTACAGCTTTAGGTTGTAATGTTGGAGCAATTGTCAAAAGTTTACTTTTAAAATCTGGTGATAAATTTTGTCTTTGTTTGATATCCGGAGATAAAAGATGCTCTTTAAACAAATTAAAAAAGAAATTAAATGAAAAAGATATATCAATGGCAAAACCAGAAGATGTCAAGATCATAACTGGTTACACAATAGGGGGTGTTTCTCCAATTGGTCATTTAAATAAAATTAAATTGTACATAGATAAAAATTTAGAGAGATTTTCAAAAGTTTTTGCAGCAGCAGGGCACCCTAACGCAGTTTTTGGAATTAGCTATTCTGAATTAAAAAGATTAACAAATGCAGAAACAGATGATTTAACTGAATGAGACAACCAAAATTAATCGATTATACTTTACTTGTTATATTGTCTTTAATATGGGCATCCGCTTTTTTTAATATTAAAATAGCAACTTATTCATTTGGCCCAGTGACAATTGCATTTTTAAGAGTATTTTTTGGAGCGATACCAGTATTAATCCTTTGTTATTATAAAAAAATAAAAATTGAGGCTTTTTCAAAAGATTGGTATTGGTTTGCTATGATAGGATTTATAAATTTGGTTGCACCGTTTTTTTTGATTGCTTATGGAGTAAAATCTGTGCAGAGCAATCTAGCTGCAATTTTAATGTCAACAACACCATTGAGTTCAACAATATTAGGTCACTTTTACACAAAAAATGAAAAATTTAATTTGATTAAAACCTTTGGTATATTAATTGGATTTTCGGGTATAGTTTTTTTATTTTCAGATAATCTTTTAATTGATAAAAATAATTTTACTTCAGCTTTATTAATTCTACTAGGCTCAACATGTTATGTAATTGGTGGAGTACTTACACTTAAAATTAGCAAGAAAAAAAACGAAAATGTTACTGGCTCGATTTTAATTTGGGCAATAATCATTTTATTACCACTTGTTGCTTTATTAGAGCAACCCTGGCAATCATCTCCAAGATTTGATTCTTTAGTATCAGTTATTTATTTAGGCATTGTCCCAACCGGAATAGCCTGGTTGTTGCGATTTAGAATTTTAACTCAAAATGGTTTAATATTTCAGTCACAGGTTTCTTATTTAATACCTATATTTGGAGTTATTTTAGGTTTTATATTTTTAGATGAATTAATTACCACAAAAGTTTTAATATCTTTAATTGCTGTATGTATTGGTATTTATTTTGTTAGACAAGGAGATAATAAATTACTTAAGTTGTGATACAGCCTTTATATGTTTTGGAGTTATTTCACAACAACCACCTAAAATTGTTGCTCCTTTTTCTACTAGTTTTTTAGAAAAATTATAAAAATGTTTATCTGAAACATCAGTTCTTTTACCTAAGGCAACATTCGGATTTGTACCAATTTCATTATGTTTTGCTCTGTTAAATGTTTGTACGGGTGTTGGTTCTTCAACTGCCCAAAGATTTGCTTTAAATCCGAATGGAATCTTTAATTCTTTAATTTCAGCAGAACAATTTTCAGCTATTTCTGGAGATACACATGCACTAATTAAACCAATCCAATTATTATTTTTATATTTTTTAAAAACACTCGAAATTGTTTCATTAGATGGTAATAAATTATTTTTTTTTATGTGAACTCCTAAAAGGATTGGTTTATTAAGTTTTGTAGCTACATTAGAAGCAATATCCATTTCTCTTCCACTAGAAACAACGTCTAAATACAAAAAATCCACATATGGACTTATTATTTTTGCTTGGTCATAAAAATCTTTCTCTATACTTTTAGTTTCTCTTTTATCCTCAACATAAGTGTCACTTTGAGATGGAAGACTTCCAGCAATTAGAATATTTTTATTAGAAATTTCTTTAGCTTTAATCGCTAAAATACATGCTTGTTCATTTATATACTTAAAATGTTCTTCTACTTTATTTTCTATTAGTCTTACTTTTCTACCAACGAATGTATTTGTCACAATAACATCAGCCCCTGCATCAATATAGGACAAATGAATATCAGTAACTAAATTGTGATATTTTTTTTCAAGAATTGCACTAGCTGACCACAATGTGCCTTTTGACACTAATCCTCTGGAGAGTAATTCTTGCCCCATACCACCATCTAAAATTCTTACCTTTTCAAAAAAATTAAGTTTCATAAGAAATTACTTCTTATAAATAAGTTTTACATTAAAGGAAAAAGATCTTCTCTCACCATTGATATTAAATGGATAAGCTGTGTGCATTAAATAATTAGGAAAGATTAATAAATCTCTTACTTTTGGAATTACGTTATAAATACTATTACTTAGAAAACTCTTTTGTCCATTTATAAAGTCAATTGTACCATTTGTTTTGATTTTTTTGTTTTTAACACGAGTATTTCTTGTCATATTTTTTGGCAATTTTAAATAACCAACTCCTGATAAATCCCCCTCATGATAATGTATAGGATTGTATTCACCTCTAAATTGTCTCACAACCCAAAGGTTTAAAATTTTAATATCTTTTATATTTTTAATTTTTTCATTTAATAAAAATAATTTTATTTTTTTAGTTATTTCCTTTTTTAAATTTTTTTGAATAAAATTATTAGAAATTTTTAATCTGACTAGCTAGTTTTGAACTATAATCTAGTTTCTTAGATATTGATTTTTGATCAAACTCTTTATTTAATTTATTTAAAAAGTTTTGTGAAATTTTTGTTTTTCCAATTGATGGACCAAATGGTTTTAAATTTTTCATAGGTTATTAGTTATATTAAAAGATTATTAAATCAAGATTATGATAGGATTCTTAAACCCATTCTAATTGCTACAAAAATGACCAATAATGACGTTGTTACTGCAAGTATCCTATTAGATAAAAATTTTATATTTAAATAACTGCCTATTTGTCCTCCTAATAAAACCGCAATAAATAGAGGCCAAAAATTTAAAAACTCACTTAAAACAATATTTTTAGTTAGTTGTCCAGCGATACCAAAAATCGAATTAATTAAAATAAACAAAGACGCGCAACTAGTAATATGCTTTGGATAGCCTGCTTTCATTAAAAATAAAATAGGACTTAAAAATATGCCTCCACCGATACCAATTAAACCTGAAATGAAACCAATTATAGATCCAATTATTATAGAAAAAATTTTTGGTAGATTATTTATTTTTATTTTATTCTGGCTGAATGATTTACTCTCAATTAACAAAAAAAAACCTGCTATTAACAAAATTGCAAATAATAATATCTCAAAAAATTCTTTTTCAATGTAAATTGATCCACCTATAAATGAAAAAGGAATAGATCCAGTAAGATAAGGGATTAATAATTTAATATTTAAATTTCCTGTTCTGATAAAATTTATAGAATTTCCTGAAACTACTATAATATTGCAAAATAAAGCTATAATTGGAAATATATAAAAGGGTACTCCCCATATCAACATTATTGCCAAATATGTTGAGCCACCACCAAAGCCGACACTTGAATATAATATTGCTGTTATAAAAAAAAATATTGTTAATATAGTCATATTAAAAAAATTATATGATTGTAAATATAGCCTTATTAACTGTAACAGATACTAGGACTTTTGATAATGATAAATCAGGTACAATTCTTGTAGATAAAATAAAAGAAGCTAATCATAAATTAATTGATAGAAAAATTTGTAAAGATAACAAAGATGAAATTGTTTTAATACTGAAAGAATGGATCAGTCAAAAAGAAATAGATGTAATAATAACTACTGGGGGTACAGGGTTAACTGGTAGAGATATCACACCAGAAGCAGTAAATGAGATAGCCGACAAACATATACCTGGATTTGGAGAAGTATTTAGAACAATTAGTTTAAAAACTGTTGGTACATCTTCAATTCAGTCAAGAGCATGTGCGGTCTTAGCGAATGGAAAATATATTTTTGCGTTACCTGGTTCGTCTGGAGGAGTTACAGATGCATGGGATCAAATCTTAAAACATCAACTAGATGTTAATCATAAGCCCTGTAACTTTGTTGAGTTGTTCCCTAGATTAAAAGAAAAATAATTATTTTTGGTGTTTCTCTTTCCATTCAGAATAAGGCATACCATAAATATGTTCTCTTGCATCGGGGTCAGATACTTTTATTCCCTTCTTCTCTGCTTCTTCTCTGTACCATCTAGATAAACAATTTCTACAAAAACCAGCAAGATTCATTAAATCAATATTTTGAACATCTTTTCTTTCCTTCAAATGTTTTATCAATCTTTCAAGAGTTGCTGATTGAATTTCATTTTTTAAAATATCATCCATAATTAATTTCTTTTTTATTAGTTTTAATCCTCAAGAGTAACAAAACAACTATTATTATAAAGTATATTAGTGGTTTGAAAAAAATTGTTTTTGATAACCATATATAGTGAAATGATCCAAAGATTGCGATTACGTATATTAATCTGTGAATTTTTTTCCAATTATTTCTAAGTAGTTTTATCATTTTTTGAGAAGATGTAATCGCCAGTGGAACCATTAATAGCCATGCTGCAAAACCAATAAAAACATACTTTTTTTTAATAACATCATCAAATATTGGATTCCAATCAAATCTGTAATCCAAACCAATATAAGTTAGTAAATGAAGAGTAGCGTAAAAAAAAATAAATAAACCCAATATTCTTCTAAAACTTATCCAAATCGATAGTTTTGTAAATCTCTTAAGAGGACTCATGCTTAATGTTAAACAAATAAATATTAATGTCCATTCTCCTGTGAAATGAGTTATTTCTTTTACAGGTTCTGGACCTAATTTACTAAATAAAATTTTATAAAAAATAAATAAAAAAGGTATGGTACATAATACAAAAATGCTTGGCTTATAATATTTTTTCATTAAAAATATTTTTTTAAGTCCATACCTGAATATAAGTTAGCTACTTGATCACCATAACCATTAAACATTAATGTTTTTACTCTTGGGGCCCATATACCTTCTCCAATTATTCTTTCTGTTGCTTGTGACCACCTTGGATGATCAACATTAGGATTTACATTTGAATAGAAGCCGTATTCCCTTGGAGATGCCCACATCCATGAAGACATTGGCATTTTTTGTACAAATTTTATTTTTACAATCGCTTTTGCACTTTTAAAACCATATTTCCATGGAATAAAAATTCTTAGAGGAGCGCCGTTTTGATTTGGAAGTTTTTTTCCATACAAACCAGTGACAACAGTAGTTAACGGGTGCATAGCCTCATCAATTCTTAATCCTTCTTTATAGGGCCAATTCAAAACAGGATATCTTTGACCTTTCATCTGATCTGGATCATAAATACTCTCAAATTCTACAAACTTAGCTTTACTGGTAGGGTTAACTTTTGAAAGCAGTTTACTTAAGGAAAAACCCATCCAAGGAATTACCATTGACCAACCTTCAACACATCTTAGTCGATAAACTCTTTCTTCAGATACAAAAATTTCTGATATTTCTTCCATAGATAAATTTATAGGTTTATCAACTTCACCCTCAATACTAATATTCCAGGGTTGGGTTTTAAAATTTTTTGAATTTCTATGAGGATCACTTTTTGAAGTTCCAAACTCATAATAATTATTATAAGTTGTTATGTCTTTGTAGCTTGTCAATTCGTCTCTATTATTTGCTATAGCATTATTTAAGAATGGAAATGTGGAAATAGCTAATGAGCTTGCACCAAAACCTAATTTTTTTATGAATGACCTCCTATTTTTGTAAATATTTTCAGGAGTAATTTCTGAATAATTAATTATTTTCATGAATTAGTGGATTCCCTTTTAACCAATTACTTTCACTATTTTGGTAGTGCTCTTTTTTCCATATAGGAGATCTTTTTTTAATTTCTTCAATAATATATCTTGATAATTTGTAAGCTTCCTCTCGATGTTTAGTCGCTACAGCAATAATTATACTTATTTCACCTAAATCTAAATATCCTTTGGCATGGTCAATAAATATAGCTTTATCTTTGATTTTTAATTTTTCATTTACTTCATTATATATTTCATCAAAACTTTTAATTACTAAGGCATCGTGTGTATCGTAGGTTATTCCTAACACACTTTTATTATTATTTTCGTTTCGAACAGTTCCTGAAAAAAAAATTGAAGCACCAAAATCTGAAGATCCTATAAATTTTTCAGCATCTTTAATGGTTAATTTTCTTAATTTACTATCGATTATTCTAGCTTGAAACATTAGCCTCCTCCAATAGGAGGTATGATAGCAATTTTTTCATTATTTGTTATTTTATAATTGTCGCTTACAATAGTATTATTTTCTGAAGAAAAAGCAGAAGTATTAACAATTTTAATAAAATTTTTATTTCCCTGAAAATTTTCTTGAAGGTAATTTATTATTTTAATTCTAATATCTTTAATGGTTGAACCATTATTTAAATTTAGCTCTAAAATATTTTGGTCACTAAAATCTCTAGCAGCACCAAATAACTCTATTTTAACTATCATTTATAATATTAAATTTTTAAAATAAATTTTTTAGAAAACTTGGTAGACCATCCGGATTTTTCCATATTCCAGTTTTTCCACCTTCTTTTATTAATAATTTTATATTATCTATCTTAAGATGAGGATTAACTATTTTACTCAAATCGTATATTGTAATTAAGGCGGCATTAACACCCATGATTGCCTCCATTTCAACACCAGTTTTTGCAGTAGCTGAAACAACGCAAAATACCTCAAGTGAGTGATCTTCCTCGTTCATTATAATTTTTGTTGCTGTATGATCAATTGGCAATGGATGACAAAGAGGTATCAGCTCGCTAGTCTTTTTAACACCCAAAACAGCTGAAACTTCTGCTAACACTCTTGGATTTCCTTTAGGCATTTTATCATTTTTAATTAATCCAAAAACCTCTTTTCCAACATAAATTTTACCAGAAGCCAGAGCTCTTCGAAAAGTTTCTTTTTTGGAAGAAACGTCAATCATATTAAAAGAATTTTTTTTAAAAATATCTTCAGCCCAATCTTTTAAATCACTATTTTTTACAATTTTTAAATTTTTCATTAACCACCAATTGTAGATAAATTTTTATTCAAACCAGTCTCACCAATCTCAAGATAATGAGACTCTTTTTTATAATTGAGTTGTTTAAGTATTAAATCTTTCAATTCTTCAAGTTGTTCATCTTTTTGCATTAAGTGTCGTATACTAATTCCAGTATTACCAAACAAACATAATCTTAAATCTCCTTTTGCTGTTATTCTTAAACGATTACAGCTTTTACAAAAATCTTTTGAATATGGGGCAATGACACCAAATTTACCTTTAAATCCAGGTTTAATAAAATTTTTAGAAGGACCTGCATCTTTTCCAAAAGTTTGAATAATCCATTTTTCTTTATTTAAAAATTCTATAAATTTATTAGCTGAAATATGAAATTTTTTAAAATATTCCAAGTTATCCCCGGTTTGCATTAATTCAATATACCTAAAGTCTATTTCATTTTGTTTTATAAAGTTTGACCATTCTTTAAAATCTTTCTCTGTGTCATTAACACCTTTCATTAATACTGCATTGATCTTAATATTTTTAAAATTTAATTTTTGTAATTCTTTGATACCATCTAAAATTTCATCCAGTCTATCGTGACCAGTAATTTGTTTAAAAGTATTAGAATTTAAACTATCGATACTTATGTTAATACCATCTAGGCCACTATTTTTTATATCTTTAGCAATTTTATTTAACTTATATCCATTAGTAGTGATCACAGTTTTCTTAATACCCAAGTTTTTCTTAATATCTTTAATAATATCTATAAAGTCTTTTCTGATAGTAGGCTCACCTCCGGTAAGTCTTATTTTGGATACACCTAGTTCCGAAAGAGCTTTCGCTAGTCTACTAATTTCTTCTTTGCTAATAAATTTTCTATTGTCACTTTTATCAATTTTATATCCATCTGGTAAACAATAACCACATTTAAAATTGCAAACATCCGAGATAGATAATCTTATGTAAGGAAATCTTCTGCCAAAATTATCTTTAAGAATATTCATATATTTTAAATATTAGCTAATAATTAAAATTTAACTAGCTCAAATTTTTTTGATTTAAGAGATTTATTAGCTGTTTCAGCCAAGATAATAGAGATTCTTCCATCTTCAAAATTTGCTAATGGTTTTTTGTTTTTTTTACAAAACTTAGCTAGGTCATCCAATTGAATTCTGAATGCATCCGAATATCTCTCAATAAAAAAATTTTTAAAAGAGCGTTTACCATTTGTTAAATTTTTTGAATAAAATGAAGTCTCCAAATCTCTTTGATTATCAGAAATTATCATACCTTTGTCGCCAAACAACTCAACTCTTTGATCGTATCCAAAGCTGCAATGTCTAGAATTAGTTATAATACATTGAACACCTTTTTTTGATTTCATAACCACTGTTGCTAATTCTAAATCATTTATATTTTTATACTTTTTTCCTGAAAAGTATTCACCCATTGCAAATAAAAATTTAAATTTATCTGAGCCTATATAGTATCTGGCTAAATCGAAGTCATGTATCATCATATCTTTAAATATACCTCCAGATATCTTTAAGTAATTTATTGATGGTGGAGCAGGATCTCGACTTGTTATTATAATTTTTTCTAATTTACCTATTTTCCCTTTAATTAAATTCTTCTTAAGAGAGTTATGGCTGGGATCATATCTTCTATTAAAACCTAATTGAACTTTAGGATTTAATATTTTAATTTTTTTTTTGAATTGATCAATTTTTTTAAGGTTTAGATCTAATGGTTTTTCACAAAATACAATTTTTTTATTTCTTACTGCTTTTTCAATATAATCCAAATGAGTTTTAGTGCTTGTAGCTATAAAAATACAATTAATACTTTTGTCTTTAAACGCTATATTTGGATTATTAATATCAATAGAATTATATTTTTTTGATAATTTTATTCTTAACCTTTTATCTATATCGAAAGTATATTTTAAATTAAATTCGGGATGATTGACTATATTGAAAGCATGCATTTGACCTATTCTGCCTAAGCCAAGTAATGCAATATTTATTTTATTTTTTCCCATTTTTTATTTTTGGAGGAAACTTTACAAGCATTTATAAATTTTGCTGTATCTAATCCCTCATCTTCATTTGGATAAAAATATCTTTTTTTTGATTTATTTTTTAATGAGTTCGCAAATTCGTTATATATATTTGCAAATGCATCAAGATAGCCTTCTGGATGTCCAAATTTTATTCTGGAAAATTTTTTAGAGAACTTTGCATCATGAAATCCCCTCTCAAGATACTTAACAGCACCTTTTC
>CABXYF010000019.1 GCA_902516435.1 uncultured Pelagibacteraceae bacterium | reverse complement strand
TTACGATTTTTATAACTAAGTGTTTTGGTGGAGGATAGCGGGATCGAACCGCTGACCTCCTGAATGCAAATCAGGCGCTCTCCCAGCTGAGCTAATCCCCCATGATCTTAAATTGGTGGGCCGAGAAAGACTCGAACTTTCGACCCCACCCTTATCAAGGGTGTGCTCTAACCAACTGAGCTACCGGCCCCCATGCAAGAGAAACACTATTTTAAGAAGAGAAATGAGGACGGTCAACATTACCTGTATATTATTTAGAATGAAATTTTACTTTCATTCATCCTTAGAAAGGAGGTAATCCAGCCGCAGGTTCCCCTACGGCTACCTTGTTACGACTTCACCCCAGTCGCTGACTATACCGTGGTCAAGGGTTTAATGCCTTGCCTTAAGGTAGAACCAACTCCCATGGTGTGACGGGCGGTGTGTACAAGACCCGGGAACGCATTCACCGTGGCACGCTGATCCACGATTACTAGTAATTCCAGCTTCATGCACTCGAGTTGCAGAGTGCAATCCGAACTGAGGTATCTTTTAAGGATTTGCTTAACCTCGCAGTTTTGCTTCCTGTTGTAGATACCATTGTAGCACGTGTGTAGCCCAACACGTAAGGGCCATGAGGACTTGACGTCATCCCCACCTTCCTCCAGCTTATCACTGGCAGTTCTTTCAGAGTGCCCAACTTAATGATGGCAACTAAAAGTGAGGGTTGCGCTCGTTGCGGGACTTAACCCAACATCTCACGACACGAGCTGACGACAGCCATGCAGCACCTGTGTTTCGTCCGGCCGAACCGAAAACTCTAATCTCTTAGAGTCGCGACGAACATGTCAAGTGTTGGTAAGGTTCTGCGCGTATCTTCGAATTAAACCACATGCTCCACTACTTGTGCGGGTCCCCGTCAATTCATTTGAGTTTTAACCTTGCGGTCGTACTCCCCAGGCGGTGTGTTTATCGCTTTCGCTGCGACACTGAAAATAAATTTCCAACGTCTAACACACATCGTTTACGGCATGGACTACGAGGGTATCTAATCCTCTTCGCTACCCATGCTTTCGTTCCTCAGTGTCAGTAATGATCCAGAAAGCTGCCTTCGCAATCGGTATTCTTTCTAATATCTACGAATTTCACCTCTACACTAGAAATTCTGCTTTCCTCTATCATACTCTAGCTGAAAAGTTTTGATGGCAGTTCCAGAGTTAAGCTCTGGGATTTCACCACCAACTTTTTCAACCACCTACGAACTCTTTAAGCCCAGTAATTCCGAACTACGCTAGGTCCCTTCGTATTACCGCGGCTGCTGGCACGAAGTTAGCCGGACCTTCTTATTCGGGTACAGTCATTTTCTTCCCCGACGAAAGAGCTTTACAACCCAAGGGCCTTCTTCACTCACGCGGCATCGCTGCATCAGAGTTTCCTCCATTGTGCAAGATTCCCCACTGCTGCCTCCCGTAGGAGTTTGGGCCGTGTCTCAGTCCCAATGTGGCTGATCATCCTCTCAAATCAGCTATTGATCACAGTCTTGGTAGGCCATTACCCCACCAACAAACTAATCAAGTGCAGGCTCATCCAATGGTGCGTAAAGCTTTCTCCGTAAAGACTTATCCGGTATTAGCACAAGTTTCCTCGTGTTATTCCAGGCCAAAGGGCAGATACCTACATGTTACTCACCCGTCTGCCACTAAGTATTGCTACTTCGTTCGACTTGCATGTGTTAGGCGTGCCGCCAGCGTACGTTCTGAGCCATGATCAAACTCTCAAGTTTAAAAACGGCGCACACTAGCTTCCATATAAATTCTAAGAATAAAATTTATATGATGTTGAAGTGTGTACGACAAATTTTTGGTAACCTTAACCGTCCACACTTCTCTTCTTAAATTTTTACGTTTTAAATAGCTAATTGAGCTAAAAAGGCTCAATAATCCTCATTTATTTATTGTATTAACAATATTTTTAGTGAGAAAGTTCAGTGCTTATAGGCTAAAATAATAGGAAATCAAGCAATTTACATTAAAAAATTGTAAAAAAATGCTTGATATTTATGGGTTTTTTTTGATTTTTTAGTTTCACTAATTTAATAATCGAAAACTACTCATTTTCAAATGCTAAAAAATTTTAAAAATAAAATCATTAAAAATATTCAGATTTTTAGTTTAATTTTTTTAATTTTACTCACTGTAGTTTCCACAAGTTATTATAATTTCAAAAGAATTAATAATGCCCAAGTCTATAATAATTTTATAGATAATATTTATTTTAAAAAGACTTTAAATCACTTAGTTGAGAACCTTGAGCCTAAGTTCGAAAAAATTAAACACAAAATTAAGTCTGGAGAAACTTTTGATAAAATTTTAGAAAGCTATTCAATTGAAAAAAATGAAATTATAAAGATAAAAAATTCTCTTAAAAATAAAGTCAATCTTAACAAATTAAATACAAAACAAATAATTCAGTTTAATTTAGATAAAACAAATAATAAGATTAGTGAGTTTGTATATCAAACTTCAAATACTCAAAAAATATTTTTAAAAAGAAACATTGAAAATGATAAATTTAACGAAGAAATTTTATCAATTAAACTAGACAAAGGAATAGTTTACAAAGAAAATATAATTTTACAAAGCCTTTATAAGTCTGCTACAGACCAAAATATTCCAGCTAATACAATAATTGAATTTGCAAGAATTTATGGATTTCAAGTAGATTTTCAAAGAGACATAAGAAAACAAGATAAATTTCAAATTATGTACGAAATTTTCTTAAACGAAAAAAAGAAGATAGTTGATACTGGAGAAATTCTTTTTGCTAATTTAAAACTTAGCGGTCAAGATAACAGTTTATATTTTTTTGATAAAGAAGGAAGTGAAGGTCACTACGATAAGCATGGAAGAAGTGTTAAAAAAGCATTGATGAAAACTCCAATAAATGGGGCTAGGCTTTCATCACCTTTTGGGATGAGAAAGCATCCTATTGATGGATTCAATAAAATGCATCAGGGAACCGATTTTGCAGCGCCAATGGGAACTCCCATAATGGCATCTGGAGATGGGGTTGTAAAAAAAGCTGGATGGTGTGGTGGAGGCGGTAATTGTGTTAAAATAAGACATAATTCAACTTATCAAACTATTTACGCTCATATGTCAAAATTTGCTCGTGGTATTAAAAATGGAACTAGAGTTAAACAAGGTCAAACTATAGGATATGTGGGGTCAACAGGTAAGTCAACTGGTCCTCATTTGCACTATGAAGTTATTATTAATGGGAAAAAAGTTAATTCCCAAAAACTAAAGCTGCCTTCAGGAAAGATTTTAAAAGGTGAGGATAGAAAAATGTTTGAAACTAAAAAAATAAAATTAGACGTTTTAAAATCTGAAAAAATTATAGGGTTAAACTAACAACTTAGACTTGAGATTTCGTAACTTTATCTTCTTCATTTTCATTTTTTACATTTATTAAATTACTTTTTGAAATTTCCTCGTCCGATTTCTTATTTTCTGTGGGAAAACTAGAATTCTCATCACCTTTATTCTCATCAATCCTATCCCTTCTAATGCTTTCTCTTTCATTTAAAACTCTTGTGAAATGATCGGCATGTTGAAGATAATTTTCAGATAAGATTTTATCACCATTGGAAGAGGCTTCTCTTGCTAAATCGTTGTATTTTTCTATCAATTTTGGTGCGTTGTAGTTATTTCGCCCCGGGACTTTTCTCTTAAAATTCTCATTATTAGAAAAATTTGATCCAAATTTTGGCCTGTCACCATTTGATTTAAAATTTCTATCGTTTCTTCTAAAATTATTTCTTCTATTATTGTTATTTCTAAATGTTACCATGATTAAACTATATTTTTGTACAAACTATACATCTATCGTTGTTAGCAAGATCTTTATTTATACTATTAATATAAAATCCTTTTTTTTTTAATAAACTAATTACTCTATTTCTTTGATCAAAGTCGATCTCTAAAACAAATTTGCCATTCTTTTTAATCAGCTCAGATGATTTTTTAATTACTTTTCTCATTTCTGATAAACCATCTCGTCCACCGTCTAAAGCTAGTTTTGGCTCGAACTTAGCAACACCTTTTTCCAAATATCTTATTTTACAATTTTTAATATAAGGAGGATTGGATATAATTAAATCATATTTGCCTAAAGTGAATTTGTCAACATTTGATTTATATAATTTTAGCTTAGAGCTTAATTTGAGCTTAATCGCGTTTAATTTACTTATATTTAAACAACTTTTGCTAATATCAATTCCAGTGCCATAAAAACTTTTTCTTTCTTTTAAAATTGACAAAATAATACATCCAGATCCAATACCGATCTCTAATATATTTAATTTTTTTTTATATGCAGTTAGCTTTAATACTTTCTCAATGATCAACTCAGAGTCTGGTCTAGGTATTAATGTGTCATTTGATACAATAAATTCTGAATTCCAAAAAAATTTTTTATTAATTAAGTATGCAATTGGCTTTCCAATTGATCGTTTCTTTATTAATTTTTGAAAAGAATTTAAATAGTTTTTGTCAAGATTTTTTTTAGAATTAAGCAAAATATACTTTCTATCTTTATTAATTACTTTTGCCATTAATATCTCGGAGTCTAAATATGGATTATTGATAAAATTATCTTTTAAAACTTTTGCACCTTGAATGATTGCAGAATTAATATTCATTATTTTAAATTACTTAGGCTTTCTTCTTGAGCTTGTAAAGTTAAGGACTCAATCATTTCATCAAAAGCCTCACCTTCTAAAAACTCTTGCAATCTATGCAATGTTAAATTTATTCTATGATCAGTTACTCTTCCTTGGGGAAAATTATAAGTTCTAATACGCTCTGATCTATCTCCAGTTCCAATTTTAGTTTTACGATCTTTTGATCTTTCTTGATCAATTCTTAATCTCTCAAGTTCATACAGACGTGCTCTAAGTATTTTCATTCCTTTTGCTTTATTTTTGTGTTGTGATTTTTCGTCCTGTTGAGAGACAGATAATCCAGTAGGAATATGAGTAATTCTAACAGCACTATCAGTTGTATTGACTGATTGACCCCCGGGACCGCCTGCCCTAAAGACATCTATTCTTAAATCCGAGTCGTTTATTTTTAAATCTACTTCTTCTGCCTCAGGTAATACAGCAACAGTTGCTGCTGATGTGTGAACTCTCCCTTGAGTCTCGGTGTCAGGAACTCTTTGCACTCTATGAACGCCACTTTCATATTTAAGTGTTGAGTAAATATTGTTACCCTTAATTGAGGCTATAACTTCTTTTAACCCACCTGCATCACTTCTTGATATTGAAATAAGTTCTAAAATCCATTTTTTTTTATTGCTAACTTTTTCGTACATTTTAAAAAGATCTGAAGCAAATAGACTTGCTTCTAATCCGCCTGTTCCTGCCCTTATTTCAATAATTGCATTTTTTTTATCTGCTTCATCTTTGGGTAGTAAAAATAATTTTAATTTTTTTTCATTTATCTGATGTTGTGTTTGTAAATCATTTAATTCTGTTTCAGCCATATTTCTTAATTCCTCATCAGATGAATTATCATTTAATATTTTTTCTAATTCTTTCTTATCGTTATAAAATGAAATATAATTTTTTGCGTTTTCAATAATCTCATTTACATCTGAATACTCCTTTGATTTTTCTGCAAATAATTTTTTGTCTATTGTTCCAGCTGATAATTCTTTTTCTAATGAGGAGTGCCTAGATATAAGTTCTTCAATTGTTTTATTGGGTATCATTTTTACTTTTCTAACTCAGATGCCTTTTTTTCAACTTCTGATACAACTCTTTCAATAATATCTTTAGTTAAAACCTTCTTACTTTGAACACCAGACAAATAAAGCATATTGTTACCTTTCCCGCCTCCAGTAATACCTACATCTGTCATAGCTGCTTCTCCAGGCCCGTTTACAACACACCCAATTATCGACAGTGTTATAGGTGCTTTTATATGAGATAGTTTTTCTTCTAATATTTTTACAGTATCAATTACTTGGAATGCTTGTCTTGCGCAAGAGGGGCAAGATATAATTTTAACTCCTCTATTTCTTAGATTAAGTGATTTTAAAATTTCATTTCCAATTGTAACTTCTTTTGTTGGATTGTCAGATAAAGAAATCCTTATTGTGTCACCAATACCGTCCATTAAAAGACTGCCAAGTCCTATGGAAGACTTTATGCTTCCTGATACAAAGCCTCCTGCTTCAGTAATGCCTAAATGAAGAGGATAATCACTTACTTTTGATAATTGTCTGTAAGCAGAAATTGATAAAAAAACATCTGATGACTTAACGCTAATCTTAAAATTAAAAAAATCTTTATCTTCTAATATTTTTATATTTCTTAATGCACTTTCAACTAGAGCTTCCGGACAAGGTTCTTTAAATTTATCTAATATATCTTTTTCTAATGATCCTGCATTTACTCCTATTCTCACTGAACAACCATTATTTTTAGCAGCACTAAGTACATCATGTATTTTTGATTCCTCACCAATATTTCCTGGATTTATCCTTAAACACTTAGCTCCGTTTTCAGCTGCTTCTATTGCCCTTTTATAATGAAAATGTATGTCTGCTACAACTGGAATAGATACATGTTTAACTATTTCTTTAAGGGCTTTAGTCGACTCTGCATCTGGACATGAAACTCTAACTATATCAGCTCCTTCCTCAGCAATATCGTTAATTTGATTTATTGTTAATTTAACATCTGTTGTTAAAGTGTTGGTCATCGATTGAACAGAAATTGGGTGATCTCCACCAATTTTAACATCGCCGACGTTTATTACTTTTGTTTTTCTTCTTTTGATATCTCTAAATGGCCTTACACTCATTTAATTAGTCTAATTTAAATTCTTTATGTAAAGATGCAATTGCTTTTTTTGCATGCTTTGCTGATATTAAAACTGAAATTTTGATCTCAGATGTTGAAATAACTAAAATATTTATTTTTTTTAAAGCTAATGCTTGGAACATTCTGTAAGTTATTCCTGGCGTTGTAATCATTCCCACTCCAATTATTGAGACTTTTGATACATTTCTGTCAAAAGATAATTTTTTATATGATATACTTTTATTTTCTCTAATTAACCTTTCTGTTTTTTTTAAATCTTCAGATTTTATTGTAAAAGTTAGATCAGTATTTTTTCCATTTTGTGAAATATTTTGAACAACCATATCAACATTAATCAAATTTTTAGATAATGGTTTAAAAATTGATGCTGCAACACCAGGTCTATCTTTAACACCAACTATTGTAATTTTAGCATCATTTTTAGTTGACGAAATTCCAGTTATTATTTGGTCACTAAATGATTTTTTAGAATTTGTAATTAAAGTTCCTGATTTGGACACAAAAGAAGATTTGACATTGATATCTATCTTGTTAAGTTTTGCATCCTGAATAGAAGTAGGTTGCATAACTTTTGAACCTAATGATGCCATTTCTAGCATCTCGTCGTAAAAAATTTTTTTAATTTTTTTCGCTTTTTTATACTGTCGAGGATCGGTGGTATAAACACCCTCAACATCAGTAAAAATTATACATTCCTCAGCTTTAATATATTTAGCTACCATTATTGCTGTCGCATCAGATCCACTCCTACCAATAGTAGTTATTCTATAATTTTTATTAATACCCTGGAAACCAGTAACAACTGGTGTACCACCATTCTTTATATATTTATTTAATTCTCTAATATTTATTTTATTTATTCTAGCACCTGAGTGATTTCCCTCTGTAGTGATTGGTAGCTGCCAAGATAACCAAGATCTAGATTTGAAGCCAATATGTTTAAGTCTTCCTGCAATAAGCGCACATGAAACTTGTTCACCAGTAGATAATAGTGAGTCATATTCTGCTAAATCAAAATTATTACTTATCGCCTTAGATTTGTTAACGAGTTCATTAGTAACACCGCTCATAGCAGAGGAAATTACAACCACTTTATATTTTTTTTTTTTATAAGAAGCTATAATTTTACATACTTTTTTAATTCTATCGATGCTACCAACAGAAGTTCCTCCAAATTTAAGTACTACAGTTTTCATGATCAGTTGAATAATAATTATTTAATTAATATTTGATAAAATACATCTTAATTGCTATGTCAACTAATTATCTTATATGAGTAGCGTAAATAAAAAAGAAATTGAAAAATTTTCAAATATGGCGGATGAATGGTGGGATCCCCATGGCAAATTTAAACCTTTGCATAAATTTAATCCTATACGTATTAAATATATCAAAGAAAATATAATCAACCAATTTAACAAGAAAAATAAAAACAAACCTTTATCTGGAATTGACATTCTAGACATTGGTTGTGGTGGAGGATTACTTTCTGAGCCAATGTGCAGATTAGGTGCAAATTTAACAGGTATCGATGCTTCAATAAAAAATATTAAAACCGCAAAATTTCATGCAAAAAAAAATGGGCTAAAGATTAATTATATCTGTTCATCTCCTGAAAAATTAAAACTTAGTAAAAAATTTGATGTAATACTTAATATGGAAATAGTTGAACATGTGGAAGATATTTCTTTCTTTTTAAAATCATGCTCTAAGCTTTTAAAAAAAAATGGATTAATGTTCGTTGCAACAATTAATAAAACTTTAAAATCATATGTATTTGCTATTGTAGGAGCAGAATATGTTTTGAGATGGTTACCAATAGGAACTCATGAGTGGGAAAAATTTGTTAAACCCGATGACCTTAAAACAATTTTAGCAAAAAATAATTTATCTTTAAAAAAATTGGACGGAATGCATTTTAACATAATTAAAGATGAGTGGAGGATTACAAAAGACTTATCGGTCAATTATATTGCAAAATTTTTAAAAAGTTAATTATCTTTGTCTTCTATCCAAGGTATTACTTGCGTATCTATTCCTTCCTCTTTTAGTTCCTTAATTTCCTGATTTGATGCACTGCCATAAATGCCTTTTGATTTTTTTTTGTCATTATAATGAATTGATCTTGCTTCGTGAACAAAATTATCCCCAACATATTGAAAGTTGTTCTTAATAAACTTTTGATAATGTTTAATAGTTTTTTTTATTTTGCCATATTTTGCAGAATCTATTTTTATTTCTGATTTAAGTTTTGTATTTATTACCTGTGGAGTCATCAAAGTTTTTTCTACTTTTAATGAGTTACAACTATGACAAGTCAAAAATTTTCTTTTTTTTAACTTTTCATATTCATTAGATGATGCGAACCAACTATCAAATTTAATATTACAATCTTTACAAATTAACTTGTATTTAATCATAATTTATAATTAGGTTTTAAATAAAAATTTTCAATATTATTTAGCTTCTATAGTCGGCATTAATATCTATATATTTCTTAGTTAAGTCCATAGTATATGCAGTAAAATCTTTTTTTCCTGTATAAACTTCAACACTTATATCAATATTTTCATTTTTTCATATATCTAGATGTTACCTCTTCACTGTAATTTTGGTACCGTTTCCCATCTTTAACTATTTTTATATTTCCTATTTTTATACAAAGTTTTTTTAAATTAATTTTTGGTCCAGCCTTACCGATTGCCATAATAATTCTTCCCCAGTTTGGATCTTCACCTGCAATTGCTGTTTTAACTAAAAGTGAATTTCCTATTGAAAAAGCTATTTTTTTTGCATCTATTTCATTTTTACATTTAGAAACATTTATAGACATAAATTTAGATGATCCCTCTCCATCTGAAACAACTCTTTTTGCTAAATTTAGCAAAACATTATTTAAAGCTTTATCGAAATTTTTAATTTTATTTTCGTTAATATTTTTTACTTGTGAATTATTTACTTTATTAGTTGCAAAAATTGTTATCATGTCGTTTGTGCTGGTATCCCCATCACAAGAAATAGCATTAAAAGTATTAAAAATATTTTTTTTTAATAATTTATTTAAAATATCATTGGATAAACTCGCATCTGTAAAAATGTAAGCTAAGGTTGTTGCCATATTGGGATGTATCATACCAGAGCCTTTAGCAATCCCATATATTTTAACTTTCTCACTTCCTATATTGCACTCTTCCATAGCAATTTTCGGCTTCGTATCAGTAGTCATTATTCCAAGAGCAGCCTTCATCCAAATAAATTTATTTTGAGTGTAACGAATTTTATTAATTAAATTGGGTATTTGATTAGATATTTTTTCAAATGGAAACTCTTCTCCTATAGTTCCTGTACATCCAAATAGAATTTCTTTTGAGTTTATTTTTTTAGGTGTTTCCTCGTCTTGTTTTTGCTTCTCTGTTAAATTTTTGGATACCAAATCTGCTAATTTTTTTAAACTTTCATATCCTTGTTTGCCTGTAAATGCGTTTGCATTTCGAGTATTAACAATTAAAGAAAATACTTTTTTAGTTTTTTGATTTAGGTTCCATTTTATATTTTCAGAAACAATTTTTGACTGCGTATATAACGAAGCATGATTTGCTCCATCTCTAAAATAAAACATTGATAAATCATCTCTATCGTTTTTATATAAATTTGCACTAAGTACTGAAATTGATAGACCGTCAATATGATCTAAGTCCTGAAAATCAATCATTTTAGTATTTTTTGATTGTGAATTTAGAAAATTTGAAAAATTAATTCCCATATAGTTTAAATTATTTATTTAATACATATATTAAACATTATATTTAAAGAATAAATCAAATAGTCATGCTTAATCCATTAAATCTAATCTCCAAATTTATTAAATCTAGCAACCAAAAAGAACTCGATAGAGTTAATAAGATTGTTGAAGAGATAAATTTATTAGACGAAAAATTTGCAAAGTTGGACGATACAGATTTTCCTAAAAAAACCTCAGAATTCAAAGATATAATTAAAGGTGGAAAATCACTTAATGATATCATGCCTGAAGCTTTTGCGCTTGTAAGAGAAGCCTCGAAAAGAACTCGAAAGGAGAGACATTTTGATGTTCAGTTGATCGGTGGTGTTGTTTTGCATGAAGGTAAAATAGCAGAGATGAAAACTGGTGAAGGAAAAACTTTAACAATTACATTGGCAGCTTATTTGAATGCTCTTAGCGGAAAAGGAGTTCACATAGTAACTGTTAATGACTACTTAGCTAAGCGCGACTCTATAGAAATGGGGCAAATTTATAATTTTCTTGGACTTACTTCAGGATTTATTAACAACGACCAAAGCGATGAAGAGCGTAAAAAAAATTACAATTGCGATATAACTTATGCAACAAATAGTGAGCTAGGTTTTGATTATCTTAGAGATAATATGAAATTTTCTCAAAATGAGATGGTTCAAAGAGAACATTCATTTTCAATTGTTGATGAAATAGACTCTTGTTTAATTGATGAGGCAAGGACTCCCTTGGTAATATCTGGATCAGCTGATGATAAGACTGCACAGTATTTAGCAATAGACAAACTAGTAAGAATCTTAAATGAGAAAGATTTTGAAATCGATGAAAAAGAAAAAAGTATTCTGTTAACCAATGATGGAATTAATAATGTTGAAAAACTTTTTTCAGATGCTGGAATTTTAAAAAATGACAATTTTTATGATCCAGAAAACTTACATTTAGTTCATCACGTAAATCAAGCTTTAAGAGCAAATCATTTGTTTGAAAAAGGTAAAGATTATATTGTAAAAGATGGTAACTTAAAAATTATTGATGAATTGACAGGTAGAATTCTTGAGGGAAGAAGATTTGGAGATGGTTTGCACCAAGCTCTTGAAGCAAAAGAAAAAATTAATATTCAAGCAGAAAATCAAACCTTAGCTTCTATTACTTATCAAAATTATTTTAAGCTTTATAAAAAAATAGCAGGATGTACAGGTACTGCTTTAACAGAATCCGAAGAATTCTTTGAAATATATAATTTATCAGTTGTGGTCATTCCCACTAATAAAGAAATGATCAGAAAAGATTTCAATGATTTAATATTCAGAACTGAAGAGGAAAAAAATAAAGCTATTATTGATAAAATAATAGAACGTAATCAACTTGGGCAACCAATACTAGTCTTTACATCAAGCATTAATAAATCTGAGATTTATTCAAATTTACTAAATAAAAAAAAAATAAAGCATGTAGTTCTTAATGCTAAGAATCATGAAAATGAGGCAGAAATTATAGCTAACGCAGGTAAGGAAAAATCAGTAATTATAACAACTAGTATTTCTGGAAGGGGAGTTGACATTCAACTTGGAGGAAAAAAAGGATCTATTCCTGAGGATCAACTGAAGATTGATAAAGACAACATTAAATCTTTAGGTGGGTTATTTGTAATAGGTACTGAAAGAATGGAGTCTAGAAGAGTTGATAATCAAGCGAGAGGTAGATCTGGAAGGCAAGGGGATGAGGGAAGTTCAGTATTCTATGTAAGTTTAGAGGATGACTTAATGAGAATTTTTGGGTCAGAGTCCATGAATAATATGCTTGAAAAGTTGGGACTTAAAGATGGAGAAAGCATTGATCACCCTTGGATAAATAAAGCATTAGAAAGAGCACAACAAAAAGTGGAGGCAAGAAATTTTGATATCAGAAAAACCCTAATTAAATTTGATAATGTTCTGAATGATCAAAGACATGTAGTTTTTTCACAAAGAAAAAATGCAATGAATAGTAATAATATTTTTAATTATTCAGATGAATTTTTAAAAGAGATAATTGAAGACTTAATTAAACTTAAGATTCAAAAACTTTCAAACCCTAAGAGCACAGAATTTAGTAACAGAATTAAGCAAATACTGGGAAAAAATTTCACAGAGACAGAGTTTGAGGAATTAATTGCATCTAAAGATGAGGATCTTAAAGAAAAAATAATTTCTAAATTTAATAAAACAAGAAATGAAAGAATTAAAATTCTTGGAGAAGATTATGCAAAAGACATTGAAAAAAGAATTTTTTTACAATCCATTGATTTAAATTGGAAATCTCACATCCAATATTTAGAACAATTGAGACAA
Source organism: uncultured Pelagibacteraceae bacterium (assembly GCA_902516435.1). GTDB lineage: Bacteria > Pseudomonadota > Alphaproteobacteria > Pelagibacterales > Pelagibacteraceae > Pelagibacter. Next base: position 5,682 of record CABXYF010000019.1, on the reverse strand, counting down.
GTTGTTGGCTTAAGGTCTTATGGTCAAAGAGATCCTCTAGTTGAATATAAAAAAGAAGCTTTTGATTTATTTTCAAACCTCTTAGAAAAACTAAAATTGGATTATATTACAATTTTGATGAATTTAAAGGTTGTTACAGAACAATCTAGTAAAGAAGATAATAATACTGATGTTTTACCTCAGAAAAATCAAAGCAAGAAAATGGGAAGAAACGAACCATGTTTTTGTGGTTCGGGTAAAAAATTTAAATATTGTCACGGTGCTTTATAATTTTAAATTAATAAAAAAATCAAACCTAACAAAATAATACCTATACCAATGCCAATTTGTACTTTTTTCGATTTTAAAATATTTTCGAAATGATTTTTTTTGATAGTTAATGAACTTAAATCTTCTGTTGTACTTATAAATCCATCATTCCTTCCAATCTTTAAAAACTTATTTTTTCTCTCATTTGCTATCTCCTCTGGAGACATGTCTTTGAAGTAATCTAAATTTTGTGTGATTGAAGTTTTTAAATTTTCGAGCATCATATCTCTATCTCTATGTGCACCCCCCAAAGGTTCAGGTATAATTTCATCTATAACTTTTAATTTCAATAAGTCTTTTGCTGAAAGCTTCATTGCTTTTGCAGCATCGAGCATTTTCTTTGGATCTCTCCAAAGAATAGTTGCACATCCCTCAGGAGATATCACTGAATAGATTGCATTCTCAAACATTATAACTTTATTTGATGATGCAAGAGCAATTGCTCCTCCAGAACCACCCTCGCCAATTATTATAGCAATTGTTGGAACCTTAAGTTCCATGCAACATTCTATTGATTTTGCAATTGCCTCCGCCTGACCTCTTTCCTCTGCACCAACACCTGGGTATGCACCTGGAGTATCTATAAAGGAAATAATTGGAATATTAAATTTATTTGCCAAATTCATTAATCGAATTGTTTTCCTATATCCTTCAGGTCTCATCATTCCAAAGTTTCGCTCGATTCTGCTATCTAAATCCTCTCCTTTTTCCTGTCCAATAACTAAAACTGAATTTCCCCTAAATTTTGCAAAACCAGTTAATACTGATTTATCTTCACCATAATAACGATCACCAGATAGGGAAATAAAATCGTCAAATAAATTGTCTATAAAAAATTTTGATTTTGGTCTGTCCTCATGCCTTGCAACCATAGTTGTTTGCCATGGATCTAGATTTGAGTAAATATCCTTTAGTTTTTCATCCAACTCTGCTTGGGTGCTAGATATTTTTTGAGTATCAACTTCTGATAGTCCTTCTTGATTATAAGGATCCTTTAATTTTTCTATCTCATTTTCAAGATTTTTAATTTCATTTTCAAAATTAAGGTAATTTTTCATGATTTAGTTATATCGGATAGTTAAATTATAAAAAAGGCCATAAAATGATGACTTTTTTTAATGGTAATTGTTATTAATTGACTAAATAATTTTAACAGATAAAAATTCATGATCGGGAGAGACTAAGTATTTTTTAGCGCCGAAGGAGCAACCACCCCGGAAACTCTCAGGCAAAAGGACCGATATAGGCATAACACTCTGGAAAGAGATTAAATTCCGCCGAAGGAGCAAAACTCTCAGGCAAAAATACAGATGGGGTCATGAAAGTGCTATGCAAGAAAAATACACAACTATTAAAAGTTTGAAAGTATCAAGCGATCTTGTTCAATTTGTTAAGGATGAGCTGCTAAAGGAAACAGAAATATCACCAGAAAATTTTTGGGAAGGTTTCGAAAAAACTGTCAATGAATTAGCACCTAAAAATAAAGAATTAATTAATATTAGAAAAGACTTACAGAATAAAATTGACGATTGGCATATCAAAAACAAGGGATCAGAATTCAACATTCAAGATTATAAAAAATTTTTAATTGAAATAGATTATTTAAAAAATGAAGGGCCTGATTTTGAAATTGAAACAAAAAATGTTGATGATGAGATAACAAATATTGCAGGCCCACAACTGGTAGTACCAGTTATGAACGCAAGATATGCTCTTAATGCTGCAAATGCTAGATGGATGAGTTTATACGACAGTCTTTATGGAACAGATATTATAGAACAATCAGAAGATAGTGTGTCCGAAAGATATGACCCTTTGAGAGGTGAAATGGTAATAAAATATGGACGTGATTTCTTAGATAAATATTTTCCACTAGCTGGTTTAAGCTGGACAAAAATAACAAGTTTTGCGATTAAATTTGGAAAATTTAAGGCTTTAAAGGGAGCTGATATTTTTGATTTAGTTGATGAAGAAAAATTTATAGGACACAGAGGTGAAAGTGATAATCCTACAGCAATTATTTTAAAAAATAATAATTTGCATGCTGAGATATTAAAAGATTCTCGAGCGTTCGCTGCTCAACAAGATCATGCAGGTATAAGTGACATAATATTAGAGTCTGCAGTTTCAACCATTTGCGATAACGAAGATAGCGTGGCAGCAGTCGACTCAGAGGATAAAATTATTTGTTATAGAAATTGGTTAGGTTTAATGCGTGGAGACCTTAAGTCAAAATTTGAAAAAGATGGAAAATTATATGAAAGAAAACTAAATCCAAATAGAAGTTATGTATCTAAGGATGGAACTGGTTCAAAATTACACGGTAGAAGTCTTCTACTAGTTAGAAATGTTGGTCATTTAATGACTAACTCATCAATAATTTTAGATGATGGAAGTGAAGTGCCTGAAGGTATTTTGGATGCTTTCATAACAACAGCAGCTGCACTTCATGATCTAAAGAAAAAAAATAATTCAAGAACTGGATCAGTGTATATCGTCAAACCTAAAATGCATGGTCCAGAAGAAACGGCATTTACAGATCTTATTTTCTCAAAGGTAGAAGAAGTTTTGGGATTAAAAAAATATACCTGCAAAATAGGAATAATGGATGAAGAAAGAAGAACATCCTCTAATTTGAAAGAGTGTATTAGGACCCTAAAAAATAGAGTATTTTTTATAAATACCGGGTTTTTAGATAGAACTGGAGATGAAATGCATACGTCAATGATGGCTGGACCGATGATTAAAAAAGGAGAAATGAAGTCATCAAAATGGATTACAGCATACGAAAATAGAAATGTTGATATTGGACTTAAATGTGGTTTTTCTGGTAAAGCTCAAATAGGTAAAGGTATGTGGGCTATGCCTGATAAAATGAAAGACATGATGGAACAGAAAACAGGTCATTTAAAAGCTGGTGCAAATTGTGCTTGGGTACCATCTCCAACTGCTGCTGCTTTACACGCCCTTCATTATCACGAAATAAATATTTTCGATGAACAAAAAAAAATATTAAATAGAGATCAAGCAAAACTTGATGATCTGTTAACAATACCAGTAGCAGATAGGACTAATTGGTCTGTTGAAGAAATTAATAATGAAATAAGTAATTCAGCCCAAACATTACTAGGATATGTTGTAAGATGGGTTGATCAAGGAATAGGGTGTTCTAAAGTTCCAGATATTAATAATATAGGTCTTATGGAAGATAGAGCAACTTTAAGAATTTCCTCACAACATATTGCAAACTGGATACATCACGGAATTACTACAGAAATTCAAGTAACTGAGATTATGAAAGAAATGGCGAAAATTGTTGACGGTCAAAATAAAAATGATTCAAATTACATCAAAATGAGTGATGATTTCGAAAACTCAATAGCCTTCAAAACTGCTTGTGATTTAGTATTTAAGGGAAAAGAACAACCATCTGGGTATACGGAGCCATTATTACATCTTAATAGATTGAAAAAAAAATCTAATCTGAATTAGAAATTAAATTAGATCGGTTTTTAAAAGCTGAAAATAAAGTTCCATCATCCAAACTTTCTATCTCACCACCTACAGGCAATCCCTGCGCTAACTTTGTAATTTTTACATCTAAATTTTTCAGACTATCTTGAACGTAGTATGCAGTTGTTTGTCCTTCGACTGTTGCACTTGTTGCTAATATTACCTCTTCAATTTTTTGTTTATTTATTCTCTCAACTAAAGAGTCTAGTAGAAGTTCCTCTTTTCGCTGGCCTACTGACGAAATAGTTCCACCTAATATATGAAAATAACCTTGGAAAATATTTGAATTTTCAATTGACCATTGATCAGCAATGTCCTCAACTACACAGATTTTAGAGTACTTATTTTTTGCATTATCACAATTTAAACATCCGCTCAAATTAGACTTTAGTGATCCACAAGAATTGCATCTGATTACATTTTTATAAACCTGGGCCAAAGTGTTTGCCATAGGTTTCACTAATTCATCTCGATTATTAATTAGTTTGAGAACAATTCTTTTTGCAGATTTTGGACCTAAGCCTGGCAACCTAGATATTAATTTTATTAATTCTTCAATCTCACTAATATTTTGCATCTATTATAAGGGCCATTTAAAACCAGGTATACCGAAACCACCAGTAGCTTTTGAAATTTCTTCTGAAGTCTTTGATTTTAATTGTGCTTTAGCATTATTGTGAGCGGCAACAATTAAATCCTCAATAATAGCTTTGTCCTCTTGCATAATTTCATCAGATAATTTTATTGTTTGCATTTCGCCCTCACCATCAAGTGTTATTCTTACTGAATTAGAACCAGAGACACCCTCTACTCTTATTTCCTTGATTTTCTGCTGGCTTTCTTTCATTTTTGCCTCAAGTTCTTTGGCTTTATCTAAAATTTTACTAAAATCAGTCATTTTGAGCCTCATCTTTCTTCAACTTAACATCTATTAATTCTGCATCAGGAAAGTTTTCTATTATATTTTTATAAGCCTCTGAAGTTTTTACTTCATCAATTAAAAGTTTCTTACTATTAAGTTGTTTTTCTTTTACAGACATTTCACCTTTGGATTTACTAAAAGTAATAATCCATCGCTCAGCAGTCCACTCAAAAAGTTTTGATGATAAATCTTTAACAAAATCTTTATCCAAACTATCGTTAAAAGATATTTCTATTCTGTTTTTTTCAAATTTTACTAAGTTGACATTTTTTTCTAATTCATATTTCAATTTAATTTCCTTTTTATCTGAACAGATGACTAATAAATCATTAAAGGAATTAATGAATATTTTATTTTCTACCTTAACTTCAGTTTGTGCTTGTGGCTTATTCTTTTCTTCTTGGGAAATATTTTTAATTTGATCTATTATTTTATTTGAGCTTATATTGTCCTCTATTTCATTAGATACTACTTTTTCATTTTCAGTTTCAATTTTTTTTTCTGATTTTACAGACTGTAAATGCATTAATCTTATTAGAAACATCTCAATCGACAAATGTTGATTTGAAACTATGTCTAATTCTTCAAGAGAGCTAATTGCAAATTGCCAGAATAATACTAATAAACTGGAGTCTACTTGATTTGAAATACTTTTTATTTTCGAAAACTCCTCATCATTTAAAGAAAAATTTGTGCTTTCTAGTGTTAAAGAATTTATATTTTTAAAATAATACAATAATTCTAAGAAATCATTTATGAATACTTTAGGTTCAACTCCTTGATCATAAATTTTTCTATAAATATTTATAACTTTATTTTCTTCACCTTTTAAAATTAATTCAAATAAATCTATTAGTTGAGATTTATCAAAGTAGCCGAATATTTTTTGTGCTGCGTTTAAATCTAATTCAGTTTTTTCATCTAAACTTAATAAAGCT
>CABXYF010000018.1 GCA_902516435.1 uncultured Pelagibacteraceae bacterium | reverse complement strand
TAATTTAAAATTTAAATATAAATTAAACAAATTAAAAACAATTTGTTCGACAGGTTCTCCATTATCTAAAGATGGATTCAAATATGTATATCAGAATATAAAAAAAAAAGTTCATTTAGCATCTATTTCAGGAGGTACCGATATAGTTTCTTGTTTCGTACTTGGAAATTTATATCAGCCAGTAAATTTAGGGGAAATTCAAAATAAAGGCTTAGCTTTAGATGTAGACGTATTTAATGATAGAGGTAAATCGCAAAAAAATACTAAGGGAGAATTGGTTTGTAAAAATCCTTTTCCTTCAATGCCCTTAAAATTCTGGAAAGATAAAAATGATATTAAATTTAAAAAAGCATATTTTAATCGTTTTAAAAACACATGGCACCATGGAGATTATGCAGAAATCAAAATGACTGGTGGATTTGTTATTCATGGAAGATCGGACACAACATTAAATCCTGGCGGAGTGAGAATGGGAACAGCTGAGATTTATTCTGAGGTAGAAAAATTTAAAGAGATTGACGAGTCTCTTGTAGTGGGACAAGCTTGGAATAATGATATTAGAATAGTTCTTTTTGTAGTGATGAATAAAAATTACTCATTTACTGAAAAACTATCTTTAAAGTTAAAATTAAAAATTAGAAAAAATACTTCACCAAGACATGTACCAAGTAAAATAATTGTTGTGAGTGACATTCCAAGAACAAAAAGTGGAAAAATAGTTGAATTAGCAGTTAAGAATATAATAGATGGAAATAAAGTAAAAAACAAAGAAGCCCTAGCAAATCCAGAGGTATTGAAATATTTCAAAAATCTAAAGGAATTAGAATATTAAATTTTTATCGCTTTGTTAAAATTTTCCATATACCTGAAGCAGATGTTATTATTTTACTATTACATTTCAGCTCACAAAATATAAATACTAGTGTGGCTGTTTTTTTTAAAATTCTAGTGTGTCCTATAATTTCATCACCTTTTTTAGATGCTCCAATAAATTTTAGATCTAACGAAATTGTAACACAAGGTAAATTTCCTGCAGCTCTATGCACAGCAGTCCCTGACCCTGCATCAACTAGAGCTGATAGATAACCACCGTGTGTTATTCCTGCAGCATTTAAGTGATTTTCATTAATTGTTGTTTTAAACTCATATTCCATCTCAGAAATTGATCTAAATAAAATACCACCATTATGTTTCATAAATCCAGGTTTAATACTTATTTGTTCAAATTCGCTAGTCATAATTTTTTATAATATAAAAGTTAAAATAATTAAAATAATTAAAATAATTATAAAAAAATAAATAACTGATTTTTGCAACGATGCTTTTAAAAGCCAATCAAACATTTTAACCTCTTATTTGGTGGACCGCCCAGAACTCGAATCTGGAATCTCCCGGTTCGTAGCCGAGCGCCTTATCCAATTTGGCCAGCGGTCCATAAATTATTAAACACAGTAAATATATCAAAATTTACTGTTTTTTTTAGATTTTAATAACAATTTTTGGTCAATTAAAACAGAGGTTTGCAAAAAAAGACATTTAATGTGCTAATATATCATTAAATATACTTTTATTAAGGTGTATAAAACATTTTTAAATAATGAGTGAAAAATTACTTGTACCTGACATAGGTGAGTTTGAGGACGTTGAAGTTATTGAAATACTTGTAAAAGTTGGAGATCAAATAAAGAACAATGATCCTTTAATAACAATTGAAAGTGATAAATCTAGCGTTGAAATTCCTTCAACAGTTTCAGGTAAAATAGAAAAAATAGAACTTAAAGTTGGAGATAAGGTTTCAAAGGGAGATCTAATTTTGAATTACTCTTCTTCATCAAATTCTTTACCTGAAAGCTCACTTCCGAAGGATACAGAAATTATTATAAAACAAGCTGAAGAGTCTATAGCTAATAAAAAAGATGAAGAAATAAAAACAAAAGAAACTACTCCTGAAAAAAAACAATCAAAAATTGAAGTAATTAACGGAAAAGATATAGATCCCCTCGAAACAAATGACTGGCTAGATTCATTATCAGCTGTAATTTCTAAAGATGGGAATCAAAGAGCTCATTTTTTAATAAAAGAGTTAATAAATAAAGCTTATCGCGAAGGTGCAAATATTCCTTATACGCAAAATACCCCATACATAAATACAATTCCTCCTGAGGCAGAAGTAAAATCTAGTGGAGACCAAAATATAGAAAGAAGAATAAGATCATTAATTAGGTGGAATTCAGCTGCAATGGTTGTTAGAGCTAACAAAAAGTTTCCTGAGCTTGGGGGGCATATAGGTACTTTTGCATCTGCAGCTACATTGTATGACGTGGGCATGAACCATTTTTGGAGAGCAAAAAATAATAGATTTGGTGGAGATTTGATTTATTTCCAAGGTCATAGTGCGCCTGGAATGTATGCAAGAGCATTTCTTGAAGGTAGATTAAACGAGAAACAATTAGATAGTTTTAGACAAGAGGTAAAAACTGGCGGACTTTCATCATATCCACATCCATGGTTAATGCCAAAATTTTGGCAATTTCCAACTGTCTCTATGGGATTAGGCCCTATGCTTGCAATATACCAGGCAAGGTACATGAAATATTTAATTAATAGAGGATTGATAAAAGATGAGGGCAGGAAAGTATGGGCTTTTTTAGGAGATGGAGAAATGGATGAACCAGAGTCAATGGGCGCAATTGGTCTTGCTGCAAGAGAAAATTTGGATAACTTAATATTTGTTATCAATTGCAATCTTCAAAGACTTGATGGACCAGTTAGAGGTAATGGAAAAATTATTCAAGAGTTAGAGGGCAGTTTTAGAGGATCAGGTTGGAATGTGATAAAAGTAATTTGGGGTTCTTATTGGGACGCATTGATTGCAAATGACAGAACTGGACATTTAGTAAAAATCATGAATGAAACAGTTGATGGAGAATATCAAGCAATGAAAGCACGGGATGGAGCTTATGTTAGAGAGAAATTTTTTGGTAAATATCTTGAAACCTCAGAACTAGTTTCTAGTCTTTCAGATAAAGATATTTGGAGGTTAAACAGAGGTGGTCATGATCCTCACAAAGTTTATGCAGCATATGATAAAGCAATGAAGAATAAGGGGAGTCCTACAGTTATAATTGCTAAAACCATTAAGGGATATGGAATGGGAAAATCAGGAGAAAGTGTTAACACGACCCATCAAACAAAAAAATTAGATGTTGATGATCTAATGTATTACAGAGATCGTTTTGATGTTCCTTTAACAGATGAACAGGTCAGAAATATCGAATACTTCAAACCAGAAGAAAAATCTCCAGAAATTAAGTATTTAAAAGAAAGAAGATTGAAATTAGGAGGATTTTTGCCAGAGAGATCTACTTTTGCAAAACCAATTAAAGCACCTTCAAAAAATATTTTTGATTTTATGAAAAACTCCACAGGTGAAAAAGAAATGTCCACAACAATGGCTTTAGTCAGAATGCTTACTAGTTTAATGAGAGATAAAAATATTTCCCCAAGGTTGGTTCCAATTATACCTGATGAAGCAAGGACGTTTGGTATGGAAGGTTTTTTTCAAAAGATTGGAATTTATGCTCATGAAGGACAAAAATACGAGCCAGAAGATGCAGCTCAATTAACTTCATATAGGGAAGAAAAAAGTGGACAAGTATTAGAGGAAGGTATTAATGAGGCAGGTGCAATGTCATCATGGATTGCTGCTGCAACAGCCTATACAAATCATGATATCGAAATGATACCAATATATACTTTTTATTCTATGTTTGGATTCCAGAGAATCGGAGATCTTGCGTGGGCTGCTGGAGACAGTCAAGCGAGAGGTTTTTTGATAGGTGCAACCGCAGGAAGAACAACTCTAGCAGGAGAAGGTTTACAACATCAGGATGGGCATAGTCATTTGATAGCATCCACAATACCAAATTGTGTAAGTTATGACCCAACATTTCATTATGAGTTAGCTACTATTTTTAGAGAGGGTCTAAGAAGAATGCATGAGAAAAAAGAAAATATATTTTATTATATTACTACTATGAATGAAAATTATTCTCATCCAGAGATGCCTAAAGACAAAAATACTGAAGAAGGAATCCTGAAAGGAATGTATAAAATAAAAGAATTTAATAAATATAAAAAAACTAAAATTCAACTTTTAGGCTCAGGTGCAATTCTTAGAGAAATGATTTCCGCTGCTGAAATTTTACAAAAAGATTATCAAATTGACAGCGATATTTGGAGCGTAACAAGTTTTAATGAACTTAGAAAAAACGGAATGGAAGTGGAGAGATACAACTTATTAAATCCAGATAAAGAAAAAAAAATATCTTACGTGGATGAGTGTTTGAGTAAAACAGAGGGTCCAATAATGGCTGCATCAGATTATATGAGAATGAATTCAGATCAAATTAGACCTTATACTGACAAGAGTTTTTATTCTTTGGGAGCTGATGGCTTTGGAAGAAGTGACACAAGAAAGAATTTAAGAAAATTTTTTGAGGTTGATAAAGAACATTTAGTAACTTATGGCCTAAGCATACTAGCAAAGGAGCAGCTTATAGCTTCAAAATATGCACAAGAGGCAATAAAAAAATATAATATTGATAGCAATAAACCCATGCCTACAAAATTATAAAAGATGTCAGAGATTGATATTACTGTACCAAATATTGGAGAATTTAAAGACGTTGAAGTAATAGAAGTTTTAGTAAGCGAAGGCCAGACAGTTGTTAAAAATGATCCTTTGATTACAATTGAAAGTGATAAATCTAGCATTGAAATACCTTCAAACTTTGATGGAAAGGTCAAATCTTTAAATATAAAAGTTGGAGACAAGGTTTCTGAAGGAAGCTTAATATTAATATTAGAAAATAAAATTAATAATAGTGAAGCTTCAAAAGAAGAGCCAAAAATTGAAAATCAACCCAAAAGTATTGAAACTACCAAACCACAGATAGACCAAATCCGTGTCAGTCGAAGCAATGTCACTGATATCTTGCCTGCAAGCCCAAAAGCAAGAAAATTTGCGAGAGAACTTGGGGTAGATATTAATCAAGTTGAAGGTAGTGAAAAAGATGGAAGAGTAGTTGAGGATGATATTAAAAAATTCGTTTCCTTTAAGTCAATAAAAAATAATGAGATTAAAGAAATTAAACCTAAGAAAATGAAAAATGAATTTGAACATTCTGATTTTGGTAAAGTTGAAATCCAAGATATCCCTAGAGTAAAAAGATTAGCTTCAATTTATCTCTCAAATTCATGGACAACAATCCCTCATGTAACAAATCATGACGAAGCAGATATTACAGAAATGGAAACTTTTAGAAACTCCTTAACAGATAATTATACAGGAGAAAAAATTAAAATTACTCCTTTAGCATTTATAGTAAAAGCTTTAGTTGCTTCTCTCAAAAAATTTCCAAGCTTTAATTCCTCTATAGATGAAATTGAGAGTGGAAAAATGACCTTAAAAAAATATTTTCATATTGGGATTGCAGTTGATACATCCAACGGGTTAATGGTTCCTAAATTAAGAAATGTTAATAATAAAAAAATTTCATTAATAAGCAAAGAACTAAAAGAAATAAGTGAATTATGTAGAAATTTAAAAATAGATAAGAAAGAGTTATTTGGTGGATCAATGACTATTACAAGCTTAGGTGGAATTGGTGGATCTTTTTTTACACCAATAATTAATTATCCAGAAGTAGCAATACTAGGAATAGGAAGATCAGAAAAAAAACAGATTTATTTAGACGGAAAATTTCAAACAAGAGTAATGTTGCCTTTATCATTATCTTATGATCATAGAATAATAGATGGAGCAGAAGCAGCCAGATTTAACAATGATTTAAAAGAAAATCTTGGTAAAAACTTTGCTTATAAATTAGCAGTATAATTTTATTCAAAAGTTATTTAAATATAGCAAATGATAGAAAGTATCAAAATTTTACCCAACAGTTTAAGAGTAAGATTTAAGAATAAATATGAGGAAAACTATCCCAATATATGGCTTAGAGATCATACAAAAGATGAGAGAAATTGGGACCAAAGGAGCCATCAAAGAAAAACTTTTATGGCATCTTTGGATTTAAATATTAAGATCAAAGAGGCAAAAGTTAGAGACGATGGAAATTGTATAGATATTTTATGGGCTGATATGGATAACTCAGTTCAATACTCTTACGAATACTTATTCAAGAATATATTAAACAACAAAAGCAAGAACAACAATTTACGTCTTTGGAATAAAAATGAAATTAAGGATGATATATATATTAATTATAAAAATTTATTAAAAGATGATGGATTTAAGATATTTCTTAATAAATTACACAGTCTTGGTTTTTGTGTAATTACCAATTGTGAAACTAAAATAGAGACTGTGGGAATAATTGCTAATAAAATTGGCTATGTAAGACAATCTATTTTTGGAGGTCTATGGGAATTTGAATCAAATGAATATATGGCTGATAGCGCATATACTCAAGAAGAGCTTAGACCGCATACTGATTCAACTTACAGCAATGATGCCCCAGGTTTACAATTATTATTATGTTGTGATTATAAAGCAAATGGTGGTGCATCTATAATTGTAGATGGATTTAATATTGGTCAGACGATGAAAAAAAATAATAAAGACTTATTTGATATACTATCAAAAATTGATGTACCAGGAAAGTATATAGGCGATGGAGTGATACTCGAAGCCAAAAGACCTATTTTTAAATTGGACAATAAAGAATTAGTTCAAGTAAGTTTCAACAATTATGATCGCACAGAATTTAGGATAGAAGAAAAAGCTACAAATAAATTTTATGAAGCAATTAAAAAATTTGATGAATTAGCAAACTCAGATAAGTTTCAATGGAGACATATCTTAAAACCTGGCGAATTATTAATTTTTAATAACTGGAGAATTTTACATGGAAGAGGATCCTTTAGTGGAAAAAGAAAAATGGCCGGTTGTTATATCAATATGGAAGATTTTAGAAGTGCATGTAAAATTCATGGCATACTGTAAATTTTTCTAAGTAATTGATCCTATGACAAAATCCTTTTCATTAATTTGCGCATTAATTACTACGTTTATTTGGGGTACAGCGTTTATTGCTCAAGACACTGGTATGGACAATATAGGTCCATTAACTTTTAACGCAGCAAGATTTCTTGTTGGTTTCATAACAATTTTACCATTTGCTTTATTTTTTGAAAAAAAAAAAATAATTAAAGAGATACAGTTAAATAAATCAAAGTTTTTTAAATATTTAATAATTATGGGTGTATCATTATTTTTAGGTACCTCTTTGCAGCAAGCCTCACTTCAATACACAAACGTTGCAAATGCTGCTTTTTTTACTGTATTTTATGTTCCATTAGTTCCAATATTGTTATTTTTTATATATTCACAGAAAGTTCATTGGAGTATCTGGCCCTCAATTGCTCTTTGTATATATGGAGTTTACCTATTAAGTAATTTCTCTGATGCAGAAATAATGAAAGGGGACGCTCTTGTAATCTTATGTTCTTTATTTTGGGCATTACATATAATATTTGCAGGAAAATTTATGGAGACATTTGATATCCCTGTATTTTATGCAGCACTACAAGGATTTTTAGTGGCTACATTATCTATTTTGTCAGCTTATACTTTTGAAGAGATAATTATCTCAGATATTTTTTTAGAAAGTTCTTCAATTATATATGCAGGAGTTTTATCTGGCGGTTTAGCCTTTACACTACAAATGTTTGCGCAAAAAAATATTGAGGAAGCTCCAGCCGCAATCATATATTCTTTGGAAGGTGTTTTTGCAGTAATAGCTGCATGGATTATTTTACAACAAGTACTAAATCTGAACAATATAATTGGATGTATTTTAATTCTAATTGCAGTTATTTTTTCACAATTAGCACCTAGTGTAAAAAAAATTAATAAATGATATAAAATAAAACCAAAGCAATTAAAATCCTATAAATTACAAAAGCATTCATAGAAAATTTATTAATATAATTTAAAAAAAACTTAACCGTTAAGAAAGAAAAAATAAATGAAAAAATAATCGCAAGAAAAACTAAATAGTTAAAATTAACTGACTGATTAAATAAATCTTTTAATCCTAAAATACTTGCTCCACTAAGAGCAGGTATAGAAAGTAAAAAAGAAATTTTACTTGAGTCAACTCTATTAAATTTTAATATTCTTGCTGCCGTTATAGTAATTCCAGCTCTACTTACACCTGGAACAAGAGAAAGAATTTGGAATAAACCTATAAATAAAATTGACTGAAAGTTTAAATTAGTTGAAATTTTTTTATCGAACCTATTTTTATCTGCTATGTATAAAATTGCTCCAAATATAAGAGTTGTCCAAGCTATCACCTCAACACTTCTAAGAGAGTATATTAAATCTGTTAAGTATAAAATATAACCAACAATGACCAGTGGGACAGAACCTAGAATAATTAAACTTAAAAATTTTTTATTATTTTTTATGTCCAACAGATCTTTTCTAAAAAAATAAATTATAGCTAATAATGATCCTAGATGAAGGCTGATATCAATTAACAAAGAATTTGATTTAAATTCATACAAGCTAGAAACAATTATTAGGTGAGCCGATGAACTAACTGGCAAAAATTCAGATATACCTTGAATTGCTGATAAAATTATAATTTCTATTATATTTTGAAACATCGCTTCTTCGTAACTTATAAAATATTTATTTGAAACAATTCGATTTGATCATATTAGGTATGCGTTTATTAGAAAGTTGTTAAAATAAGCCAATAGTATTTTAAATAAGGTCATATCTATTGACCTATTTATTACTTTATAAATTAAAAACACCATATAATTTGTCTAAAATTTATAAAAATATTATGACTGATAAAATGCTAAAATTTGTAAAAATAGGTCAACAAACACCACCTAAAAGGAAAGTTGACACAAGAAAGCAGGATTTTAAAGAGATTTATGACGAATACATTAATGAAAAGGCTAAAGAGCAGTCTAGTAGATGTTCTCAATGTGGTGTCCCATTTTGTCAAGTACACTGTCCGTTAAGTAATAATATTCCAGATTGGTTAAAACTTACCGCAGAAGGAAGACTTAAAGAAGCCTACGAACTATCTCAAAGCACAAATAATATGCCTGAGGTTTGTGGAAGGATATGTCCTCAGGATAGATTGTGTGAGGGAAATTGTGTTATAGAACAATCAGGACATGGGACTGTCACTATTGGTTCAGTGGAAAAATATATTACAGATAATGCATGGGAACAAGGTTGGGTGAAGCCAATTCAAGTTAATCAGGAAAAAAATCAAAGTGTGGGAATTATTGGTGCAGGTCCAGCAGGATTAGCAGCTGCAGAACAATTAAGAAAAAGTGGATATAAAATTACTGTTTACGATCGATACGATCGAGCCGGCGGTTTATTAATTTATGGAATTCCAAATTTTAAGTTAGAAAAAGAAATAGTTGAAAGAAGAACAAAACTTTTAAAAGATGGAGGCATAGAGTTTCTTCAAAACTTTGAAGTTGGTAAAGATGCAACTTTAGATCAATTACGTAAAAAGCATGATGCAATTTTGATTGCAACCGGAGTTTATAAAGCAAGAGAAGTAGAACTAAATGGAAATGACTTAGATAATATTTTTCCAGCCATGGACTTTTTAACTGCATCAAATAAAAAGGGCTTAGGAGATGAAGTTGAGTTATTTGATAAGGGAATTTTAAATGCTGAAGGCAAAGACGTTGTCGTAATAGGAGGTGGTGATACCGCAATGGATTGTGTTAGAACTTCAATTAGACAAAAAGCAAAATCTGTAAAATGTTTATATAGAAGAGATAAAGAAAATATGCCTGGTTCAGCAAGGGAAGTTACTAATGCTGAAGAGGAAGGTGTACAATTTGTTTGGTTATCAAGTCCAAAAGCATTTAAAGGTACAAATAAAATTGAAAAATTAGTTGTAGATCAAATTAAATTAGGTGATCCTGATGAAAGTGGAAGAAGAAAACCACAAGTTCAGGAAGGCTCAAGTTATGAAATCAATGCCGATATGGTCATTAAGGCTTTAGGTTTTGACCCTGAAGATTTACCAAAAATGTTTGAAGCTAACGAATTACAGGTAACAAAATGGGGAACAATCAAAGCTGATTTTGATACTATGGAAACTAATATAAAAGGTGTATTTGCTGCTGGTGATATAATAAGAGGTGCTTCACTAGTAGTTTGGGCAATTAAAGATGGAAGAGATGCAGCAACTTCAATTAAAAATTATTTAGAGAACAAGTCTATAAAAGAGAGAAGAGTAGCTTAATGAAAAATTATATTAAGAACAAAGAGTTACTAAAACAAAATCATGTGTACTCAGATGATATGGAGCATGACGCTTGTGGAGTAGGAATTATTGCATCAACAGAAGGTAAAAAATCTCGTAAAGTCGTTGATTACGGGATCGAAGCTTTAAAAGCTGTTTGGCATAGAGGTGCGGTAGATGCGGATGGAAAAACTGGAGATGGCGCAGGAATTCACGTTGAAATTCCGAAAGATTTTTTTATAGAAAAAATAGAGGTAACTGGTCATACCCATGATGACTCTGAAATAGGAGTGGGTATGATTTTTTTACCTAGAAATGATTACGAAGCTCAAGAAAGTTGTAAAACAATCGTGGAGAGTGAACTAACAAAAAATGGTTTTAGTATTTATGGCTGGAGACAAGTTCCAATTAATCCAAACGTATTAGGTGAAAAGGCACTGCAGACTATGCCTGAAATTATCCAGGTTCTATTTAAATCGCATAATCCGGAACTTACAAATAAAGATCTAGAAAGAAAAATTTATGAGACTAGAAGAAAAATAGAAAATGAGGCATTTAAAAAGTCCTTAAATCATTTTTATATTTGTTCATTAAGCTCTAAATCAATAATTTATAAAGGAATGTTTTTAGCTGAGGCAATTTCAGATTTTTATTTAGATTTAAAAGACGAAAGATTTATTTCAAGATTTGCAATTTTCCATCAAAGATTTTCTACGAATACAGCTCCGAGCTGGAATTTAGCTCAACCTTTTAGAGCTATTGCTCATAATGGTGAAATAAATACATTTAGAGGAAATAAAAATTGGATGAAAGTACATGAGCAAGAAATGAATAGTAATCTTTTTGAAAATATTGAAAACTTAAAACCAGTGATACAACAAGGTACCTCAGACTCTGCAGCTTTAGACAATGTATTTGAATTACTTAACATTTCTGGGCAGCCCGCACCTTTAGCTAAACTAATGTTAGTCCCAGATGCATGGTCTAAAAAAAGTGAAACACTTCCCAAAGATCATCAACAATTATTTAACTTTTTAAATAGTACTATGGAACCTTGGGATGGTCCTGCAGCAATTGCAGGAACAGATAATGAATGGGTAATTGCTGCCAACGATAGAAATGGATTAAGACCACTCAGATATGCAATTACTAAAGATAATTTATTGTTTGCAGGATCAGAGACTGGAATGATTGAGCTCAATGAAAAAAGAATACTTTCTAAAGGAAGGTTAGGACCTGGAGAAATTATCGGGGTAAGAATTGAAAAAGGAAAAGTTTTTAAAAATAAACAAATTAAAGATTATTTAGCAAAAGAATATAAACATTTTAATTCTCAAATTATTGATTTAGATGAAAAAATAACAATCTCAGATGAAAAAAATTCCTATTCTGGAGACGATTTAAGAAGAAGACAATATGCCTTTGGAATTAGTTTAGAAGATTTAGAGCTTATACTACATCCAATGGCAGAGGAAGCCAAAGAAGCTATAGGATCAATGGGTGACGACACTCCTCTTGCAGTGTTGTCAGACAGATATAGACCATTGTATCATTTCTTTAGACAAAATTTTAGTCAAGTGACAAACCCCCCAATAGACTCTTTAAGAGAAAATAAAGTAATGAGTTTAAAAACAAGATTTGGAAATCTTGGTAATATATTAGATTTTGACAATCTAACTAAACAAAATATTTATGTTTTAAACAGTCCAATTTTATCAAATTCACAATTTCATAAATTTATCAATTATTTTGGCAAAAATTCTTCTATAGTTGATTGCACTTTTTCAGAAAATGAAAATTTGCATGTATCTATTAAAAAAATACAAAAAGAGGCAGAAATTGCTGTTAGACAAGGAGTCACTCAATTAATTTTAAGTGATAAAGAGCTATCAAGCTCAAGATTTCCAATTCCAATGTTGTTAGCGGTTGGTGCAATCAACTCTATTTTAATCGAAAAAAAATTAAGAGGATATGTTTCTATCAATGTACAGTCTGGTGAAGCAATGGACACACACTCTTTTGCAACTTTAATTGGAGTAGGCGCTACTACCGTAAATCCTTATCTAGCTTTTGACAGCTTATATCAAAGACATGAAAAAAAATTATTTGGGAAATTTAGTTTTGATGAATGTGTTGAAAGATATATTAAATCAGTAAATGCAGGACTTCTAAAAATAATGTCTAAGATGGGTATATCTGTCTTAAGTTCTTATAGAGGGGGATGTAATTTTGAAACGGTTGGTTTGAGTAGGACAATTGTTGCAGATTATTTTCCAGGAGTAGTATCCAAAATATCAGGAATTGGTTTAACAGGAATTGAAAAAAAAATTAGAGAAATACATAAAGAGGCGTTTGAAAGCAGTGATACAATTCTTCCCATAGGTGGAATTTACAGATATCGAAAAAATGGTGAAACTCATCAGTACCAAGGAAAACTTATTCATTTACTTCAAAGTGCGGTAGGGTCTAATTCATATGATGCTTACAAAAGATATGCAGAAGGAATATATAATTTACCTCCAATAAATTTAAGAGATCTTATTGATTTTAGATCAAAAAAATTAAAAAGATCAATTGATATCTCAGAAGTTGAGCCACTAACAAACATATTAAAAAGATTTGGCAGTGGGAGCATGTCACACGGTGCCTTATCAAAAGAAGCCCACGAAACATTAGCAACTGGAATGAATAGAATTAAAGGCGCTTCTTGTAGTGGTGAAGGAGGTGAAGATGAAAAAAGATTTAAGGTCTTGGAAAATGGAGATAGTGCAAATTCTAGAGTAAAACAAATTGCTTCTGCAAGATTTGGTGTAACAGTGAATTACTTAAACAATTGTAATGAAATAGAAATTAAAATTGCTCAAGGAGCAAAACCTGGAGAAGGAGGACAGCTACCTGGATTTAAAATTACTGAGGAAATTGCAAGACTCAGACATTCAACACCAGGAGTAACACTAATCTCTCCTCCCCCTCATCATGATATTTATTCAATCGAAGATCTTGCTCAATTAATTTATGATTTGAAACAAATTAATCCTAATGCAAGAATAGGTGTAAAGCTTGTTGCATCATCCGGCGTTGGAACTATTGCTGCAGGTGTTGCGAAAGCTAAAGCAGATATAATATTAATATCAGGACATAATGGTGGAACTGGAGCAACTCCTCAAACAAGTGTAAAATATGTAGGGATACCATGGGAAATGGGCTTAACTGAAGCTAATCAAGTTTTAACTTTAAATAACCTTAGACATAAAGTCACTTTAAGAACTGATGGAGGGATTAAAACTGGAAGAGATGTTGTTATTGCGGCAATGATGGGAGCTGAGGAATATGGAGTTGCTACTACAGCTCTTGTAGCTATGGGATGCATCATGGTTAGGCAATGTCACTCTAATACTTGTCCAGTTGGTGTTTGTACACAAGATAAAAAACTTAGAGAAAAATTCACAGGTACACCAGAAAAAGTAGTTAACTTGTTCACATTCATTGCATCCGAAGTAAGAGAAATTTTAGCAAAATTAGGTTTCAAATCTTTAAATGACATAATTGGTAGAACCGATTTATTAAGGCAAGTTAGTAAAGGATCTCCAAACTTGGATGATTTAGATTTAAATCCGCTGTTTGTTCAAGCAGACTCAGGAAATAATAAAAGGTATTGTGATAGTCCAGAAATAAATGATGTCCCAGATACCTTAGACCAAAAAATTTGGCCAGAAATAGAAAAATCCTTAGACAATTCAGAAAAAATTGAGAAAGAGTATCTAATACAAAATACTCATAGAGCAGTTGGAACAAGAATTTCACATCATCTTTATAAAAAATATGGATACGAAAAACTTGAAGAAGATTACCTAATTTTAAATTTTAAGGGCTCAGCTGGACAATCTTTTGGAGCATTTTCTTCTAAAGGCTTGAAGTTAGTTCTCAAAGGCGATGCCAATGACTATGTTGGAAAAGGTTTATCTGGTGCTACAATTTCAATAAAATTGTCTGAAGAAAGTAATTTAGTATCTAATGAAAATACTATTCTGGGAAATACAGTGCTTTACGGTGCTACATCTGGTAAACTTTTTGCGGCTGGCCAAGCAGGAGAAAGGTTTGCCGTAAGAAATTCTGGAGCTACTACAGTAATTGAAGGATGTGACTCGAATGGTTGTGAATATATGACCGGTGGTATGGTAGTGATTTTAGGAGAAGTAGGAGATAATTTTGCGGCAGGCATGACTGGTGGTATGGCTTTTGTTTATGATAAATTCCAACAATTTGCAAAAAAAGTAAATCCAGATTCTGTTGTTTGGCAAAATGTAGAAACAGATTATTGGAAAGAAATATTGAGAAATTTAGTGCTCGAACACTCTAAGGAAACAGGATCAAAATTTTCAAAAAATATAATTGAAAATTATAACCAGGAATTAAATAACTTTATTCAAGTTTGTCCTAAAGAAATGTTAGATAAACTAGATGAACCAATCACTTTAAAAGGCGTTAAAAAAGTTAGCTAAATTAGTAGTTTTAACTCTTTAAGAATTACTTTTAAACCCTTCTTATTAGATAAACTGTGATCACCATTTTTGACAATATTCAATTTTTTTTCAGCATTTGGAAATAGTCTCAAAACTTTTCTAGAAAAAGAAACTGGAACAGCCTCATCTTTTTCTCCATGAAGCATAGTAACTCTAATCTTTAAATTAATCTTTTTGTTTAAAACCTTATTTTTTCTTCCATCTTTAATTAATTGATATGTAATCGGATATTCATAATCCCCATGTTTTAAATTATAGAACCCTTTTTTAATTGTTTCTTTTTTCATCTTTTTAGTAAATTTTTTCCACATAATATCTTCTAAAAATTCAGGAGCTGCTCCAATTCCCAAAAAACCAATTATTTGATGTTTAAAAATTTTAAATTGTATAAGAGAAATCCAGGCGCCCATACTGGAACCTATAAAAATAATTTTATTATTTTTTGTAAATTTTTTAATTAATTTTGAAGTTTCATTACTCCATTTTGAAATATTACCCTTCGTGAATTCTCCTGAAGATTTACCGTGTCCAGAATATTCAAGAGCTAAGAAGTTAATTTTATTTTTTTTAGCAAAATTCGATAATACTTTAGGTTTCTCTCCCTCAAGATCTGACATAAAGCCATGAAGGAAAACTAAAGATAAATTTTTATTATAAACCTTAGAAATATATCTAATTTTCTTTGTTTTTGAGATCTTGTAATATCTGAAATTTGCCATTTCGTTTAAATATTTTGTCTTATAATATATAAGTTTATCAGATGGTAACTAATTTAAAAGTTTTACAAGTCATTCCAAAATTAGGATATGGAGGAGCAGAAACAGGTTGTTTTGATATAGCTCATTATTTACATGAGAATAATTGTGAGTCATTTATAGTAACTAGTGGAGGTGAATTACTTAAGTTTGTTGATAAAAAAAAGGTAAAAATTTTTAAGCTTCCTGTACAAAGTAAAAATCCTTTATTAATTTTAATAAATTCAATTATTCTAATTGGAATTATTTTACTAAATAATATTTCAATAGTTCATGCTCGAAGTCGAGCACCAGCATGGTCCTGTTTGATAGCATCAAAATTTACTGGAAGAAAATTTGTAACAACTTTTCATGGTACTTACAATTTTAAAACTAAATTTAAAAAATTTTATAATTCTGTCATGGTAAGATCTGATTTAATTATTGCAGGATCAAATTTTATTTTTTCCCATATCAAAGAAAATTATTCTATCTATTTAAATAACAAAAAAAAATTTTTAGTTATTTTCAGAGGAATTAATGTTGATTATTTTGATTCATCTACAACTCTTGAGAATGACGAAAAAAAATTGTTAAAACAATGGGATATTGAGAAAGATAAAAAAATTATACTTTTGCCAGGCAGACTAACTTCATGGAAGGGTCAGGAAGTATTTATAGAAGCAGTCAATTTAATTAATATAGAACTTGGATATGAAGCGTTTTATACAGTCATCCTTGGTAGCGACCAAGGGCGTGAGCTCTACAAAAAAAAATTAATTAGACTTTCAGAACAATATAGAATGTCGAAACAAATACGATTTATAGATCATTGCAAAAACATGGCTTTAGCTTACAAAGTTTCAGATATAATCGTTTCAGCTTCAAATAAACCAGAGTCTTTTGGAAGAGTGTCAGTAGAAGCCCAATCAATGGGAAAACCAATAATAGCCAGCAATATTGGTGGTTCGAATGAAACAGTTATTGATAGAAAAACAGGTTTTTTGTTTGACTCCAATGATGCCAAATCTTTAAGTAAACAGATTTTAAGAGTTCTTAATATGGATGAAACATCCTTAAAAATTATGGGAATAGAGGCAAGAAAAAATGTGACTCAAAGATTTAATGTTGAAAAAATGTGTTTTTCTACTTATTCAGAGTATAAAAGACTATTAAATTAAATGCCTACAATAACATTACCTGACGGAAATAATCTAAATTTTTCAAAAAAGGTTACTGGTGCTGAAGTAGCTGAGAAGATAAGTAAGTCATTGGCAAAACAAGCACTTATAATGAGTGTAGATGGTGAACTAAAAGATTTATATTTTGAAATTGACAAAGATTGTTCAATAAAAATTTTTACGGCAAAAGATCCTGAGGGTTTAGATGCAATTCGTCATGATACAACTCATATAATGGCCATGGCAGTTCAAGCGTTATTTCCAGGAACAAAGTTAGCAATTGGTCCAGCAATTAAAGATGGTTTTTATTATGATTTCTATAGAGAAGAACCTTTTACTCCGAAGGATCTTGAAAAAATTGAAATTAAAATGAAAGAGATAGTTGAAAAAGATGAAAAAACACGCAGAGAAGTTTGGGAAAGAGAACATACCAAAAAACATTATGGAGAATTAGGAGAAAAATATAAAGTTGAATTAGTAGATATGATTCCAGAAGGAAATGAGGTTTCTATTTATTATCACGGAAAATGGTATGATCTTTGTAGAGGTCCACATCTATTGTCGACTGGAAAAATTGGTAAATATTTTAAACTTACAAAAGTTGCTGGAGCATATTGGCGTGGAGATTCAAATAATGAAATGCTACAAAGAATTTATGGAACAGGATGGGCTTCTCAGAAAGATTTAGATGATTATTTAAAAAGAATTGAAGAAGCTGAAAAAAGAGATCATAGAAAACTTGGAAAGGAAATGGACCTATTTCATTTTAGAGAGGAAAGTCCTGGATCAGTATTTTGGCATGAAAAAGGATGGGCCCTATTTCAGAAATTAATCAACTATATGAGGGCTCGACAAGACGCTGCTGGCTATAAAGAAGTAAATACCCCTGAAATATTAGATAGACAACTATGGGAAAAATCTGGGCATTGGGAAAAATATGGAGAAAATATGTATACTTCAGAAACTCCTGATGAAAAAGTATTCGCAATTAAACCAATGAATTGTCCTGGTCATATTCAGGTATTTAATCAAGGTTTAAAAAGTTATAGAGATCTCCCTTTGCGTATTGCAGAATTTGGAAAAGTACATCGGTACGAACCATCTGGAGCCTTACATGGATTATTAAGGGTAAGAGCATTCACCCAAGATGATGCACATATATTTTGTTCTGAAGATCAAATTACTAGTGAATGTTTAGAGGTAACTAATTTAATTCTAGATATTTATAAAGATTTAGGTTTTGAAAATGTAATTCTTAAATACGCAGATAGACCAGAGGTAAGAGTTGGAGACGATGAAATTTGGGATAAAGCAGAGGCTTCATTGCTTGAAGCAGTAAAAGCTTCCAAGCTAGAATATAGTATTAATAAGGGTGAGGGAGCATTTTATGGTCCAAAAATTGAATTTGTTTTAAGAGATGCAATCGGCAGAGATTGGCAATGTGGAACTTTACAAGTAGATTTAAACTTACCTGGAAGATTAGATGCATCATATGTTGATAAAGATGGAACTAAAAAAATTCCTGTCATGTTACATAGAGCATTATTTGGTTCTCTAGAGAGATTTGTTGGAATTCTAATTGAAAACTATGCTGGCAAGTTTCCTTTCTGGATATCTCCACTACAGACTATGGTAATACCTATCTCGGAAGAATTTAACGATTATGCAATCAAGATATCTAAAAAAATAAAAAGTGCAGGAATTAGTTCTGCCGTTGACTTAAAAAATAATAATTTAAATTATAAAATAAGAGATCATTCTTTAGAGAAAATACCACTTTTACTTATTTGTGGTAAAAAAGAAGTTGACTCCAACTCTGTAACGATTAGAAGATTAGATTCTAATAAACAAGAAAATATGGATATAGACACATTCTTAAAAACTTTCTCTGCTTTAAATAAAGCATCTTCAAACTAAGTGGCAGATTTTAAACAAAATTATTTTCAAAGAAGAACTAAGGATAGAGGCCCAAGGTCTAATAATAGAATTTCCTCTCCAGATGTTCAAGTAATAGCAAGTGATGGTGAAAATCTTGGAGTGTTGAATACCAACGAAGCTATCTCAATGGCAAAAAACCAAGGACTTGATTTAATTGAAATTGCACCAAACACAAACCCCCCAGTTTGCAAAATCATGGACATGGGAAAATATAAATACGATGC
>CABXYF010000017.1 GCA_902516435.1 uncultured Pelagibacteraceae bacterium | reverse complement strand
AATAGGCTCAAGGGACAAATAAAAATTTCAGGATCAAAAAACGCATCACTACCAATTTTGGCAGCAACTTTGCTCTCAAAAAAACAGATAACTCTAAAAAATTTACCAAAAGTAAAAGATATAGATACTATGATAAACTTACTTCAATCATTAGGGTCAATAATAAAATTAAAAGGACAAAGTCTTCTTATAGATAACACAAAACAAAAAAAAGTTTTTGCATCTTATAACTTGGTAAAAACAATGAGAGCTGGAATATTAGTACTAGGCCCTTTGCTTGCTAAATTTGGAAATGCAAAAGTTTCATTACCTGGTGGGTGCGCAATTGGCACTAGACCTGTTGATATACATATTAAAGCCTTGTCAAAACTTGGAGTTAAATTTAAAATTTTAGATGGATACGTTCTTGCTTATGCATCTAAAGGACTCATAGGCAACACCGTTCGATTTCCAAAAATATCTGTTGGTGCTACAGAAAATTTAATTATCGCTGCTTGTTTTGCAAAAGGGAATACCATTTTAAAAAATTGTGCTATTGAACCAGAAATAAAAGATCTGGTTAATTTTTTGTTAAAAATGGGTTGTAAAATTAAATGGACAGGTAAACGTTCATTAAAAATTTCTGGTGTAAAAGAAATTAAAGAAATCAGTTATTCAGTTATGTTTGATAGGATTGAAGCTGGAACTTACTTAATTGCAGCAGCTTTAACGGAGGGAAATTTACAAATAAAAAACGTAATACCTAAAATAATTAAAACCGA
Source organism: uncultured Pelagibacteraceae bacterium (assembly GCA_902516435.1). GTDB lineage: Bacteria > Pseudomonadota > Alphaproteobacteria > Pelagibacterales > Pelagibacteraceae > Pelagibacter. The sequence goes on along the minus strand of CABXYF010000017.1, from coordinate 18,853 downwards.
AATTGATATTTTAAAGAAAGTTGGTGCAAAAATAAAAGTTACTACTAATAACATAAACATTATAGGTAATAAAAAGATAAAAAGTTTAAAAATTAAAACCTCTCCTTATCCTGGTTTTCCAACCGATCTGCAGGCACAAATTATGGTTTTATTATGCAAAGCAAATAAAAAATCAATAATTAGAGAAGATATTTTTGAAAATAGATTTATGCATGTTGCTGAATTAAACCGAATGGGTGCTCAAATTATAACGAATGGAAATAGAGCAGTAGTCAAAGGTAATATAAATTTTGTACCAGCTGAGTTAATGGCTACAGATTTACGAGCATCGGTTTCATTAGTACTAGCTGCACTAACAGCTAAAGGAAAGTCTGTTATCAATAGAATTTATCATTTAGATAGAGGTTATGAAAATATAGAAAAAAAGCTAAAAAAGATTGGTGCAAAAATACGTCGAGTAAATTAATGGTGAAAAAATATCTAGCAAAAATTATTGCAAATGATCAAGAAGGTCTCCAAATGATCTCCGCGTGTAGCGCTGGTGCAAAGGTTAAGATTGTTGATATAAAATATTTATCATCAAATAAAGTTTTTTTATTATCAATTCAAAGAACAAAGGTAGAAACCGATCAAGAAGATAAGAAAATTAATAGTGTTTGTAGGTTTGATTTTGTTGATAAAGTAAAATCTAAAAATATAGATCAGAAAAACCAAGAATTAGTTTTAGAATTAATTGGAATAGATTATTTGAAAAATAATACTGATTATGAAATAAACTTGATTTTTAATAATAATGCTTACATTGCTTTGACTACAGAGACAATTGAAGTAAGACTAGAAGATCAAAACGAAATTAAAGATTAATGAAAATACTTAATAGTACTAATAATAATTTTAATAGTTCACTAAATAAATTACTTTTGCAACGAAAAAAGAAAGTTCAATCTAGCTCTATCTCTGTGACTAATATTGTTAAAGATGTAAAAAAAAATGGTGATAAAGCATTATTGAAATATGAAAAAAAATTTAATCAAAACAAAATAATTGTTCCAAGCCCTAAACAAATTAGTGCTTCGATAAAATCCTTAAATCAAAAAGTAAAAAAAGCAATTGATATTGCATATAATAGAATTTACAAATTTCACTCTCTTCAAAAGTTTAAAAATATTTCTTATGTAGATAAGTTTAAAAACAAACTTGAATATAAATATTTACCCTTAGACTCCGTTGCTATATATGTTCCTGGTTCTTCTGCATCTTATCCATCTAGTGTTTTAATGAATGCTATTCCAGCAATTGTAGCTGGTGTTAAAAGATTAATAATGATTAACCCAGGTTTCAAAGGAAAGCAAAATCCAGCAGTTTTATACGCAGCCAGAAAATGCAAAATAAAAGAAATTTATTCTATCGGTGGTCCTTCCGCAGTTGCAGCCGCTGCTTATGGAACTAGAAAAATCAAAAAAGTCGATAAAATTATAGGTCCAGGAAATGCCTATGTGGCTGCAGCAAAAAAAGAAGTTTTTGGAGATGTTGGTGTCGAGGGTATGACAGCAGGTCCTTCAGAGGTAACTATTGTTTGTGATAAATTTTCAAATCCTGAATGGGTAGCAAGTGATCTAATCGGTCAAGCAGAGCACGATAATCATGCTCAATGTATTTTGATTTCAAAAGATAAAAAATTATTACAAAAAGTAAACATTGAATTAATTAAACAATTAAAAAAAATTCCAAGAGTATCTGTTGCAAGAAAGAGTTTGAGTAACAATGGAATTTTAATGTATGTGAATTCTGATACAAAAATAATAGAAATAGTAAATAAAATTGCACCAGAGCACTTAGAATTAAATGTTAAAAATTATAAATCTTATGTTTCTAAAATTAGAAATGCTGGATCGATATGTTTAGGAAAATATGCTGTGATGGCCATGACAGATTATAATGTTGGCTCTAATCACGTTTTGCCAACAAATGGATCTGCAAAATATTCGAGTGGAATTAGTGTTAATGAATTTTATAAAAGAATTTCTTACATAAACCTATCAAAAAAGGGTATTGAAAGTCTTGGACCATCAGTTATAACACTTGCAAATTACGAAGGGTTAGTTGGACACGCTCAATCAGTAATAAAAAGAATGAGGAGAAAATAATTTGTCGAAACAAGACTTGCTAGAATTTAAAGGAAAAGTAATTGATCTACTTCCAAATGCTATGTTTAGAGTTAAGTTAGAAAATGGACATACAGTTACAGCTCATACAGCAGGTAAGTTGAGAAAAAACAGAATTAGAGTTCTTCAAGGTGATAATGTGACTGTAGAAATGACACCTTATGATCTTACAAAAGGCAGAATAATCTTTAGAGGTTAAAATCTTGCCTCGGTAGCTCAGGAGTAGAGCAGAGCCCTGAAAAGGCTTGTGTCGGAGGTGCGAATCCTTCCCGAGGCACCACCCACTACTTTTCATCTTGAAATAATCTAAAAAAAAATTAACCTATTTCTTATAATAAATAACAAAAGGACTAAGAAACAAGATGACTACATTAACTGGTAAAATTAAATGGTATAACGGAAAAAAAGGATATGGCTTCATTGAAAGAGATGATAAAGAAAAAGATGCCTTTGTCCATGCCTCTGCAGTAAAAGATGCTGGAATGAGATATCTCAATGAGGGTGATAAACTTGAATTTACGTTAGAAGACGGTCCCAAAGGTCCTTCTGCAGTTAATTTAAAGAAAGTAGACTAATTTCTTTTAATATTTTAAGGACGTTTTATCTAATTAGCCCAGATACACGTCCTTACTAAATTAGTTCTTGCCTTATAGTAGTTTTTGTCTAAAAGACTGCTCATGATTATAAATATTACATTTAGAGAGACTTCAAAAAGCACTCATAGAAATAGTTTCCATAGCCTGTAGGCTATTTATTTATAATATAATTTTAAATCCATAGAAAAATAATATAAAAACAAGGGATGCCTGGGTGGTGTAACGGTTAGCACGAAAGTTTGTGGAACTTTAAGTTTGAGTTCGATTCTCAGCCCGGGTACCAAAAAATGAATAAAGAAAATAAATTAGTACCTGGATTACCTCCAGGTTTTGAAGATCGTTGGAATAATAAACTTCTTCTTAAAAAGAAGCTATTAAAAGCTATTGAAAATAATTTTATTAAATTTGGAGCTGAGGCTTTAGAAACACCCTCATTCGAAATTAGTGAAAATATAGGATCTTTTTTAGCTGAAGATGAGGCTAATCCTATGTCTGATGTATTCTCATTTCAAGATGGTGAAAAAAGCATTACGCTTCGATATGATTTATCAAGCCCACTTGCAAGATTTGTTGCTCAAAACAATCAAGAACTGCCATCAATTTTTAAGCGATATCAAATCCAAAATGTTTTTAGAAATGAAAAACCTGGAAATGGAAGATACAGAGAATTTATGCAAGCTGATTTTGACATTGTTGGAATTATTGACCCAGCACAGGCAAATGCAGAACTTTGCAATTTAATATCAAGCACACTATTAGATTGTGGTTTAAATAGAGATCAATTTATAATCAATATAAGTAATAGAAAAATTGTCCAAGGTTTAATTAATGAATTAAAAATTTCTAACGAAAAACAGGTCAAAGTTATCAGAGCAATTGACAAATTGGATAAGCCAGGATTTGGGCTCAAGGGAGTTGAAGATTTATTAAAAAAAGAGAGAATAGATCAAAGTGGCGCAATTACAAAAGGAGCTAACTTATCCGATGATCAAGTAAAACAAATACTAAATTTTCTAAAAATTAAAGATTTAACTAAATTAAAGCAAACTTTAAAAAATCCATTATCTCAAGAAGGGATAAGTGAATTAGAAAATGTGTTTGAGGTTCTTGGATATGGATCAAATTTAAATCAAGTTAAAACAAACTTTACTATTGTAAGAGGGCTAGCTTATTATTCAGACTTTATTGTTGAAACTAACTTGAATATTAATGTTACTAATAACAAGGGTAAAGAAGTTAACATCGGAAGCATATGTTCGGGTGGAGCCTACGCAAAACTCATATCAAGATTTAGAGGGGTTGATATTCCAGGTACTGGAATAAGTTTTGGTGTTGATAGATTATTATTTGCCTTAATGCAATTAGATCAAATTAAGATAGAGGATCAAAAACCAGTTTTAGTGTGTGTAATGGAAAAAAAATATTTAAAAAATTATTATGAAATAGTTGATCAACTTAGAGATAACAATATCAATGCTGAAATTTTTTTAGATAGTAAAAAAAACCTTGGTAAACAACTAACTTTTGCAAATAAACGCAATTTATCAGTCGCAATTATTTGTGGTGAAAATGAATTTAAAGATAAGACTGTTACTATAAAAAATCTAAAAGGCATCAAGGGTGAAAATAACAAAACAATTCCAGAAAAAGATTTAATCAATGAACTCAAAAAACTTATCTGAAAAAGTTCTTAGGTCAGTAAAATCTAAGGGTTTTAAGTATATTGAACTACCATCTGTAATAGAGGCAAATCATATTGTTCAAAGATCTGGAGAAAACTTTAGGAAATTTATGTTTTCTTTTACAGATATTAATGGAAATGAATTGTGCTTAAGGCCAGACTTAACAATTGCTTCTTGTTTGAGGTATTTAGAGAACAATCTAAAAGGTAAAGAAAAAATTTTCTATAGTGGACAAGCGTATAGAAAAGTTCAAAGCAAAAAAGATAAAATTATTAGAAACCAAATTGGTTTTGAAATTTTAGGTTCTAAAAACGAAAAAAAAGACGATATTGAAATTATAAACTCATCATTAAATATACTTAGAAATATTAAATATACATCTGGAAAATTAACAATTGGAAATATAGAAATATTTAATTTACTTATATCAAAACTAGATATTCCCAAAAGATGGAAGTTAAGACTTTCAAGACATTTTTGGAGAGAAGAGTATTTTAAAGACTTGCTTAAACGGTTAGAGACAAACGCAGATATTGATCCAACAATTGTGGAGATTGATAAAAAAAGATATCTGAATTTACTAAAAAAAAATCCTGAGACAATGATTGCTGGAAGATCTATTAGTGAAATTTTAAAAAGATTTGACACAAAGATTAAAGATCCTAGGCAAGCACAAAGAGGTAAAAAAGTATCTAAAATAATAAAATCTTTTTTAAAGATTAAGTGTCCTATTAACAAAGCAGCTGAGGTATTAAATAAATTTTTTAAAAAAAACAGAATTAATTTAGCTGTGGATCCAAAGTATTTTCCAATTTCAAATAATAAAATTTCTAAACTCAATGTTACTTTCGCATCATCATATGGAAGACAGCAGGAGTATTACACAGGGATGGTTTTTAAGATTGATCTTAAATTTAAATCAAAGGATATAAATATTATAAATGGTGGACGTTATGATAATTTATTATCTGATTTAGGATCAAAAAAACAAATCGCAGCAGTTGGTGCAGCAGTTAACCTAAATTTCAAATGATAATCTGGTTAGCTTCATATCCAAAAAGTGGAAATACTTGGCTAAGATCTTTATTATCTAGTTATTATTTTTCGACAAACGGAGAATTTAATTTTGAATTACTTAAAAAAATTGATCAATTTCCAAGTGTTAATTATTTTGAAAATGATAAAGATTTATATTTAAAACCAGAAGATACTGCTAAAAAATGGTTGGATAAACAAGTTGAAATAAATAAAGAAAAAAAATTACTATTGTTCAAAACTCATAATGCAATGTGTAAAATAAATGGCAATAGGTTTACTGATCCAAAAAATACTTTAGGTGGAATTTATATTGTGAGAGACCCAAGAAATATAATCACTTCGTTAGCAAATCATTATCAAATCTCAATAGATGAGGCCTTTGAATTTATGAAAGATAGCAAAAGAGCAATTATTCAAAAAAAGGGTAATAGATATTTAGGTTTTACAGCCCTCTTTTCATGGGATTTTCATATTGATAGTTGGCTAAATTATCAAAATTTTCCAATATTAGTCATTAGATACGAAGATTTACAATCTAATACTTTTCAAACACTCAAAAAAGTAATTAGCTTTATTAAAGATATATCAAAAAGTAAAAATAACTTTGATCGATCTAAAGCAAAAGAAACTATAAAATCATGTGAATTCGAAAAATTAAAAAAAATGGAAGAAAAAAAAGGCTTTAATGAAGCAGCATTTAAAAAAGATAAATCAGAAAGAATTAAATTTTTTAATCTAGGCATAGAAAATAATTATAAAAATTTACTCAATTCAAATTTAATATCTCAGATGAATGAGCTTTATAAACCAAAATTACTGAAATTTAATTATGATCTATAATATTAATATTGGAATTCCAAGCAAAGGAAGACTTAGAAAAGATGTTTTAAATATTTTTAAAAAAAATAAATTGAAACTTATCTCAGAGAGGGGAGATAGAGATTTATTTGGCTCAATAAAAGGAAGACCAAATATTCAAGTAATTTATTTACATGCTCGTCAAATAATTGAAAGATTATCTGATAAATCGCTAGATATTGGTTTTTCAGGACTAGATTTATTGAAAGAAAGTGAAATTAATATTCAAAAAAATATTAAAATCTATAAAAAATATCCATATGGACGTGCCTCTTTAGTCGTAGCTATCCCTGATGATTTTATTGATATTTATTCAATGTCCGATTTAGAGGAAGTATCATTTGAATTTAAGGAAAAGAAAAATAGAAGAATAAGAGTTTCTACTAAATATCCAAATCTTACACGTGAATTTTTTTATAATAAGGGTGTTACTCAATTTTCAATCGTAAAATCAATTGGATCAACAGAAATTGAACCTTTTACTGGAGGTTGCGAGTTGATAACTGACATTACAAGCACTGGTTCCACTTTAGCTGCAAATAATTTACGAATAATAAACGATGGTTGTATTTTAAAATCTGAACTTTGTATGTTTATTGGAAAATCTTCTTTTGAAAATCAAGGAGTGCAAAAATTAGCCAAACTACTTTCTACGAAGTATTAAGTCTTTCCAATAGATTAAAATTATCTTAATAATATCCAAATTTCTAGCTACAGCGTATAGAGCAATAACAACGCCTACAATAAATACTATTTTCAATATTAAGAACAATTCCATTAAATTAATTTTGAATATTTAAATACATTAATCGATTTTTTACTATAAAATAAAGCTTAAGAATCATGGATATTATTTTAATAACATTACTTGTTTTGTTACTAGGTGTAGTTTTAACAATTCTTTACTTAAATTTAAGATCAAAATCTAAAGACTATAATGAAAATAAAGAAGCAGAAGAAATAGCAAATTTAAAGAATGAAATAGTTACTTTAAAAGATACTTTAAATAATACTATAAATACTTCCCTTGGTACAATGTCGACCTCATTTAATAACCTATCAACAGGGGTTACGAAAGATATGACTGAGGCCTTAACTAAAGTAGATGAGAAAGTTGGAAACTTTAACCAACAAGTGCAATTATTAAATCAAAGCCAAGAGGGGATTACTAAAATTTTAGCTGGAGTTAAAAAATATGGAACACTTGCAGAGTTTTCATTAGATGCTTTAATTAAGGATTTATTACCTGCTTCCCAATTTATGACTAATGTTAAGATGAAAGAGGATACCAGTGAAAATGTTGAATTTGCCATTAAACTTCAAGGAGATGTTTTAGTTCCAGTTGATAGTCATTTTCCTGTTGAAAAATTTAAAGCAATTACTGATGGTTATGACGCGGATGACAAAAGAGCTATTGCAGATGCAAGAGCTAAATTAGCAACTGCTTTTAAAGTTAAAGCTAAGAGTGTTAATGAAAAATACATTGTTCCACCAAAAACTACAGATTTTGCAATTGTTTATTCACCGACTGAAAGTTTATATAAAGAATTAACTGAATTCCAAGATCCAAGTACTAAAGAATTATTAACTCAAGAATTAATGAAAAAATATAAAGTTGTAATTTGTGGACCTAATACTTTGTCTGCTTATTTACAATCTCTTCATATGGGTTTTCAATCATTGAAAGTTCAAAAAGGTGCAACAGAAATTTATAATCATCTAAAAACAATCAGTTCAAGATTTGGAAAACACTTTGATAATATAATTTCACTAAGAAAAAAATTAGAAGAGGCCATGTCTGTTGTTGATAAGTTTGGAACAGATGCTAGATCAATCACAAGAACTCTTGAAAGTATTAAAGACCCTGAACAACTTGAAAAAGCTGTTCAAACTGAAAATGTGGAAAAATTTGTTGATCATTCAAAACAGGCCAAAAATTAATTTTTATTTTTCTCCAATAAAGAATATAAGAAATCACATGCAGTGGAATAAGAAATATGATTATCCAAAATCCTCAAGATCTACAGTAGATGGTATAAGAAGATACTTATTAGGTGAAGCGAAACTGCCAAGTGTTACATCCATTCTAGATGCTACAAAATCAGAAGAGGATAAAGCTGCGCTAGCTAATTGGCGTGAGAGGACAGGTTACAAAGAGGCTGAGGCAATTACAAAAGCAGCAAGTAGCAGGGGTTCCCAGATGCATAATTACTTAGAGTCTTATCTTCTTGGAAGAGAAAATCTAAGTTTTTTTGATGATAATGAACAATATAAATTAATGGCAAAAGAAATAATTGAAAAAGGATTAAATAATAGATTGGAAGAAATTTGGGGAGTTGAATGTACACTTTACTATCCAGATAAGTATGCTGGTACAGCAGATTGTGTTGGTGTTTACGAAGGACGAGAAACGATAATAGATTTCAAACAAAGCAATAAACCTAAAAGATCAGAATATATCGACTCTTGGCTTCTGCAAACGAGCGCTTATTCATTGGCTCATAACATTGTGTATAACTCTAATATCACTTCTTGTGTAATTCTAGTTTGCACAGTAGATAAATTATTCCAAGAATTTAAAATTCAAAGTCATGATTTAGTTGTTTACCAGAACTTATTTTTGGGAAGATTAAAAAAATTTAATGAGCTTTCAAATTTAGCTTAAATATTAATATGGATAAAATAGTAATCTACGATACAGAAACAACCAATAGTACTATCTGGGGAAGTATTATTGAGGTTGGTGCAGTGGTTGTAGATAAAAATCTTAAAGAAATTGGAAAGCTAAATATTCGTGGGCGTATACCCGAAGGAGAAATCCCCAGTGCCAAAGCGCTTTTGGTAAATTCTACAAGTATTGATTTATTAACTAAAGGCAATTATTCACATTATGATTTTCTAGGAGCTGTAGAAAATTTCTTTTCAAAAGCAGGTCCATCTTTGTTCATGGGTTGGAGCAACCTTAATTTTGATCGACGAATGTTTCATTTTAATTTTTTTAAAGGAAATAGATATCCTTATTTAACTCACTCTTCACCTAATCAAGAATCTGATGGTCTACATATTGCAAGAGCTGCTCAAACAATAAATTCTAAAACTTTAAAAACTGAATTAACACCTGCAGGAAATGAAAGTTTGGCTTTAGAAGCATTAGCAAGACAACAAGGATTTGACACCACTCAGCAACACACTGCTTATCACGATGCTTTTACAAGCTTAAAAATACTTAGAATTATTAAAGATCAACATAAAGATAATTGGGAAAAATTTTTAAGTACTTCAACAAAGAGTAGTGTTGAATCACTTTTAAAAAGTAAGGGAATTTATTCTATTTTTGAGAATGTAAAAGGAAGAAATATGATGTATCTTGTTTGTACGCTTTATCCAGAACATTGTTTTCATCCTACTTATGCATCTTGGGGGTATGTTTGGGATTTACGAAGAGATCCTGAACCTTATTTAAATTTGTCAGTTAATGAGCTTAAAGCAAATTTAAAAAAAATTAGTCCAAAAGCACTAAGAGTACTAAAAACCAATAAGGCTCCAGTAGTTTTAGATAAAAAATTTGCATTAAAAGAAAAAGCATATTCAGAATTACATTTAGAAACAATTCTAAAAAGAGCAAAGCTAGTGAGAAGTAGTGAAAATTTTTGCAAAAATATTCAAATCATAAATAGGGAAGCTGCTGAGGAGAAATCCCAAACTCAAACTCAAGAAGATTTACTTCCAGAAGAAACTTTGTATGAAAAATTTATTCCTAATAAAGATACTGCATTATTTAAAACATGGCATAGTTCATCTTGGGAAGATAAACTAAGATTATTAGATAAGTTTCAAGACAAAAGATGTAGTTGGTTTGGTCAAAAAATTATTTACCAAGAAGCACCTCATATTTTACCTCCCGATTTATACAAAAATATTAAGAGTGAAATTGCTAGGAGAATATTGAGTAAAAATAAGGAAAAATGGCAAACAATTGGCATGGCTTACACCGAAATAGATACATTGAGAGATCAAGCATCTAACCGAGATGATCAGGAAGAGTTGAAAAAATTAGATGAAATCAATGAATTCATTATGACCATTGAAAAAAAATATGAAATTGCCTAGTTGACTTTAAGGCTCCAATTTATAGAAAGGATTTATGCTTATAGATTTTAAAGACGAAGATTTTGATAGTAAAATTAAAAATGAAGATGTATCTGTAATTCAATTTTCAGCATCGTGGTGTGGTCCATGCAAAGCCCTAAAACCAGTGATGGATAAATTGTCAGACGAGTACAGAGATAAAGCAAATTTTTATATTACTGATATTGAAGATGCTGGAATTAATACAGGTTCAGCAGCTGGGATTCGTGGCGTGCCCACCGTAATTATATATAAAAAAGGACAAGAAGTTAGCCGTAAAGTTGGGGGAGTACCAGAAAGTCATATGAAAGAATTCCTAGACGAAAATATTTAGTTTAGATTTAACGCCTCTCCAGCAAGATACAAAGATCCTGTAATCAATATTATATCATTTTCCTTGACTGGAATTGACTTGATAGCATCAATAATACTCTCTTTATATTTAACATTATCAAAACTATTAAGTTTGTTCTTCAATACTTTTCCTTTGATTGAGTTTGGTTGATTTGGGATATCTACAGTGGTCAAGGAAGCAATATTTTTAAAGTAACTCATATATTCATTATGATCTTTGTTGCCCATCATACCTAGAATAATATGTTTATCACAATTCAAACTTTTCAAATATTCATTTAAAACTTTTGCTCCTAAAGGGTTATGAGATCCGTCAATAAGTAATTTATTATTTTTTACCAAGTCTTTAAGTTTACCAGAATCTATTTCTTGAAGTCGTGCAATACTTTTAATTTTAGCAACTCCATGTTTAATATGTTTTTCATCAACTTTCAATTGGTCAATTGATCTTAGCGTAGCTATTGCAGCAGAAATATTTTCTAACTGAAATTGACCTTTAACATTTGGAATTGGAAGCTTAATCCCACCATTTCTATCTTCATAAAAAATAAAGCCATTTTCATTCAATGAATAATTATAATCTTCATTAAAATAATATTTTTTTGAGGAATTTTTTGTAATTGAATTTTTTATTTCATTAATAATTTCAGAAGTATTTTGTTTTGCAATAATAATATTGGAACTTAATAAGGTAGAGGTTTTTTCAAATATTATTTTTTTAGTTGTTCGTTCATTTCTAGGCAGCCAATCTAAATGATCTAAACCAATAGAAGTTACAATACTTGCTAAATTATTTTTAAGTATATTTGTTGCATCAAAACGGTGAAACAACCCTGCTTCAATTAAGTTAATATTTCTAGGGTATTTTGAGGCATTATAAAAGTAAGCTGCAGTTAATATTTCAAAAAAAGTTATTGGCTCGTTGTTATTTGCTTCCTCAATTTCCTCAAAAAGAAATCCAAGATCATCATCACTTAATTCTTCATTATTAAATACAAATCTTTCATTTATTCTTTTGATATGCGGGCTGGTGTAAATATTACACTTAATATTTGTCTCTTTTAAAATTGCAAATAAAGCCTGAATAGTTGAATATTTGCCGTTAGTTCCAACAATCGAAATAGCTTTTAATTTGTCCTGAGGATTTCCGAGGGTTTTACAGAGTTTTTTTATTCTATCTAAACTTAGATCTATCTCTTTAGGATGCAACTTTTGTAAGCGATTGACTATCTTCTGCAGTTTCATTTTGTTCAGAGCTTATAACAGAATTTCGCTTTAACAATATTGATAATAGAGTTCCAATTTTAGATGCTAGTTCTTTTCGCTCAACTATTAGGTCAACAAATCCAGTTTTTTCAACATACTCACTCTTTTGAAACCCTTCTGGTAGCTCTTCTTTAACGGTTCCTTGAATAACTCTAGCACCAGCGAATGCAATCAATGCACCAGGTTCTGCAATATTGATATCACCAAGCATTGCATATGAGGCTGTTATTCCTCCTGCGGTAGGATCTGTAATACATACCAAATAGGGTAAACCATTTTTTTTTAATTCGTTGATTGCAAGAGTAGTTCTAGTCATCTGAGATAACGAAATTAAACTTTCCATCATTCTCATTCCACCACCAGCACTAATGCATAAAAAAGGCGTTTTATTTTCAATTGCATGTTGAATTCCATATAAAAAAGCTTCACCTTCTGCAGCAGCCATTGAGGCACCTAAAAAATCAAAATCAGATGCAACTGCAGTAATTTTAATATTATCTATATTTCCAGAGGCAACCATCATTCCACACTCTAGGCCAGTTTTTTTTCGTGCACTTTTTAATCTGTCTTTGTATGATTTAGAGTCAGTCCAATTTAATGGATCATCTTTTGGAATAGGAGTTTTAAATATTTCATAATTATTTTTACCAAACAAAATATCAAATCTTTGTTTCGGTTTTATTCGATGATGTTTGTTACATTCAGGGCAAACCCATAAATTATTTTCTAAATCTTTTTTAAGTATTGGGCCTATACAACATGAAGTCCAGTCACTATTTGCAATATCTTCTTTCGAGGCTCTCTCTTTAATAGCTGTTTTGATTTTCTCACCAGCTTTTATTATTTTTGTAATCCAGTTCATCTAATTTTATTTTTTAATCTTTTAACTACATTAGTAACATTTGTGACAGCATTTTGTCTGTTTTTTATCGATTTAGATATTTCTTTACAAATTGCACTTCCTACAACCAAACCATCAGCTTTTTTAAGTGATTTGATAGTTTTTTCAGTGATTCCAAATCCAATTACAACATTTTTTGATTTATTTTTATTTTTAATTTTAAAATAATTTTCTAAGATTTTTTTAGATGAAACTTTTAACTTTCCTCCTGTAGTTGACAACATACTTATGTAGTAAATCATATCATGCGAATCTTTTATAATTCTTTTTAATCTAATACTTGATGTTGTTGGTGATACTAATTGTATAAAATTAATTGTTTGTCTTTTACATTTTTTAGAAAAACTTCTATTTTCTGGGTATGGAAGGTCAACAACAATTAGACCATCTATTTTTGAATTTTTACATTTTTTAAGAAATTTATTTTCGCCATATTGATATATCATATTATAATAACCCATTAAAATAATAGGAGTTGTTTTTTTTGATAACTTAAATTTTTTAGCAATTGCAAAAACATCATTTATTTTAATTCCATTTTTAATGGCTCTATAAGCACTGGTTTGTATTTGGCCACCATCTGCTATAGGAGTATTATGTGGGAAACCTAACTCACATATATCAGCATGAGCTGAAATTGACTTAAGGATTTCCAAAGATTTTTTCTTAGTATTATCACCTGCAACTGTATAAGTTAATAATGCTGGTCTATTCGCGTTTTTTGCTTTTTTAAAAGCTTCGTTAATTAATGAGGCCATCAAATTTTTCCTAATCTCTCTTTTAAAATATCCCTATCTTTTTGGGCATCCCCACATGAATTTACAATTATAATTGTATCTTTACTAAATTTTGGTGCAATTTTAATTGCTTCAGCAAATGCATGACTAGGCTCTAAACTTGGATTAAGGTTTTCAAACTTTGTAACCATTACATGTGCATTCAAGGCTTCCTCATCAGTTGCATAAGTATATCTTGCTCGTTTAGTATCTTTTAAGAAACAATGAATAGGACTTACACCTGGATAATCTAATCCAGCACTTATAGATTCGGTTTCATTGATTTGACCTTCGTTATCTTGGCAAACATATGATGCAGCACCATGTAAAATTCCTATTTTTGCATTTCTACTTAAGGGAGCAGCATGAAGTTTCGATTTTTTTGGCCCACCTGCTTCAACCCCAATCAACTCAATTTGTTTTTTATCAAAATCTATAAATTCACTCCAAAAGCCATAAGCCGAACTTCCACCCCCAACACAATTAATTAGTTTAATTTTTTTTGGGATCTTTTTAAATTCAGATTTTAATTGTGCTTTTAATTCTCTAGATATTTGTGCAGTGCTCCAACCACATATTTTAACAAATATATTGGGACCAACTGTGCTACCAACACACATATGTGTATTATCGCAATTTGATACCCAGTACCTCATACATTCACTAACAGCATCTACCAAAGTTTGACTCCCTGAATACACAGGAACAATCTCAGCTCCATTTTTTTTCATTGCATCACAATTTGGTTTTTGTCTTTTAATATCTTTAGCGCCCATAAATATTTTACATTTCAATCCAAACTTCTTTGCTGCCATACTTAACATTTTTCCAGCATAGCCTGCTCCAGTATCACCAACTATATACTTTTTACCCATAGCCTTGCATACAAGAGCATGCACGGTTGCATTATATATTTTATGAGCACCACCATTAGCTTCAGAGACAACTTTTGCCCATATTTGGGCTCCACCTAAATGATTAGACAAATTTTCTAATTTTAAAAAAGAAGTTGGGGAACCAATATAATTTTTAAAATAATAGTCTCTCTTTTTTATAAATTTTTTATTTTTTCTTAATTTTTTAAATTCTTCTGTCAAATCTTCCACAGGTTTTTTTAGAGTTTCAGGAATAAAGCTTCCTCCAAATTTTCCTCCCCAAAAACCATATTGATCATGTTGATCAATCAATGGAACACCTTTTTTAAGTTTCATTTTTAATTTGTTTTACTTTATTTAAAAAAATATCTATTTTGGATTGATCTTTTAATCCAGAAGTTTCTAACCCTCCAGACAAATCTATAAAATCTGCTATTTTTCCATATTTTTCTAAGTCGTCATTATAATTAATATTACCAGCAAGCATCAATTTTTTATTAATTTTGATATCTATAATTAGATTGTGATCAAATGCTTCACTTTTTTCATAACCTTTACTATCAAATAAATAAATATCAGTTACCTCATTAAAATCTTGATATTTTTCTAAATCTGATTTGTCTTTAATAGTAAATGCGGTAATTATTTTCTTACTATACTTAAGCTTTATTTTTTTTATCTCTTCAGGTGTGCAGTCATATATTTGATAGTAATCAAAGGGCAGATGTTTAATTTTTTCTAAAATATCTTCATCAGGTTTTACAAGCACAGCCACAAAATTAGAATTTTTTTTATCTATTGCTAATAAACTATTCAGCTTTTCAACTTCAACATATCTTGAGCTTTTTTTATAATTACAAATAAAACCAATGAAGTGAGGTGGATATTGATGATTAATTATAAAATTAAGAGTATTAAGATCTGAGATTCCACAAATCTTAGAACCTTTCATTAGTTTAAATGATTAATTAACGTTTGAATGTTATTTTTAATGTTACCTATTGTAATTGGTCTTCCAATTACAAGCCAATCGCTTCCGTTTTTATATGCTTGCTTGGGGGTTAAAACTCTTTTTTGATCATTTAGTTTTGAGTCAAATCTTATCCCAGGTGTAATAATTTCTTTTTTAAATACTTTTCTAACTATTTTAACTTCTTGTGCACTACAAACAATGGCATCTAATTTTGCTTTATTTGCTAACTTAGCTTGTTGGTAAACTAATTTTTTAACATCTTTATTAAAACCAATTTCTTTAAGAGCTTTATTATCTAAAGAGGTTAGAATTGTAACTCCTACTAATTTAGTTCTAGCAGAAGCTTTCTTAGCTGCCTTTAATGCTTCTAATCCTGAACTAATGTGCATAGTACAATAATTAAATTTAAGATCTTTAATTGCCTTAATAGCAGAAGCACAAGTATTGGGAATATCTGAAAATTTATAATCTCCAAAAGTTATTTGATTTTTTAATTTTGAAACAAATTTTCTTCCATTTTTGGAACTTAAAAACTCCAATCCAAACTTGTAACCTATCTTTAATTTAGAAGTATTTGATTTTTTTATTATTTCTTTAATTCTTTGAATATTTGTACTGTCACAAGCTATGAATATTTTATTCATTTTCATTGTTTAATTTTTTATACATGTCTCTCGACATTTTAAAGTTGATAGTTTTCTTCTGTGGTGTGTTTACCTTTTCACCGGTTTTCGGGTTACGAGATATTCTTGCTTTTTGAATATTTGTATAGAATATTCCAAAACCTCTTAATTCAACTCTATCTCCTCTTCGAAGAGCTCTTTTTATTTCGTTTAAAATTATATCTGTAAACTTTTCTAAATCTTTTTTTAAAAAATTTGGATAGTTATTGGAAAGTTGTTTTAAAAGCTTTGATTTTACAATAGCCAATTTTATTTATCTTCTTCTTTTTTCTTTAAATCATCAGAAAGTGATGAAAAAGGTAAGTTTTTACCTGATCCCTCAGACCCATATTTCTCAAGAGCTTCTTTTTTCTCTATTTCTTCTAATAATTTTATGCTTAATACCACTTTTCTCTTATTTAAATCTAGATCAGCAATTGCGCAATCTAATTTTTCTCCACCAGTCCATCTTGATGGTCTTGCATCTGCTGCATTTATTGCAATTGCTGATTTTTTGATCTGAAAATCCATCTCACAGCCTTCAGGTCTTACAATAAGACCCTTGTTGTCTGTTGAAACAACTTTTACAGTAATAGTTTGATTTTTTGATTTGTCCTTAAAGAAATCTAATGGGTCTGCTTGTGTTTGTCTCAAGCCAACTCTAATTTTTTGTTCTGCAGATTTAATTTCTAAAACTTTGACCTTAATTTTATCACCTTTTTTGTATTTATCTAATTCTTCCTCACCTCTATTTAGGTAAGTTAAATCATTGCAATGTAAAAATGCATCAACATCTAAGTCATCAATTTTCACAAATAGTGAGTATTCATTTTTACTAACAACTTCACCTTCAACAATACTATCTACAGGGTATTTCTTTTCAAATGTTTCAAAAGGATTTTCTTGTGTTAACCTGTGGGAAATTGCAACTCGCCTTTTGTCCTTATCAATTTCTGTGATTACACAATCAATTTCATCTCCTACTCTAAACATTTTCTTTGATGATATATTTTTTTTAGTCCAACTCAGTTCACTTGAGTGAAGCAATGTAGTTAAACCTGGTTCTAATTCACAAAATGCGCCAAAGTCCATTAATTTGACTACTTTTACTTTATAAATCTTATTTAACTCATAGTTTTCTATATGTTCAAATGGATCTGGTGATAACTGTTTTACAGAACAGCCAACTTGTAGTTTTTCTTTGTCAACACTGATAACTTTTAAATCATGCTTTTCTCCAATGTTAAATACCTCATCGGGATGATTTACTCTTGAATAAGAGATTTCTTGTAAGTGAACTAAAACATCTAACTCTCCATTTACATTAAAAAAACATCCAAAAGAGCTATAACCTTTTACTTCAGCACCTTTAATAATATCGCCAATTTTATATTTTTCTACTATTTTGGCTTTATCCTCTTTTTTAAATGATGAAATTATTTCTCTTCTAGACACACATGCGTTGCCTCTAACTTTATCTAATTTTATTAGTGCAAATTTTTGGGGCTCATTCATTAAGTGACTAATATCTTTGAGTGGTTTATCACTTATTTGAGAACCAGGTAAGAACATCAGTGATCCAGTATCTATGTGCTCAACAATACAACCACCTTTGCATTTAGATGTAATTTTTCCCATTATAGGCTGATTTTTTTCGTATGCCTCAACTAATTTATCCCAACCTTTAATTTTTTGAGCTTTGCTAGCAGATACTAAAACTTCACCATGTTTATCCTCAATTTTTTCTAGTAAAACAGGTATAGTTTCTCCAATTTTAATTTTTTCTGAAAGTCCCATACTTTTTAATTCGTTAATATCGAGAACTGGTTCTGATTTTAATCCTTCGACAAAAAGGAACACAAATTTTTCAGTTATTTTGTTAATTTTACCTTCAATTATTTTACCTTCTTCTATTTGTATTTTTGAGAGTTGACTGTTAAGTAATTTTTCAAATTCTTTTGATGCTGGGTTTGATAGATCTTTATATATTTCCATTAAATATTAATTTTCCTGTCTATAATTTTTTTTATTTTTAAAAAACACGCTCTTTTAGATAAATTTGTGGTGTTAATCAACATAGAATCTTTTGTTTTCTTCAGGGGTGAAATTCTGCGATTATAGTCACTTTTATCTCTATTTTTTATACTTTTTAGGACCTCATCATAGGTTAGCGCTTTTTTTAGTCTTTTTAATTCTGCGAATCTTCTCATAGCTCTTGTCTTTAAATTAGCCGTTATAAAAAATTTTAAATCTGCATCTGGAATAATATTGTAAGTTATATCTCTTCCATCAAGACATGATCCATCATATTTCTTTGGAGGATTATATGCAAAACTGGTTTGAAATGAGTAAACAAGTTTTCTTATAGTTTTTCTTTTAGCAATTACTGACGCCTCAATTCCAACTTCATCTGATAAAAGTTTTTTATTATTTAAATCTTTAATTTTTAGATATTTAATTTTTTTTTTATAAATTTAAGATTAAATTTTTTTGGATATTTTAATTTATTAAAAGCGATTATACGATATATTTTACCCGTATCTAAATATAACAAGTTATAATATTTACTTATTGTTTTT
>CABXYF010000016.1 GCA_902516435.1 uncultured Pelagibacteraceae bacterium | reverse complement strand
TGGAATTAAAATGTCTTATTTTTCAGGGTTTATTTTTGGAGCACTAACGACTTTGGCACCATTAATGGTATTTTTGCCATTCACAGGACAAGGAATATTTGGAAAAAATACAGGAAAACCATTAAAAACATCTATCGTATTTATGTTTAGACATTCAATATATGGCATTTCAATGTATGAAGGTTTTAGGTGGTTTAACTTATCCCCATAATTCACAATTAATTTTTAATTTTTTAAAAAACAACTAAAAAGTGATACAAATAAATTTTACAGCTGCTATTTTGTATTTAATTAAGGGGCAACTCTTAACTGGCCATCTGGAGAAAAGCCGCGAGGTACAAATTCAGAGGGCAGAAAGTTTCGCGGGGGATCGCTGAACGCGCGAGGCGGGTGGCATGGCGATAGCGAGTCAACGACGTGCCTATAACTACAGTTTTATGCACTGAAAAGTGCATAAAAACGTGGTTTATTCTTGCTTACACAATATATCAAAATGAACGGAACTAAATTTCAATTAAAAGTTTGGAATTACCTAAAAACTATTCCAAAAGGAAGAGTAAAAACTTATAAACAAGTGGCAATTGGTATAAAAAGACCAAAATCAGCTCGTGCTGTGGCTAATGCATGTGGAAAAAACCCATATGCACCAAAAATACCCTGTCATAGGGTAATTCGGTCTGATGGAGGCCTTGGTGGATATTCTGGTAAAGGTGGAATTAAGACAAAGATTCGTTTATTGAGATCTGAAAAAGTATATATTTAGAGGCTTTTTAGACCTATTTTATTGTCAAAATTACCAGTAAAATCAACAATTTTCAGATACTTAAGCTTATTTTAACCTAAATAGTGCTATGCACCCTTCAGTTGTACTATATATCGAGATATATCAAAATAAAGCACTTCTATGGCCGTTTAAAACATATATTCTGTAACTGCATTGCTCTACTTTTAAATGAAAACAAGGCTTATTTAATTTTCAAATTATAAAGAATTTTAATTGAAATTTTGTTCCCCTGCCCAATTATTCAAATATAAATTTTGAATTTTCATCTAACTAGCTCATAAAACCATTGATATTAAACGCTTTTGAGTGTTCTCAACAATTTTCTATGTTTATCTTGTCATTTTTACTTTACTTATTTAAAATTACAGCCATTATTTGTTAATTTTACAATATAATTTAAAAATTTTATCATAATTTATCTATAAATTAAATAAAAATAATGTAATAATTACAATGTTTTAAATATATATATTAAAGTAATTTATCATATATTAGTAACTATTTATTTACTATTATAACGATTAAGTAAATATTCTCTTCTAGAAATATATAGACCACTGAGAACAATTATTAATAGTCCTAAATACGTCCAATTATCTGGAATTTCGTTAAAAAAATAGAAACCAATTAAAATGTTTGGAATTATCTCTGTATAGCCTAGAGGAGCCAATTGAGATGCATCAGCATATTTTAAAGATAATATGAGGAAAAAATGTCCAATGCAGGCAAAGACCCCTATTCCGGCCATTAAAGACCATTGATTTAATGTAGGTTTAACCCAATAAAAAGGAATAACCAAAGAAACAAGAATAGCACCAACTAAACCAGTCATTAAAAGTGTGAGTAGAGGATTATCAGATGTGCTTAATTTACGAGTTATTATTAAATAAAAACCATAAAAAAATCCAGTACACAAAGCAGCTAAGCTAGCAATATTTAATTCTAAAAAACCTGGTCTGATGACTACCAACGAACCAATAAATCCAATTATTACAGCTGTCCATCTTCTAAAACCAACTTTTTCCCCTAAAAATAATGGTGAAAAAGCAGTAACAATTAAAGGTGCAATAAAAGCTAAGGTAAGAGCTTTAGCTAAAGAGATTATAGATATTGAATAGAAGAAACAAATATTAGCTGAAAGAAGTATCAAGCCTCTTAATATTTGAAGCTTAGGTTTATCTGACCACACAAGTTGCTTATTAAAGAAAAAAAACATTACTGGAAGAGTGAAAACAACTGTAAAAAAATATCTAGCCCACGTAATTTGTAATATTGGAAGGTCTGTGCTTAAAAATTTTGCAAGACCATCCATCACCGGCAAAAACATCCAACCTAATAAACTGAAAATTATGGCCTTCATAACCAATTGATATCTTTTAATTAAAGTACTTTAAAGCAAAGAATACAACAACTGGAATTGTGAAAAATGACATAACAGTAGATACAACTATAGTGCTTGCAACACTATCTATTATTTTTTTTGGTGAATACATAGAGGCAACTAAATAGTTTAAAACTGCACTAGGCATCGCGCACTGAATTAATAAAACACCAGCAGCAAAACCAGTAAGTTTAAAATATTTTATAAGTAAAAAACCAATAATTGGGCCGACTATAACCCTTCCAATAGAGCATATTAACGCTTTTTTAAAAGAAAATACTTTAAATCGCGTAAGAGCAATTCCTAATGACATCAAAATTAAAAAAATTGTTGCGTACATTAAAAGAAATGTTGTGTTTTCTATAAAAACAGGAAGATGAAAATCATAGTATAAAAGAATTACGGCAACTATGATCGCATAAAAAGGTGGACTTTTAATTATTACATCAATACTAAATTTTCTAGCAGCAAGAAAAACACCCAATGTAAAATGACACAGTATAATCAAAGCAGATATTGATGCCGAGACACCCAAACCCTGAGATCCATAAGCAAATAAGCATATTGGTAACCCCATGTTACCAGTATTTGGCATAATTAACGGAGGCAGTTCTCTAACTATGTCTTTAGTATTTTGTAAAATTAAACAAATAATACCTATTAAAATAAATCCTATTATAGCAATAACATAATAACCAAAATAATTTTTGAATACATCAAAAGATATATTTATGGGATTTAAAGCATAGAGAATCATTGATGGCGTACCTACGTTTGCCGCAAAATTAGTTATAAAAGCTGTATCAATTTTTGGATTTTTTTTGCCTAAGTAATAACCTATACCAACTACAAAAAAAACTGGAAATAAAACCTCAAAGAGTTTTAAGTAAATTAACATTAATCGAATAATCTAATTAATGTTGGGGCTTTTAAAATATTTTTATTTCTTTTTAATAAAGATAAACAATTTCTACAATTTATCTCAGGTGTCTTATGAGTTATTATAACAATCGTAGCTTTGTTGTTTTTTTTATCTGGAGTTTGAATAAGTCTTTTCACTGATATATTAAATTTTGCAAGACTATTCGTAATTTGAGATAAAACACCTGGTTTATCTCTTACTACAAACCTTAAATAAAGTGAGTTTGTGTAATTATTAACATTATACGGCTTAAATGATTTCAAATTTGAGAAAGAAACTCCTAAAGGCTTTTTAATGTTACCTCTAAGAATTGATAAAAGATCTGAAAGTAAAGACGACGATGTAGGTCCTGGGCCTGCTCCCTCACCTTGCAGAACGCTTTCTCCAACAGGTTTACCTTCAGTTATTACAGCGTTCATTACACCATTAACATTACCTATATAAGAACTTTTGCCTACCATGCATGGATGAACCGTTTCAAAAAGTTTATCATTTTTGAGTTCAGTTATACCAAGAAGTTTAATTCTAAGATCTAATTGGTTAGCAATTTTTATATCATCTAATTCAATTCTTTCTATACCTTCCATAAGACATTTTTGATGTGAAATTTTACTGTTAAACGCTAGAGCAGATAAAATCCTAACTTTAGCAAAAGCATCAAATCCATTTAAATCAAGTTTAGGATTACCCGGCTCAGCATAACCTAGTTTTTGAGCTTTAATTAAAACATCTGTAAACTTTTGGTTAGAATTTTCCATTTCTGATAAAATATAATTGCAGGTTCCATTTAGGATTCCATAAACTTTAGTAATCTTATTTGTTGTAAGACCCTCTTTAATAGTTCTTAATATTGGAATACCCCCAGCTACTGAAGCTTCGAATTCTAAATTGACGTTATTTTTTTCAGCAAGTTTTGCTAAAGAGTTTCCATGTTTTGAAATTAATCCTTTATTTGGAGTTATAACATGAGTTTTATTGTTTAATGCTTCCTCAACAATTTTCTTTGATATACCATCAGACATTCCAATAGCTTCAAATAATATATCTACTTTATGTTTTTTAAATATTTCAAATGGATTAGAAAAAAATATTTTTTTATTGAACTTAAATTTACGTTTTTTTTTGATGTTTTTTGCTGATATTGCAACTATGTTAATTTTAACTCCAGTTTTAACTTCTATAATTTTCTTTTTTATATTTAATTCATTAAGTAAATATGAACCAATTTGACCTAACCCAACAACAGCAATGTTATATTTTTTTTTCATTTATTTATATCAGGATAATTACTACTTTTTAAATAGTCTTCTACATATATTTTATATTCATCAAAAGACATTGACTTAATATCATTAGATTTATTTAGAATTAATAACAATTCACTGTTCTTGTAATTTTTTTTTGTTGTTTTTTCAGTCCAGAATTCTGAGTCATTACTTAATGAACAATTATTTAATAATAATAGAAAAGTGAGTAATATTATTATTCTCATATTAAACCTGTCGTTTCTGGAAATTTATATTTATTGTTTAAACTTTGAACGGCTTGCCCTGCCCCACCTTTTATTAAATTATCTATTGCTGACAGTATAATAATTTTGTTTTTAAATTTTGATTTACAAACCGAAATAAGACAATTATTTGTATTAATTACATCATTGGTACTTATGAAAGTATTAAATTTTAAAATTTTTACAAATTTTTCTCTCTTATAATAATTAGATAATAATTTAATTACTTTTTTTGGGGTTACATTTTTTTCTAAATCCAAATAAATTGTGCTCAAGATCCCTCTAAACATTGGTGTCAAATGAGGAGTAAAACTTACCTCAATTTTTTTCTTTGTAAATTTTTTTAATTGTTGATCTATTTCAGCATTATGACGATGAAAACCTAGACCGTAAGCACTTAACGACTCATATAAATTTTTACTTTTATATTTTTTATGAACATTTCTTCCTGCACCAGAATAACCTGATTTTGAGTCAACTATTACATTTTTTACTTTAACTAAATTTTTATCAAATAATGGTATCAGAGGTAAAAGTATTGAAGTTGGATAACAGCCAGGACTAGAAATAATATTATATTTTTTAATTTCATTTCTATTTATTTCAGGAAGTGAATAAATACTTTTTTTAATAAGTCGGACAGCTCGATGTTCTTTTTTGTACCACTTTTGGTAGTCTATTTTTTTTTCAAGTCTAAAATCAGCAGCTAAATCAATTAACGTATTATTTTTATTAAGGTGTTTAGAAATATCTTGTGCTTCTCCGTTTGGAAGAGCAGTAAAAATAATATCTACATCTTTTAATAATCTTTTATTAAATTTAATTATTTTAGGTAATTTTTTATTTGATAAAGATTTTTCAAAAAATGAAATCTTCTTACCGACTGAGGAATTACCACAAAGATATTTAATATTTATATATTTATGTTTAACTAATATTTTGATTAATTGACTACCAATATATCCAGTTGAACCCGCAACTAACGCATTAAGCTTAAGCATCTTATATTATAACAGTTAAATATTAAAAAAGAATTATCTTTTAGAAAATTGGAAGCTTCTTCTAGCTTTTCTTCTACCTGGTTTTTTTCTCTCTACTGCTCTAGAATCTCTTGTAGTGAGTTTTTCAGTTTTTAATGTAGCTTTAAGGTTTTCATCAAATAAAACTAATGCTTTTGATATACCATGAACCATTGCCCCTGCTTGTCCAGTCGGCCCACCCCCCTTAACACTACATCTTACATCATAGTCCGTTGATTGATTTATAATTTCAAAAGGTCTTGTGATTTGCATTTTATGAGTTTCATCAGCAAAATAATCGCTAAATAATTTACCATTTACATATATTTTACCTGAACCTTTTTTTAGCCAAACTTTTGCGATAGATGTTTTTCTTCTACCAGTAGCATATTTACTGTCTTTAAAATCCAATTTTAGTTTGGGTATTTTCGAAACTGTTTGAGTATCAACCATTTTAATTTCTTACCAAATTTTTACTGTTTAATTGTTTCAGTTCAACAATAGTCGGATTTTGGGCAGAATGCGGATGTTCATTACCTGAATATATTTTTAATTTGGTTAATTGTTTACGACCCAGCACACCACCTGGTAACATTCTTTTAACAGCAAGTTTTAATGTTTCACCTGGTTTTTTTTCATGCAGCTTTTCTGGTGTTGAAACCTTGATGCCACCCGGATAGCCAGTGTGTCTATAATATTTTTTATCTTGAAATTTTTTTCCTGTAAATTTTGCTTGCTCAATATTTTTAACAACCACAAAATCTCCATTATCCATGTGTGGTGTATATGTAGTTTTATTTTTACCTCTAATTATGTTTGAAACGACTGTGGCTAATCTTCCCACAACAGCATTTGTTGCATCTATTTCGTACCAAGAAGAAGATAATTGGTCTTTTTTAATAAATTTAGTCATGATTGGCGGGATTAATACTTTTAAATGCTAATGTTGTCAAATTATATTAATATTGGTAGTAATTATAAAAATTAATACTAGTAAATAAATCCAAAAAATAAGGAAAATATAATGAGTGATAAAGATAAAAAAGGAACTAAACCAAACACATATAAATTTGATACATTAAGTTTGCATGCTGGGTATCAACCTCACAAAAATGCAGGTTCTAGACAAGTTCCTATTTATCAAACAACATCATATCTTTTTGATGATGTAGATCATGCAGCTGCTCTTTTTAATCTAGAAAGAGGTGGACACATTTATAGTAGAATTTCAAATCCAACAGTTGCAGTTTTAGAAGAGAGAGTAGCTTCACTTGAGGGAGGAACGGCTGCACTAGCAACATCTTCAGGTATGAGTGCTATTTTTTTAGCTGTAATGACGTTATGCGAAGCTGGAGATCATTTGGTTGTTTCGTCACAATTATACGGTGGTACCGTTAATTTATTTAGATTAACTCTGCCAAAATTTGGGATTAAATGTACATTTGTAAAACCAAGAGATACTGAAGGATTTAAAAAAGCAATTCAAAAAAATACGAAAGGTATTTTTGGTGAATTGGTTGGGAATCCTGGTAATGAAATTATGAATATGCCTGAGATAGCAAAAATTGCTCATGATGCAGGTATTCCTTTAATGGTTGATGCGACTTATCAAACGCCTTATTTATGCAAACCTTTTGAACACGGAGCTGATATTGTTATACATTCGCTTACAAAATGGATGGCGGGGCATGGTTCATCAATGGCAGGTATCTTAGTTGAAGGTGGTAAATTTGATTGGATGCAAAATGATAAATTTCCAACTATGACAGCACCATATGAGGGATATCATGGACTTTCATTTGCTGAAGAATTTGGACCCACCGCTTTTACAATGAAAGCAAGAGCTGAAGGTATGAGAGACTTTGGACCATGTTTAAGTCCTCAAAACGCTTGGAATGTTTTACAAGGTATAGAAACATTATCAGTTCGAATGAAGAAGCATTGCTCAAATGCAGATGAAATGGTTAAATATTTATCCAGTCATGAAAGTGTAGCATGGGTATCTCATCCCAACGTTCCAGACCATCCAGATCACGAATTAGCAAAAAAACTTTTACCAAATGGACGTGGATCAATGATAGCTTTTGGAATTAAAGGAGGAAAAGACGCAGGAGTTGCATTTATAAATAATGTTAAACTTGCATCTCATCTTGCAAATGTTGGCGATACAAGAACATTAGTTATACATCCAGCATCCGGTACTCATTCACAAATGGATGAAGCAACTTTAAAATTTGCTGGATTGTCCCATGATATGATTAGATTATCTGTGGGTATTGAAGATATAGATGATATTAAAAATGACTTTGAAATTGGTTTTAGAGCTGCAAGAAAACCTCGACTTGTTTCAAACCAATGAAGTTTAAAGTAGATGGTCACGAAGTTTATGCTTCTACTGGAGGAAGGCCATTTGATAAAAATAAGCCTTTAATTATCTTTGTGCATGGAAGTGGATTGACACACATGACATGGGTTTTACAAACTAGATATTTTGCTTTTCATGGTTATAGTTGTCTTGCTTTAGATCTACCTGGTCATGGTTTGTCAGGAGGTGAAAGTTTAAAATCAATCGAAGATATGGCTGATTGGATTAGTAAAGTTATTGAAAGTGTAGGTTTTAAAGAAGCATCTTTAGTCGGTCACTCACAAGGTTGTCTTGTTACTGTTGAGTGTACTGCAAGATATCCTGATAAAATCAAAACATTAAGTCTTATGGGTGGTGCAGGAGCTATACCTATGAATAAAGAATTATTATCTCTAGCAGAAAATAATGATCCAAAAGCTGTTGATTTAATGATGGATTGGGCACATGGTCCCGCAGGTCATTTTGGTGGACACCCAGTGCCTGGATTATACCATATAAATACTGGAGGAATGCTAGCTAAATCAAGAACAATCAAGAATACGCTTGGTGTTGATTTTAGAGCTTGTGATAATTACAAAAATGGTTTTGAAGCAGCAAAAAAAATAAAGATCCCCACTCTATCTATACTTGCAACTGACGATAAAATGTGTCCTGTTAAAGAAGGTAAAAAATTAGCGGATTTAATAGAAGGAAGTAAAGTGGATATTATAGATAATTGTGGTCATATGATGTTGTTAGAGGAAGCAGATCGAGTTCTGAAAGTTTTAAAAAATTTCATAACTAAAAATTATCCAGCAAAAAAAGTAATTAATTAAAAATTCTCATGAAAAAAAATTTTAGATTTTTTGATAACAGACAAAAATACCTTCTTTTTGTAACTACGACTAATGAAAAAAACAAAATTGCTGATGCATTAAAACCAATTGTTCAAAATTTAAAACCCAAAAACCCTGCTTTAAAAATCTTTGACGCCGGGATGGGTGATGGGTCCTTATTAATGAGTGTAATGAGGCAATGTCATCAAAAAATGCCCAATATACCCCTACTGGTTTCTACAAAAGAAATAAGCATGGAAGATGTAAGACTAGGCCTAGAAAAACTACCAGATAGATTTGCTGAGCATAAAAATACTGTTTTTGTAATTTCAAATTTAAATTACGTAGAGTCTACGTCTCTAAAATCAAAAAATCTTAAAAAACAAAAAAAAATGAATTGGAAAGTAGTAAAGTTAAAGGGAAATTCCTCTTTAGATTTTTCAAATCAATTAAGAAAGCTTAATCAAGAATTTTTAGCTAAAAAATGGCAAGTTGAAACAAATCCAAAAACAGGAACCTCAACTTACAAAGAGCCATCTGTGATTGTAATTTATAGACAAGACCAAGAATTTGTTCTGCAAGATGTAATACCAAAAAAAAATAATGGAAAAACTGATTACGACTTAATTATTGCTTCCCAACCTTATAGATCAAGAGTAACTGCGGAAAAAAAGGTAAAATACGTAATTGAACCTATGATTAAATCTTTGGCAAAAAAAGGAAAGTTAGTTGTGGTTCATGCTTGTGGAGAAGATCCAGCAAACAAGATAGTAAAAAAAATATGGCCTAAAGAAAATCCATTTCCATATTTGTATTCATCGATTGAAAAATATATTAAGTTAAATACAGATAAATCTTTCTTAAAGACATTAAAATTTCATAAAGTGAAAAAAATCAATTATGTTTTGAGAGCATTACCAAATGAGATTAGTGGTGGCATATCAACCTCCTTAGTATTTTCAGCATGGAATGCTGCTGTTTATGTAAATCAAATAGCTGATCAGCAAATTTTAGACGCTGAAAGAAACAAAAACTATGAAAAAATTGTAAAAGATATTGTAGAAAAAAATAAAGGTTTACATTTTAAGAATGAATTATTTATTATAGAACGAAAATAACTAAGAAAATCTATTTTTATTAAAAAAAATAATTACATAGTATTATTGGATTTTATAAAGTTTATAACAGTAAAATATCCCCATTTATCAGCTTATATTTAAGCTTGATTGTATTTTTTCATTTTAGTTTAATAGTAATTTAAACAGAAGGGAAAATATGAGTAAAAATAAAAATCCAGAAACAATTGCTTTACATGGTGGTGATTATAGAAGTGATCCAGCAACAACTGCAGTAGCAGTTCCGCTATATAGAACTACATCTTATCAGTTTAATGATACAGATCATGCTGCAAATTTATTTGCACTAAAAGAATTTGGAAACATATACACAAGAATTATGAATCCAACAAATGATGTTTTAGAAAAAAGAGTTGCAGCTCTCGAGGGTGGACTTGCAGCTGTAACCGTTGGCTCAGGTCAAGCAGCATCAACATTTGCTATAATGAACGTGTGTCAATCAGGTGATAATTTTATTAGTTCCACTGATTTATATGGTGGTACAGTTAATTTGTTCACACATACTCTAAAAAAATTAGGTATTGAATGTAGATATGCAGATCCAGCGGATCCAAGTAATTTTGAAAAATTAATTGATGATAGAACAAGATGTTTTTATGCAGAAACTTTGCCTAATCCATACTTGAGAGTATTTCCAATTAAAGAGGTATCTGACATAGGTAGAAAGCACAATATCCCTTTAATTATGGATAATACTGCAGCACCAGTAATTTGTAAGCCTTTAGAACATGGAGCTGCTGTAGTGGTTCATTCACTTACTAAATTTATTGGTGGTCATGGTACAGTAATAGGTGGATGTCTTGTTGATGGAGGTAATTTTGACTGGACAAAAGATCCAAAAAGACAACCTTTATTTAACGAGCCTGATGCTAGTTATGGTGGCGCACAATGGGGTGTTGTAGTTCCACAGTTGACAGGAGCAAACGTCTCATACGCAGTGAGGGCACGTGTTGTACTATTAAGAGATCTAGGAGCACCATTAGCACCTGATAATGCTTGGGGAATAATTCAAGGTTTAGAAACTGTTCCATTAAGAATGAAACAACATTGTTCTAACGCCGAGAAAGCTGTTGCATTTTTACAAAAACATAAAAATGTAGATAGAGTTATCTACCCTACTTTGCACAAAGGAGAAATTGGTGCAAGATCTAAAAAATATATGAAGGGTGGAAATGGAGCACTTGTAGGTATCGAAGTTAAAGGTGGTGTTGAAGCAGGTAAAAAATTTATAGAGTCATTAAAGATGTTTTACCATGTAGCAAATATTGGAGATGCCAGAAGTTTAGCTATTCATCCTGCAACAACTACTCACAGTCAACTAACTGAAGAGGAACTCTTAGCAGCAGGTGTAACGCCAGGATATGTAAGATTGTCTATAGGCATTGAGCACCCAGACGATATTATAGCTGATCTAGATCAAGCTTTAGGAGCATCTGGGAAGCCTAACTTGAAAGCTGTAAGTTAGATTTCGTATTAATAAATAAAAAATAGATACAAGATGTAACTAAAAAAATAGAACTTATTTGGTGCATAGATGCAATTAATATCTGTGCACCATATAATAAAGTAAATATTCCTAAAACTATTTGTAATAAAATTAAAATTCCAACAATATTTATTGATTTATATAGTTGCTTCATTTTATTTTTATAAATCTTTAACAACAGGTATAGATAAACAAACCCTATAAAATAAGCTAATTTTCTGTGAATAAATTGTACCAATGATGGATCGCTAAAAGCCGACAATTTAAATAAATTAATATATTGATTATCATCTGGAAAGATTGAGTTACCCATTAAAGGCCATGAATTATAGACTTTTCCTGCATCCATACCAGAAACAAAAGCTCCGATAATAATTTGTAAAAAAATTAAAGATAGAAAACCTAATGGAAATATTACATTGATTGTATTTTCAAGATTAATCTTAACTTTAGTTTTTAAATAATTCCAAAAAATAAGTGATAATATAATAAAAGCAAATAACAAATGGACAGATAATCTAAAGTGACTCACATCTACATCATAAACAAGTCCACTTTGAACCATGTACCAGCCTAAAAAACCTTGAAAACATATTAATGCAAATATTAAATATAAATTAAAAAGCTTTTTAAAACCTAATTTAGTAGTAAAATAAATCAATGGAAGTATAAAGGCTATTCCAATTAATCTACCCAAAAATCTATGAGCCCACTCCCACCAGAATATAATTTTAAATTCTTGAAGTGACATATTAAAATTTTGTAATTTGAATTCAGGAATTTCCTTATACAAATTAAAGTACATTATCCATTCATCACGATTTAAAGGAGGTAGAATACCTGAAAATAATTGCCACTTGGTTATAGAGAGTCCAGAGTCAGTTAGTCTTGTTAATCCACCTACAAAAATCATTAATGCGATCATAAAAAACATAGTTATCAACCACATCGACAATAGTTTATTAATTTTTAGATTTATTGTGTACATAATCGGATAAATATAATAATTTTTAAATTATCCAAATATATAAATGTCGCCTATAAAAAGAAATAAATTAAGTAAAATTAGAAGAGAATTAGATAAACTCGATAATTATCTTATAAAAATTATAAAAAAGAGAACAAATCTTGTTCAAAAAGTTCTTAAGTTAAAAGATAAGAAAAATCAAATTATAGATCAAAAAAGAATAAATTTAATTTTAAAAAATATTAAAAAAAAATCTATTAAAAATAAAATAGATCCAAAAATAACACAACGTATCTGGAAAAATATGATTTGGGCTTATATAGATTATGAAAAAAGGAACTTTAAAAAAAAATAATTATTTACTATGTGGAGGTAGTTTCTTTTCCACAAACATTTCATGTTTTCTTGTATCAGGATTATATTTTTTCGCTGAAAGTTTAACTTTCGCTTTTTCACCACCAGCAGGTTTTTTAACATAGTAAAAGAAAGAACTATCCGGTTTTCCTTCGGGTACAAGCCTAACTTTAACATGTGTTTTTTTTGCCATATTATTTTAATTTTTTTATTATATTAGATATTTTAACTAATTTGTTTTTAAGATTTCTAGCTTTTATAGTTTTATCTGCAATTTCGTCAAGCTTTAATGAACCTTCACTATTTAGTATTTTTTTAACACCCTTAATAGTCATGCCCTGATCTTTAAGAAGATATTTGACTTTTTTTAATAGATTAATTGTTGGTTCATCATAATACCTTCTATTTGAATTCATTATTTTGGGTTTTATCTGATAAAATTGTTTTTCCCAAAACCTAATTGTATGAGTTGAATAGTTGCCGTTTCTATTTGATTTTAAATTTAGAATTTTTGCAACTTCACCAATCGTTTTGTATGCTGTTTCTGACTTATCCATTTTCAGAACGATTAACAAACTCTTTAAAGTCTTTTGATGGTTTAAATAAAACTACGTTTCTACTTGATATGATTTTACTTTCCTTTGTTTTTGGATTTCTTCCAATTCTTGATTTTTTCTCTCTAATTGTGAACGTACCAAAGTTAGATAATTTCAATTTTTTATCTGACTCAATATTTAAAACAATTGTTGATAAAAAGTCTTCAATTAAGCTTTCAGAGACTTTTTTAGAAAAACCTAATTGCATATAAATAAAATTAACTAAGTCTTTCTTGGTTAAGTTAATTCTCATTTATTGAATATTCTGTTTTATTTTTCTTATCAAATTACCTTTTACTATTCTATAACAAACATCTAGAGAATTTGAGAAACCAATATAGTCAGTTCCACCATGACTTTTTACCACCGGTGAATCTAGGCCAATAAATATAGCTCCATTATATAATCTTGGGTCTAATCTTTTCTTAAATTTTTTTAGATTGGATATATTTAGAATAGATGAAATTTTACCCATAATAGTACCAGTCATAGCTTGTTTTAATTCGTTTGTTATAAAATTAGCTGTTCCTTCTGCTGTTTTTAATGCAACATTTCCCGTAAAACCATCCGATACAATTACATTAACATTTCCATCCATCAAATGGTTACCCTCAATGTAACCAGAAAAATTAAAATTATCTGAATTTCTCGCGTTTAAAATTTGAAAAGTTTCTTTTATAATATCATTTCCTTTAACCTCTTCAGATCCAATATTTAGTAAAGCTACTTTAGGTTTATCATTTGGGTAAAGAGATGTATAAAGAGAAGCACCCATTATAGAAAAATCTAACAAATTCTTTGAACTACATTCTATATTAGCACCTAGGTCCAAAACTACACTCATGCCTTTTTTATTTGGCCATAGTGCAGAAAGAGCAGGTTTATCTATATTTTCAATCATCTTTAAATTTAATTTTGCTACAACTAGTAATGCACCTGTATTACCTGCTGATATAACTATATCCGCCTTTTTTTCTTTCACGCTTTGGATAGATAGCCACATACTAGTATCTTTACCTCTCTTGGCGCCTTCTAGTGGGCTGTCTGTACTTTTAATAACATTATCTGTGTGAGTAATTTCATAAAAATCTTTATTAATTTTATTATTTATTAAATCTGAAATTTTGGTTTCATTTCCGAAAATTTTATAAAAAACATCTTTATTTGATTGATGATTATAAATAATTCCATCAACAATTTTTTTTGGAGATCCATCACCTCCCATTGCATCAACTGCAATAATAATCGAATCTGACATTTAAAGATATATTATACTATTCTTTTGGGTCTAAAACCTGTCTGCCCTTATACATTCCAGTTTTTAAATCTAAATGATGAGAAAGTCTATATTCACCAGATTTTTTATCCTCTACAACGTTTTTTGATGAGAATTTCATAGTTTGAGATCTTCTCATTCCAGTCCTTGAAGGAGTTTGTTTTCTTTTTGGTACAGCCATAATTAACGGTTAATTACACCTTTTAAATGAAAATTCAAAGTTTTTTTTGATAATTCAAGATTATAATTTTCAAAATACTCAAGTAAATATTCACTATTATCAAAATCACTTAAAAAACTTGAAATTTTATCAAGTTTCTCATTTTTTGGTAATTTTTCCCAAAAATGGATTTCAGAAACCATAGAATGGAATAGGTTAATATAATCCTTCATCTTTTTATTAATTGATTGATCGCCATATCCAATTTCCCTGATACTTAACTCAAGTTGCCTAAAGTTAAAATCATAAATTTCTTGTAATATTTTCTTATTTTCATCGTTTTTATAATTCTTTAGAAAGAAAGAAAAATGCAGTAAAAATAGGGTTAGGCGATCTGAAAAGTTATCTTCTCTGTCTAAATTTTTATATAATTCTTTATTTCTAGTGTAATTTATTAAATTGTTATAAATATATAATAATTTTTCATTCATGTATAAAATATTATATATATTTTTTTTTTCATTAATAGTCGGTAATTGTACTTTAAGACCTGTAGTTAATCATCATGGAGTACCTTTTTTAGAAAAAAAGCAGTTAAAGCTTATTGTTAACGAAACTAATAAAAACGATATAAAAGAAATATTGGGTAATCCATCTACAAGAAGTAAATTTGATAATGATGTTTGGATATATATTGAGAGAAAACAAACGCAATCTAAACTAAGAAACTTAGGTAAAATGAAAATCTTTAAAAATGATGTTTTAGTTTTAGAATTAGACAGTTACGGTGTTCTAAAAAAAAAGGATTTTTATAATCAAAAAGATATGAAAAAAATAAAAGTTACAAAAGCAACAACAAAAACAGGGTTTAAAAAAAGTAATTTTATTTATGAATTTATGTCTAGTCTAAGACAAAAAATTAATGACCCTCGAGGACAGAGGGCCAAAAAGCGTAAGGAAATTAGCCAGCGATAACAGCCAACAATAACAATGCTACTATATTTGTAATTTTAATCATTGGATTAACAGCCGGTCCTGCAGTATCTTTATATGGATCTCCAACTGTATCTCCAGTTACAGCTGCCTTGTGTGCCTCAGATCCTTTGCCACCATGATTTCCATCTTCAATATATTTTTTTGCATTATCCCATGCACCACCTCCAGCTGTCATTGAGACAGCAACAAATAAACCTGTAATGATAACTCCCAATAACATCGCTCCTACAGCTGCAAGCGCCGCTACCTGGCCTCCTATGGATAAAATTATGAAGTATAAAACAACTGGTGAAAGAACTGGAAGTAATGAAGGAATTATCATTTCTTTAATCGCAGCAACTGTAAGTAAGTCTACTAATTTAGCATAATCTGGTTTTTGTTTTCTTTTCATTATACCAGGGAACTTTTTAAATTGCCTTCTAACCTCAACTACTACTGCTCCCCCTGCTCTACCAACGGCTTGCATACCCATTGAGCCAAAAAGATATGGTAGCATCCCACCAATTAACAAGCCAACAACAACGTATGGATTGGAAAGATCAAAAGTTACCACTATACCCTCTAACGCAGATCCTGCCTCTTTTGAAAAATGTTTAATATCTTCTGTGTAAGCTGCAAATAAAACTAGAGCTCCTAAACCTGCTGAACCTATAGCATAACCTTTTGTTACTGCTTTTGTTGTATTACCTACTGCATCTAAAGCATCGGTTGTTTTTCTAACTTTTTTATCTAAATTAGACATTTCTGCAATACCACCTGCATTATCAGTAACAGGACCATAAGCATCTAAAGCTACAACCATTCCGGCTAAAGCAAGCATTGTTGTTACTGCTATGGCAATTCCAAAAAGACCAGCAATTGTATTTGTTGTTAAAATCCCTGATACTATAATTAAAGCTGGTATAGCAGTTGCCTCCATAGACACAGCTAGACCTTGTATAACGTTAGTTCCATGTCCAGTTGTTGAAGATAAAGCAACAGATTTAACAGGTCTGTAATTTGTTCCAGTGTAATATTCTGTTATCCAAATAAGTAATCCAGTAATTACTAGACCTATAACTCCACAATAGTATAAATTCATACCATTAAAAGTTTTACCATTTACCGTATATTCATTTGTAAAGCCTATTACATGATCTGTCACTGGCCACAAAATAACTAATGATGCTACAGCAGATACTATAAAGCCTTTATACAAGGCATTCATGACATTTTTATCTTTACCTAATTTAACAAAAAAAGTACCAAGTATTGAAGTTAACAAACAAGCAGCACCAATACTTAAGGGATAAATCATCATATTTAAATCACCCACAAAGAAAATTGATGATAAAACCATCGTAGCAACAATAGTTACAGCATATGTTTCAAATAGATCAGCAGCCATACCCGCACAATCTCCGACGTTATCACCAACATTGTCTGCTATAACGGCTGGATTTCTTGGGTCATCCTCTGGGATACCTGCTTCTACTTTTCCAACTAAATCGGCACCTACATCAGCACCTTTCGTAAAAATTCCCCCTCCCAATCTTGCAAAAATTGAAATTAAAGAAGCACCAAAACCTAATGCAACAAGAGCATTAACTATTTCTCTTTCATCAATATTATATTTTAACAATAAAAAATAATAAACAGCTATAGACAATAATGCTAAACCAGCAACCAACATTCCAGTTACTGCACCTGATTTAAAAGCAACAGAAAGGCCTTGAGCCAAACCCTTTCTTGAAGCTTCTGCTGTTCTTACGTTAGCTTCAACAGATACTAACATCCCAACATAGCCAGCAATACCTGATAAAGCAGCACCAATTAAATATCCTGCACCAACTAAAGGGCTAAAAGCTATACTAACTATTACTAAAACAACCACACCAACAATTGCTATTGTTTTATATTGTCTTGCTAAATATGCTTTTGCACCAATTTGAATAGCAGAAGCAATCTCTTGCATTTTTGAATTTCCTGCACTTGAATTAAGAATATTTTTTCCTGTAAAAAATCCATAGACAATGGATAAAAGGCCTGCTGCTATTGTATATAATAAAATTGTTTCGACAGTTGAGCTCATGAAAACCTTAATGTTGTTGGTTGTTAAAATTTAAGCCCGCACAATACAAAAAAAGCTAAAAAAGACAATAATTAACTTTAAAATTGATGGACATAACCTTTGTTTTTAAGCACTATTTCCCTGCCTTTTTCATCAATAATTACTGATCTTTTTTTATTTGAACAAATTTTACCTATTTTAGAAATTTTAATCCCAAGATTTTTGGATGTTTGAGCTATGATTCTAGACTTATTTATACTCGCAGTAAATAAAATTTGATAATCATCACCATTAGATATTAATTTAATTTTTTTTATTTTCT
This sequence comes from uncultured Pelagibacteraceae bacterium, assembly GCA_902516435.1. Classification (GTDB taxonomy): domain Bacteria; phylum Pseudomonadota; class Alphaproteobacteria; order Pelagibacterales; family Pelagibacteraceae; genus Pelagibacter. The sequence continues at coordinate 3,380 of CABXYF010000016.1, read as the reverse complement.
TCTGATTAATAATTTTTGATAATGAATTCGAAACTGGTATTTTATTTTCATTTATAGAAAAAGATAACTTTTGATTATTAATCAACTTATCTAAATCATCAATTAAACCATCTGATATATCGATAGATGTGTTTGCAAATTTTAATAATTTTTTAGTTAGCTTTAATTGAACCTGTGGTTGGTAGTATTTTTTGATGAAATAATTACTTAATTTTTTTTGTACTTTAATTCTATTTTTTAGAATTTGAAGACCCATAAAACTATCACCCAAATTACCAGTTACATAAATATCATCATTAATTAAAGCTTTATTTCTATAAATAATATTTTTTGAATAGCCTATAGTAGTAAGAGTAAAACTGATCTTATTAGAAAAAGTGGTATCTCCACCACATAATAAAATATTATATTTCTTTTGTTCATCCTCTAAAGATTTAGAAATCTTTTCTAAGTTTTTTTTGGAAAATGTTTTGTCGTTTCCTGAACCAGCAATAAAGTAAAATTTTGGTAAAACTCCTTTACAAATTAGATCTGAGATAGAAGATCTTAAAATTTTTTTAATAACTAAATCTGGATGTTCAAAGTTAATAAAGTGATAATTTTGATTATATGTATCAACGGAAATTGCTATCCCCTTTTTCTTATCAAAAAAAATATCATCATTTAAATTAAGAGCAGATTTATTTTTTTTTGTGATTCTTGAAAAGTATTTTTTTATTATTTCAAATTCATGCATTTTTAGATCTCAATTTTTTTCCAACATTATCTAATAAAGCATTTAGATATTTTGTTTGAGAATTTTCTAAAAAAAAATTAGATGAATTTAAATATTCCTTGATAATTATATTTAATGACAATTGTGGTTTGTACATAAATTCATAAGTTGCAGCTTTTAGAATGGTTTGAAAAACTTTATCAAGATTTTCAAATACAAAATCATCACCAAGTTTTGTATTTAATTCATCTAATATAAGATCATTTCTTTCTATAGTACCTGTTACAATATCTTTAATAAATTTTTTAAATCTATGTTTTGGAAAATCTAAGCTGTCATCTTCATTATAAAATTTACCATATAATTTTTGAATAATTATAACTCTCGGATTATTTTTTGGATTAAAATGAGTTCTCATTTTTGAGAGATAACAGAAATTACTGCTTTTGCAGCTTCAGCACCTTTGTTTTTTCTTGCTTTGGCTTGTTTCATATTAAGACAAGTAATTATGCCATTTCCGATAGGTTTTTTATTTATTATAGATAAATCCATAATTGCATTAGTTGATGCTTGAGAAATAAAATCAAAATGAGGAGTTTGCCCCTTAATAACACAACCTAAAGCTAAAAAAGCGTCATATTTTTTTATATTTTTTGATATTGTAACAGGTATTTCAAATACACCAGGAACATATAATATTTTAACTAAACTAGTTTTTGGAATTAACCTTAATGCACTAGTTAATAAACCTTTAGAAATATCTTTATAATAATCAGCAATAACAATTAAATATTTTTTTTTCATTAAATTAACTCTTGTTTAGTAATCTTTATATCATATCCCTCTAAACCAATAACTTTTTTAGGAGACTTAGTGATCAAAATCATATTCTTTATTTTTAAATCTTTGATTATTTGAGCGCCTATTCCGTAATTTCTGATTAGTTTATCATTTCCTTTCTTATAAAATTCCTTATTTTTATAATCTTTTAGAGTTTGGGATACTGATCGAAGATTTGAGTCTTTGATGAATACCAAAACACAACACGAATAATTTTTAAAATATTTTAGAGTTTTGTTGAATGAATTAGGTAATTCCTGATTAATTAAATAATTTTGAACCACATTTGACGAGATAACTCTAACTCTAGGGGTAATACCCTTTTTTATATTTCCTTTTATTAAAGCAAAATGCTCTGCACCATCCAATAAATTTTCGTATATTCTTATTTTATATTTTTGGTTCTTTACTCTAATATTACTTTGTTTTTTTAAACGTATCAGTTTTTCTTTTTTAAGCCTGTAAGCAATTAAATCCTCAATTTTTCCTATTTTAAGTTTATGCTTTTTTGCAAAGTTAAAAAGTTTATCTCCTTTAGCCATAGTTCCATCTTCATTCATAATTTCACATATAACGGCAGAATTATTTTTTTTAGCTAATCTAGATATATCTACTGAAGCTTCTGTGTGACCAGCCCTGACCAATACACCGCCATCTTTGGCTATAATTGGAAAAACATGGCCTGGAGAGACAATATCATTTTTATTTACATTTTTTCTTGAAGCTATTTTGATTGTTCTAGATCTATCCTTTGCAGATATACCAGTCGTTATTCCTTTTTTGGCTTCAATAGATACCGTGAATGCAGTTTTATTTCTTGATTGATTGATTGGGGACATCAAGCTTAGGTTCAATTTTTTTGCTTGATCACTATCTAAAGCAAGACAAATTAATCCACGACCATACTTTGCCATAAAATTAATATTTTTTGCATTAGTGTCTGAGGTAGAAATAACTAAATCACCTTCGTTTTCTCTTTTTTCATCATCGACAAGAATGTACATGCCACCTTTTTTAGCAACATTTATTATTTGTTCAATTTTGGCAAAATTATTTTTTTTCATTAAAATAATTTCTAACGTATTTAGATAGGATATCTATCTCAATATTTACTAGACTTGATTTCTTTAAACTAGATAAATTTGTTTCTTTATACGTGTGAGGGATTATCCAGATTTGAAATCCTTTTTTTGTTACTTTTGAAATAGTTAAAGATATACCGTTTACACTAATTGAAGCTTTTTCTATTAAGTGTTTTCTTTCTGTAATGGGGATTTCAAAATCAAAAACATATGATTTATCAATCTTAGAGATGTTCAATACTTTACCAACTGTATCTACATGACCCTGACAAATATGTCCTGAAATTTTAGTTCCATATTTTAATGGTAATTCTAAATTAATTATATCTTTTGGTTTTAAAAATTTAAATTTAGATCGTTTAATTGTTTCATTAGACAGATAAAACTCCATATTTTTTTTTTTAAATGAAATCAATGTTAAACACACTCCATCGCATGCAACGGATAATCCTATATCTTTGCTGGAAACTTTCAAATTACTTTTTACAAAAATGTTAAATCCTTTATCCCTTTTAATAATTTTAGTTATAGATCCTTGATTATAAATAATTCCGTTGAACATATTAATTTTTATAAAGTGTTATTTTGTCTTTACCATGTGGAGAATTGTGATTAATTTTTATAGCGTATTTTTTATTTAAATACTGTAATCCATTAAATTTAACAAAATCTGAATTTGTTGGAAGTTTTTTTTGACTTTTAAATAAATAAAACTGATTAAAAATTTTATTCTTTAATAAATT
>CABXYF010000015.1 GCA_902516435.1 uncultured Pelagibacteraceae bacterium | reverse complement strand
AGAAAATATCTAATAGAATATCTTCCAATAGACTCTGGTAATTGGAAAAAAATACTGCCTTCAGAAAAAGATATGAGAGATGAGTTTATTGCTAACGGTGACGATTGGATTGATGATTATTTGGATGAAGTGAATAATTTAACAGATGTACCTTTGGTATATTCACCTTTTAAAATATATGAGTTTTCAGGAAATTTAGAAAGTACATACTTAAATGTAATAAATGGAGAAAGAATTCCATACATTGTTAACAATTCTAATTGTATTAAATTTAAGGAAATTAATATTTTTGGAGGAAGTGCAGTTCATGGAGATGGTTGGTTGAGAGATCAAGACCTTTTAAATTTTCAAATTGGAAAACTTTTAGAACAAAATGGTCATGACTGTTTTAAATTTTATAATAGAGGAATATCTGGGTATAATTCAAAACAAAATTTTGTAAAATTTTTTGAAATGGATAAATCTAAAAATAGTATAAATATTTTTTATGATGGAATAAACGATTTTATACATAATGTATATAACGGTCAAAGTCATTTAAACCAAACTCAATATGAAAAGACATTCAATTTGTTATTTGGATTTTCGACATATAAAGATCAATTTATAAAAGTTATTACATCAACATTAAACAGATTCAAGTTTATTCAATTAATCTCAACAACTGATGAAAAAAGTTTAAACCAGAAATGGAATATGAATAATGTAAATAATCTGTGTGAAAAATGGTCAAGTAGAGCAAGTGCAATTTATAATGAAAATATGATTAATAGTAGCAAAGTTTATTTTGTCTGGCAAATTACAATTAATGATCTTTCTAGTCTTAAAAAAATTGAAAATGAAATTAGAAGCCTAACGGTTAATCATTTAGGAGATATTTTTGGATCTTATGATATATTTAGGGATGAATGTGTAAAAGAATTTAGCAAGAGAGACTTGAAACTACATACTATTAAAAAAATACCTAAACAGGATAAGGTACTTTTTTTTGACTACATACATTTAAATCCGCCAGGTAATAAGATTATAGCAAAAAATATTTTTGAAATTATAAAAAATGATTTATAGAAAAAAATTTTATAATTTAATTAAAAACTAATCTAATTCGAATTCATTAGTGTAATCTTTCTTCAATGAGATATTTTGTTTTTTTTTATCTAAATAACAATTTCCAATAATTAATTTATCCAATTCTGTACCCATAAAACAATTAAAGGCATCAGCTGGAGTATTTACAATTGGTTCCCCTCTAACATTAAAAGACGTATTAACTAGCACTGGGCAATTTGTTATTTCTTTAAATTTTGTGAGTAACTTGAAGTATTTATAATTATTTTTTTTATCAATAGTCTGGATTCTCGCAGAATAATCAACATGAGTGACTGCAGGTATTTCGGATCTTTTTACATTTAATTGATCTATACCAAATAGATTTTTTTGTTCATCAGTCATTTTAATGATTTTTTTTTTAGATATATTTGCGACCATTAACATATAAGGACTATCCACATTTAGTTCAAACCACTCATTTAAATCTTCTCTCAAAATTGATGGGGCGAATGGTCTAAAACTTTCTCTATACTTTACTTTCATATTAAGGTTTTTTTGCATGGATGGAGACCTCGCATCTCCTAATATGGACCTCCCACCTAGTGCTCGAGGACCAAACTCCATTCGACCCTGAAACCAACCAATTGCCTCATCATTTGACAAATCATTTGCCGTTCTGTTAATTAATTCATCTTCATCAATTATCTCAAACACAGCCCCTATCTCAGATAGTTCTCTTTCAATTTCTTCCTGAGAAAATTCTGGACCTAAATACGAGCCATTCATATCATCGGTTGGATTTACTTTTCTTGGTTTATTTAATTCAATATGCCATAATGCCAAAGCTGCACCTAATGATCCTCCAGCATCGCCTGCAGCAGGCTGTACCCATATATTTTCAAAAATTTTCTCTTTTAATATTTTGCCATTTGCAACGCAGTTAAGAGCAACACCACCAGCCAAACATAAATTATTTATATTAAATTCATTTTTTAAGGATTTAACTAATTTAATCATAATATCCTCTGTAACTTTTTGAATAGAAGCAGCTATATCCATATGAAACTTGGTTAACTTATCTTTTTTTGGATCTCGTGGGTTTTTACCAAATAATTTATCAAATTTTTTATTAGTCATTGTTAGCCCAGTAGCATAGTTAAAATAATCTTGATTTAATCTGAATGAGCCATCTTCTTTAATATCTATAAGATTATTAAGTATTTTATCTTCATAAATAGGTTTTCCATAAGGTGCTAACCCCATAAGTTTATATTCTCCACTATTTACTTTAAAACCGGTGTAATATGTAAAAGCTGAATAAAGCAATCCAAGAGAGTGGGGGAAATGGATTTCTTTTTTTATCTCAATTTTATTACCTTTTCCAATTGCTATGGTTGTTGTTGCCCACTCACCTACTCCATCAGCAGTTAGAATTATTGCCTCATTAAAAGGAGAAGGGAAAAAAGCGCTAGCCGCATGGCTCAAATGATGTTCCGAAAAATAAATTTTATTTTGATCTTTAAAATCCTTATCATGTCTTTTTAATTCATTAAAAAGCATTTTCTTTTGAAACAATTTATCTCTAAGCCAAACTGGCATTGCTGCACAAAAAGACTTAAAGCCTTTTGGGGCAAAACCAACATATGTTTCAAGTAATCTCTCAAATTTCAAAAAAGGTTTTTCAAAAAAAATAATTTGATCGACATTAGATAATTTAATCTTTGCATATTTAAGAACAAATTCAATAGCATTAAAAGGGTATTTTGGATCGTGTTTTATCCTAGTAAACCTCTCTTCTTGAGCAGCAGCAATAATTTTACCATCAACTAAAATGCATGCTGCACTATCATGGTAATAAGCAGAAATCCCCAAAATTACAGATTTCATTCTAAAAAATTGTATATATTAGCGGAGCTACAGCTGACCCAGAACTTAAAACCATTATTCCACCAAATAAAGCAAGAACAATCAATAATGGTAATAACCAATATTTTTTCCTTACTTTTAAAAATTCCCAAAATTCTTTAATAAAATTCATAAGTTTTAGCTGATAAATTTTTTTAAATAAAATAAAGTATTATCTCTATTAGATTTCTCACTAAATTTCCAGAGTTGCGAATCTAAATAAAAATGAAGCATTTGTCCTAAAATTGGAACTATAATCAATTGTTTTAGATAGTCATTATCCACCTTACCAAACATTGATAAACCTCCCATAATGATTGAATATAAAAATATTATAACAAAATAATTATAAAGATTATCTGAAAAAGTTTTATTGTTATTATCAGAGTCATCATTTTTTCTTAATTTATGAACATTATAAGTTAGATACAAGTACTGAGTATAATGCATTGTTACACCCATAATAATTGCATGGATAGGATTACTTACAAAGCACATAGGATAAAAAATTAAACATCCTGTTAAAAAAACTAAAAAGTTTTCACTAAAACTATATTTTAACAAATAAAAAAAACATATACTAAAAAATATAATAGCAATGATAATGTTAGTTAATAGAATATCTTCTTCATTAATTATTGGTAAAAAAAATCTAAAAAAACCTATTAAGAAAAAAATAAAAGAAAAAAAATATATAGAATTTTCTTGAAATTTATTTTCATTTTGGTTTTTACAATAAAGTTTACTTATACCAAAACTTTGTCTTGTTACATGAAACATGTTGGCTGCAAAGAAAATCAATAAAAAAAACTTATTAATGAAAAAAAACCCCAATAAAGATAAAGCAACTATGACAATTGGAATTGTAATTAAACCTATTTTATTATTTTTGATATAAGATGAGTTTTTTTTATTAAACATAAATGGCCAGGTGGCTCCAAAATGAGTTTCTGCTAAAAGTAAGATGGTAATAATAATCAATTCTGTTTCAAAAGCTGGAAACTGATAAAGAACAAAACCATAGATTAATGGAAAAATTATCGGAAATTTAACAAATAAAAATTGATAATCCAATTTGATCTTATCCATTTTTTTTTCCTATAACTACAAATAAACCACCATCTGATCCTAAGCTATTAAAAATCATTGATATTTGATTAACAACTCTTGAATAAAATGTACCCTTGCTTTCTTTAATAAACAAATTTTTATTTTGTCCTTCAAAATCACATGAAGGTATTGAGTTTACATAATCTATATTATTTTTATTAAACCACTCTAAAACTTCATCTAATGTGTGTAAACTTTCAATAGGATGAATATATTGGTCTCTAATCCAAGCTTTTCGCTCTTCACTATCTTTTTTTAAATTTTTTAGGGTTGGATCTAAAATATTTAAAACATGAATTCCAAAAAGTTTATATAAGAATTTTCTAATCATTGTTCTTATTCTTCCTATTTTGTTATAAAGTCCTATTAATAAATATCCATCTTTTTTTAAAGATTTGATAATAATCTTAAATGCTCCATAAGGATCTTTTGTATGATGTAAAACACCACTGCACCATATAAAATCAAAAAAACTATCTGCAAGAACATCATCAAATATATCTGCATTCACAAAATTAATATTATTGATTCTATTTTTTTTTGAGAATTTATGTGCCAATTTTAATGAGTCTATAGTTGGGTCCAAACCAACAATATTATTATTTGTACCAATTGAAAAATATATTGAAAGTTGTCCTGTACCACACCCTACCTCAAGAACATTTTTTTGATATCCAATATTTTTTTTAAATTGAACTGCGAGTAAATTTTTATTTCCTTTTTCTAGTATTGTAGATTTATCATCCGTATCTTTATAATTCGGAAATGGACTTATTTTATAAAATTCTGTAACTTTTTTGGTAGATTTGTCGTTTAGTTTAAAACATGGAATATCATGATCCAAAAAAAAATCTTTTTTTAAAAAATTGCCCATAATTTTTTACTTATAATCTTATAAATAATTTTTTAAAATATAGCATAAATAAATGGAGCTACAGCTGATCCTTGAGATAATACAATTAATCCTCCAAAAAGTGCTAAAACAACTATAATTGGTAATAACCAATATTTTTTTCTAAATTTTAGAAATTGCCAAAATTCATTTAAAAAACCCATTTAGAATTGATTTTTCATTGATGATTTTTCTTTTGGTCTCTTAATCCAGTAACTTTTTGAATCATTGTTTTTTAAATTTAGCAAATCTTTTTTAACAAGTCTCATTAAGATCCCTGTTGGGGTTACTATACCAAAGAATACTAAACCCATAACTATTGGAGAAATAATTTTTGCTAGAAGTATCCCAAATTTAAACCATAATCTATTTAAAGGAGTTAAATATTGTGAATTTATTAATCCTAAAAATAAAAATAAAATAGAAAAAAAAATAGCCCACAGCCTAATACTTCCATGGTTTGTTAATGGATAAAAAGCTATTACTAAAAATACAATAAAAAAAACTATTCCAAAACTTCTATTAGACCCTATTTTAATATTATCCATTTAAAGATTTTTGTGGTTTCATATCTGATTTATTTATACCAGCAACTTTAACTGGTTTCTTCATAGCGTCTCTTCTAAATGGCTCACCAAGCTCTTGGTTTAGGATTACCTCGATAAAAGTTGTAATTCCTTTTTTTTGATCCTCGCAAGATGCCTTAATTGCTGCAGTAGTTTCTTCCATTGTTCTAACAGTTACGCCTTTTAATCCACAAGCATCAGCAACTTTTGCATAACTTAATTCTGGATCAAGTTCTGTTCCAACAAAATTATCTTCAAACCACAAAATAGAATTTCTTTTTTCTGCTCCCCATTGATAGTTTCTAAATATTACCATAGTTATTGATGGCCACTCTTCTCTTGCGCATGAGCTCATTTCATTCATACTTATACCAAAGGCTCCGTCGCCTGCAAAACCTATTACTGGTGTATCTGGACAACCAATTTTTGCTCCTAAAATTGAAGGAAAACCATATCCACATGGACCAAATAAACCTGGGGCTAAATACTTTCTTCCTTTTTCAAATGTTGGATAAGCATTTCCGATTGCACAATTGTTTCCAATATCACTTGAAATAATTACATCCTCAGGCATACCAGCTTGTATTGCTCTCCAAGCTTGTCTAGGAGACATTCTGTCGGAATCTCTTTCTCTTGCTTCTTTATTCCAAACTGTTCCTTCGTCATCTTCCTCATGATCTAAACTTGATAATTTTTGTAACCAGGCAGATTTAGTTTGATGAATTATATCTTTTCTCTTTTGTCTGTCTTTGTCGCCTGCAGTTGGAGAAAGTTGAGCAAGTAATTGTTGAGCAACCATTTTAGCATCTCCACAAATTCCAACTGTAACTTTTTTTGTTAAGCCGATACGATCAGAATTCATATCAACTTGAATGATGCTTGCATCCTTTGGCCAATAATCCATTCCGTACCCTGGTAAAGTTGAAAAAGGATTAAGTCTAGTTCCTAATGCTAAAACTACATCTGCTTGTTTAATTAATTCCATCCCAGCCTTTGAACCATTGTAACCTAGAGGTCCTGCTGCTAATGGATGACTTCCTGGAAAGCTATCATTATGTTGGTAACCCGAACAAACTGGAGCATCCAATTTTTCTGCAAGTTTTTTACAATCTTCAATAGCACCTCCAATAACAACACCTGCTCCAGATAAAATTACTGGAAATTTTGCATTAGATAATAAGTTAGCTGCTTTTTTTATTGCATCCACACCACCTGCTTGTCTTTCTAATCTTACAATTGGAGGAAGGTCTATATCAATAACTTGTGTCCAGTAATCTCTTGGTACATTAATTTGTGCTGGAGCTGACCCTCTAATAGCTTTTTCAATAACTCTATTTAATACCTCAGCCATTCTAGATGGATCTCTAACTTCCTCTTGATAACAAACCATGTCCTTAAATAAATTCATTTGTTCAACTTCTTGGAAACCGCCTTGTCCCATAGTTTTATTTGCTGCTTGCGGTGTAACTAATAAGAGAGGAGTATGATTCCAATAAGCTGTCTTAATTGGTGTTACCAAACCTGTAATTCCAGGACCATTCTGAGCAATAACCATTGACATTTTTCCTGTGGCTCTTGTGTAACCATCTGCAATTAATCCACCATTAGTTTCATGAGCAACATCCCAGAATGTGATACCAGCATCTGGAAAAATATCTGATATTGGCATAAAGGCTGAACCAATAATTCCAAAGGCGTGTTCAATTCCATGCATTTGTAAAACTTTTACAAAAGCTTCTTCTGTTGTCATTTTTGTCATAAAAGTAGAACCTCTCTAATGTGTAAATTTAATACTATTAAAATTCGTTTGTTAATTTTAGCGATTAATATATAAGATTTTAGAAAATTCAAACAAACAAATCGACACCACATATGGTTACAGATATTATAATACATGATAAAAAGGATAATGTAGGGGTAGTGGTAATAGAAAAAATTACGCCAAAACAAGATTGTTCTTGCTGGATTATGGAAGATGATAGTACAGTAAATATACAATCATTGGATGAAATACCTTTGGGTCACAAAATTGCTATGACTGACCTTAATGAGGGTGATACAATTTTAAAATATGGTCATGATATTGGTAAAGTTGTGAAATCAACAAAAAAAGGTGAGCATGTACATGTTCACAATGTAAAAACTAAAAAGTGGTAATATAATGGAAATTCCAAAAAGTTTTTTAGGTTATAAAAGAGAAAATGGCAGAGCTGGTACAAGAAATCATGTAATTATTCTTCCAGTTGATGATATTTCAAATGCATGTGCTGAAGCTGTAGCAAACAATATTAAGGGGACCATTGCACTTCCTCATTCTTATGGAAGACTTCAGTTTGGTGCTGATTTAGAACTGCATTTTAGAACTATGATTGGGACTGGCTGCAACCCAAATGTTGCTGCTGTGATAGTTATAGGAATTGAACCTAAGTGGACTAAAAAAATAGTTGATGGAATAGCCAAAACTGGAAAACCGGTTGAAGGATTTCATATTGAAAGAACTGGAGACATTGGTACGACAATGAAAGCTTCAAAAAAGGCACAAGATTTTGTCATGTGGGCATCTGAAAAACAAAGAGAGGAATGTCCTTTGAGTGATTTATGGATATCTGTTAAATGCGGGGAGTCTGACACTACATCTGGTTTAGCTGCAAATCCTACAGTTGGGAATTTAATGGATAAGTTAGAACCAATGGGTGTTCATTTGTGTTTTGGTGAAACCTCTGAATTAACTGGCGCAGAAAAAGTATGTGCTACAAGAGGAGCTACTAAAGAAGCTTCTAATAAGTTTATGAAAACTTGGAATGCATATAATGATTTTATTTTAAAAGAGGCGACAGATGATTTGTCTGAAAGTCAGCCAACTGCAGGAAATATTGCCGGAGGACTTACAACTATTGAGGAAAAAGCATTTGGAAATTTCCAAAAAATTGGAAATTGTAAATTTATTGATGTACTTGAGCCTGCGGAAGAACCAACTAAAGGAAAAGGTTTGTACTTTATGGATACATCTTCAGCAGCCGCAGAATGTGTAACACTTCAAGCAGCTGCAGGTTTTAATATTCATTTGTTTCCAACAGGACAAGGTAATATTGTTGGAAACCCAATTGAACCTGTAGTTAAACTAACTGCAAATCCTTTAACCGTAAAAGGAATGGGTGAACATATTGACTGTGATGTTTCAAAAATTCTAACACGTGAAATGAATATGTCTCAAGCAGGAGATGAATTAATCAAAACAACTCTAAGGGTAGCTAACGGAAGATTGACTTGTGCTGAAGCTTTAGGTCACAAAGAATTTGTGATGACTAAACTTTACAGAAGTGCATAAGGTTTCTGTGCCTATTAATTTTCAGTATATTAAATCAATAGTACCCGGCGTAGGTTTAGCATTAGTATTTTGTTTATTCTCTCAAGGTATTAATAACGTATTAGCTATAGAAATTTTTGGAACAGTTAAAAGCCCAATTTCAACAGTTCTTATTGCAATACTTCTTGGAATTTTAATGGGTAATGCATTTACTCCTAGACCAGGCATGATGGTAGGTCTAGATTTTACTCAACAATATATTTTAAAATTAGGAATAATTTTTTTAGGTATAAGATTAAGTTTTTCTGATTTAATTAAATTTGGATCAATTGCAATACCATTGGTAATATTTTGTATCTTAGGAGTTCTTATTTTAATTAAATTACTCATTAAAAAAGTCCCTATATCTTCAAAAATGTCCTATCTTATAGCAATTGGTACAAGTGTTTGTGGCGCAACAGCTATAGTTGCAACAGCACCTGTCATAAATGCGAAAAAAACTGAAGTTGCATATGCTATTGCTAACATTACATTCTTTGGTGTAATTGCTATGTTAATCTATCCTTACTTTGCAGAATGGTATTTTGATAACAACGCCCTCAAAGCTGGCTTATTCCTTGGTACGTCAATACACGAAACGTCTCAAGTGGCTGCTGCTGGTTTAATTTATGATCAGCAGTTTAACAATCCCGGGACATTAGATGTTGCAACAGTAACTAAGCTTATTAGAAATACATTTTTAGTTGTACTTATTCCTTTATTTGCTTTTTTGTACAATAGAGGTGAGGTTAAAGATCAAAAATACTCAATATTTAATATTATCCCTTATTTTGTAATCGGTTTTATTGGAATGATAATTATTAGGAACTTAGGTGATCAACTTTTTTCAGTCGAAAATAATAATTTTTATCTTTGGTTTAAATTTATAGAATATTTAAAAATTCTAACTACAGTATTTCTTACAATGGCAATGGCAGCTGTTGGAATTTCAATAAATTTAAGTGAGCTTAAATCAATGGGCTATAAACCTTTTATTGTAGGTTTAATTGCAGCTGTAACCGTTGGAATTATAAGTTTAATATATATTGAATTTCTTGAAAATTTTTTCTTTTAAGATTTGATAAAAATTTTGCCTTTTAAATTTGAAATAAATCGTCTTAAAAAAGCTGCACCCACTCCTAAGATAATTGCAAACATAATTGAGAATAAACCATAAAAAAAAGGCATTTCTTTTGAAAAATCTATAATAAATCTAGAGAAAAAATTTAAATCTGATTTTACTGATTTTGATGTTTCTTTTATAATTTCATCTGCAAAAAAAGTATCATATGCAATAGCTATACCTACAATTAAAAGTAGAACTGCAAGTAAAGCTCTAAGTCCTGAGCTATCAATTCTTTCACCAAGTTTTTGTCCAAGCTGAACACCTACAATTGAACCAATAACCAACATCAGAACTAATAATAAATCTATGGAGCCATAATTGAATGAATGTAAGAAGGTTACAATTACACTTACAAAAATAGTAACAAATAAAGAAGTTCCTGGTACTAATTTTGTTGGCATCTTAATTATATAAATCATTGCAGGAACTAAAATAAAAGCACCTCCTATTCCCATGATCGCAGCAATAAATCCAACAATAAGACCAATTATAATTGGAGTAAAAATACTTTCATATAACTTTGATTTTGGGAATCTCATTCTTAAAGGTAGACCATGGATCCAGTAATGAACGTGTGCTTTTTTTTTAGCTAAAACATTTCTTTTTACTTGATCAATTTCTCGCAGACTTTCAACGAGCATCAAGGTTCCAATTATTGCTAAAATATACATATAGGCTAATGAAATTACCGTATCTATTTTTCCGATACCTTTAAAATATGTAAATGTATAAATGCCTAAAGTGGTTCCTATTACTCCACCAATAACTATCATAAAACCCATTTTATAATCTAATATATTTTTTAAATAATATGTTGTTGAACCAGATACTGATGTAGCTAAAATATTATTAGCTTCATTTGCTACTGCATAAGCAGGAGGGATACCTAAAAAAATAAGAAATGGTGTCATTAAGAAACCCCCGCCAACTCCGAACAGTCCAGAGAGTACTCCAACTATTGCACTCAATAAAAGTATTTCTATAGGATTAACAAATACTTGTGCTATTGGTAAAAAAACTTCCATATAAACTTAAAAAATAGGCTTAAAAATAACTTAGTTAAAAGTAACAAAAGTTCCAACTAAAATTACACCCCAGTATGCAAGTAAACTCATTAAAATTCCTACTTTAACGTAAGAAGTTTTTAATCTTGGGAGTTTATTAAAAATTTTAATTTCTGAGATATGCATTTATCATGTCATTACACCCACGATTCTATTTGTCAAATAAATACTTAAAAAGTTGAAGATTTTTTATTTTAATAAATTGTAGCTCCAAATACTTTTACGACATCATCTTCAACTCCAAGAACGAGCCTACCTAAAAACTCACCTGAGATTTCTTTATTGGTTTGTTTAATTAAAACAGTGACATGAATTCCTCTTCTCAGGCAGCCAAAAGGCTCAAATGTTTCATTTAAATTAGTAATGATCTTATTATTAGCCCACTGCTTACCAAGTTCTACTTCATTGGCCCCAAACAACATTTGTGTTGAAAAATCTTTAGTAAATCCACCATAATCTTTTAAATTTGATGACCTAACTAAATTATCCCAAATAGGCTTGGCCAATTCATATATTTCATCATCATTTTTCGATAAAATATCCATAAAATAAATTAAGAATTTTCTAAGAGGCTTTTTTCTTCTCATTCTCGTCCACGATATGGTAGACAGGAACTTTTTCCATACTAAATTTACCAGTATTAGGATCTCTTCTAGAAACAGTTAAACAATGCCAATTATCATCATCAAGTTTCATGTGATCACCTCTATAATAATATCCTGGCCATCTAGTTTCTTCCCTAAACATAGTATGTTCTGTTACACATTGTGAAGTCAAAGCTCTATGCTTTAACTCCCAAGCTCTCATTAATTGATGATAATCTTCAGCTCCAACATTCTCTAGATCTTCTTCTAACCAAGTTAAAAGTTCTAAGCCTCTTTTAAGCATATTGGCATTTGTCATATAATTAGTAGCTATTCCACCAACATATTCATCCATTATTCTTTGTAAACGCTGTAATCCTTGGATTGGAGAAATATAACTTGGAGAAACAGTTCCACCAGTTATTTCATTTTGAGCTACTTTGTAAGTTTCAAGTGGTTTATAAACTTTAGCTTTAAAATCTTCACATTGTTTATCAGTTACCTTCAATCCTTCAGCTTTTTTATCTTCGATATATTTAACAGCAGCTTTTGCAGCTAATCTACCTTCAGTAAATGAACCTGATGAAAATTTGTGAGCACTTCCACCAACGGTATCACCTGCTCCAAATAATCCGTCAATTGTAAGCATTCTGTTATAGCCCCAAAAATATTCTGGAGGAGATAAATCCTCAGGCCCACTAACCCAAGCTCCTGAACAAGTAGCATGCGAACCCATAACGTATGGCTCAGATGTCGTTAATTCTGGATTTGTGTATTTTGGATCAATATTTTGTGAAGCCCACACCACAGCTTGACCAACAGTCATACCTAAGAAGTTTTCCCATCCAACAGTTTCTAAATGTGGGTCCTGGAAAGCTTCAGTTGTAACCATATGAATTGGTCCTCCACCTGCCATAGTCTCTTGAATAAAAGCATGATTTCTTAGACAAGTTGGAGTTGGATGGTGATCGATATATTCCCCAACTAATTCTTTAGTTTGATCATACCATTTCTTCTCATAATTTTCACCATTAGCATTTTGGGTATAAGTTTTTAAATGTAAGAAATAAGCTCCTACTGGCCCATATCCGTCTTTAAATCTACATAACACAATTCTGTTTTCCATTTGTGTCATTTTTGCTCCAGCTGCAATCGGTAAAGCATAAGCTGAACCATTACTCCAAGGGGCATACCAGGTTCTACCCATACCTTCTCCTACTGCTCTAGGTTTAAATATATGAGAAGCACCACCAGCTGCAACTATAACAGCTTTTGCTCTAAAGACATGAAAATCTCCGGTTCTCATGTTAAATCCAACAGCACCACCTACTCGATTTTCTTGAGACTCATCCATTAATAAATGAGTAATCATTATTCTATTATAAATTTTATCAGCTGATTTCTTTGCAGCCTCTGCAACAATTGGTTTGTAACTCTCTCCATGAATCATGATCTGCCATTTACCTTCTCTAAGGTATCTTCCAGTCTCCTCATTTTTCATCATTGGAAGACCCCATTCATCAAACATATGTACAGTTGAGTCTACATGACGAGCCATATCATATCCTAAGTCCTCCCTTACCATTCCCATAAGATCGTTCCTTGCGTAACGTACATGATCCTCAGGTTGATTTTCACCCCACTGCATACCCATGTAACAGTTAATCGCATAAAGACCTTGAGCAACAGCTCCACTTCTATCAATATTTGCTTTTTCAACACAGATAATTTTCATGTCTCTACCCCAATGCCTAGCTTCAAAAGTAGCACCTGTTCCAGCCATACCACCACCAACAACTAATACATCACAATCTTCGTAATGCGTTTTATGCTTAGCCATTAGTAGTAAACTCCTTTTTTGAATGAGTCTTTTGGAACAACGGGTAATTCACCATCTATGTTAAGTCCTTCTGGTTCCGTGTATAATCTTTGAGAATTTAATTCACCTTGTTTTATTTTTTCACCGTCAGCAAGTTTTGGAATAAACTTTCCCCATGGCTTTGTTGTTATTGGTGAAACAAAATCCTTCGTAGTTCCATTTCTAAATTTTATTTTCCAAGAAATTGTACCTTTTTCCTCTTCTCTTCTAACTCTTACACTGTGGCCCATTGGAGCAAAGTCAGCATAACCTCTAACATCTATAGCATGATTAGGGCAAGCTTTTACGCATGAATAACACTCCCAGCAAAAGTTAGGTTCTATATTTTTAGCACGTCTAATATTTTCATCTATGTGCATTATATCTGATGGACAAATATCTACACAATGTCCACAGCCATCACATCTAGTCATATATACAAAAGTCGACATATTATTTTTTCTCCTTATTTAATTTTTTCATAATTAATAGTGTTTAGGTTCCTCTCTTTTAATACCTAAACCAAACTGTTCAGGCGCCTCAGCGGGTGGTGGTAGATTATCTCTTGATCCATCAGCCTCAGCTAAATTTTTTTGTATTGCAGCTCCAGGTTTATAAAACATATGTGCAAATTTAGACCAATAAATTCCACCAAATAAAACCAAGTTTGCAACTACAAACAAAATTAAAAATAAGTATGACAATCCAACTTGTCCATTGAACTGTGTATAAGACCACAACAAACCAAATGTTGCGCATGCTAATAAAGCTAAAACAAATAAATCTGCTTTAATAATTCTATACCAAGGATGTGCCTCAGCAGAAACATCAACTCTTAAAAAAAACCAAAACCAATATCCACCAAGACAAGTTAATGCTGCACCTACGTGCCATATAATTGACCAAGTAGTTGAAGATGATTTACCTGTACCTGTGTAAAAAAAGATCAATGCAGCAGATGCCACCCAAAATAAAATTGTGCCATACATTCCAAGCACATGTGCAAGCCTTCTTTTTCCAAATCCTAATTCTGATGTTGTGCCAATATCATACACAGTCGTTTTTGCGACAATCGACACTTTTTCTCCCATTCCTAACTCTTTCGTAGCACTAAGTTTTGCTTTTTTAGCGTTATTAAAAAAATATGTTAGATTTCTGTGAGAGATCATTTGGATAATTGTACCACCAGCTATTAATACTACCATTGCTATGATAAAACCCTGCATTGCAAGTGGTGAAACGATTTCAGCTAATATAGAAAATGGATTTGTGCTAAACATTTTACCCTTAAATTAAATTATTTTGATCAAACTTTAAAGATTTTCTAATCTAGATAAATCATCAGTTCAACCAAAACTATTGGTTATTTTGTCCATAATAACAACTTACAATTTATATTTTACGCGTGTAGTGTTGATTTTTGGGAATTACAGATCTTACGCCTCCTTGAGGGTTATTAACATCACCTTTCCTCCTTGGAATCAAATGGATGTGGCAATGCATAATAGATTGACCTGAAATTTTTCCAACGTTTGTGCCAATATTAAATGCTTCAACAGTTTTATCTTTTTCAACTATTTCTTTCTTAACTACTTTAATTAAATTGTTACATGCAATTAACTCCTCATCGGATAAATCAAAATAATTGTTTATATGTCTTTTAGGTATGATCAAACAATGAAGATCTGAGACTGGATAAGTATCATAACTTGCATAAGCAAGCTTATTTTCATATGCAATGCCACTTTTTTTTGAATTACAAAATAGACATGGGTTATTTGGATCTTTTAACATTTATTTATATTTTGGATAATTTTTTAATGCTTGTAAATAATATGCTTTAAGTAAATTATAAATTTTCAAACTTTTTCTTTTCCATCCAACATCATTAATTGTTTTAACTGATGCTACACCTTTTCCAGAACCTATTAATATGATTTCATTAAATTCATTTAATGTATTTATCATTATATCTTTATTTATAATTTTATTAACCTTTGATTTAAAAAATTTATAAGTAATACCTTTATAACAATTTGTTACTGGGGAATATATTTTATTTTTTTTTATTAAAAGAATATTTGAGGTGCCTGTTTCAAAAATTTTATTTGCTAAACAAAGACCAATATCAGATTTAGAGTTGTCCATTTTTGATAAATATTTTAAAATTTGTTTATATTTTAAGTTTTTAAATTCTGGTTTTTCTCTTTTTAATTTTACAAGTTTTAAATTAAAATCTAGCTTAGGTTTAATTCTTTTTCTTAAAGATATTGATATTATTTTTTTATTTAAAGCAACTCTTAATAAGTGATTATAATTTTTTTTTGTATTAATATTAATTTTAATTAAATGATAAATATCTTTGTGAATTGATTTTTTGTATATTTTATATTTTTTTAAAGATTTTAATAAATTTTTAATATGCTCTTTAAAAAAAAGAATTTTTGGCGGTGAACCATAAATCCACATTGTTGTAAACACTCCATGATCACCCCATAGATCTTGAAAATCAATTTCTTCAAGACTATTAAGCTGATAAGATTTTTTTAATAAGTAAGTTACCATTAATAGTTAAAAAAGATTCTGGGTGAAATTGAAAGCCATAAATTTTGTCTATATTATTTTCAACTGCCATTGCTGAGCCTGAAATAGCACATCTCATCGTTATGTCAAAATTTTGCGAATAAAAAGGTTCTTTTAACTTTAATGAATGATATCGTCCAACCATAAGTTTATTTTTATATTTAAATATAGAACTTTTACTGACAACTTTAATTTCAGACTGGAATCCATGATAGATTTGTTTTTGCTGAACTATTTTTGCACCTTCACAAAATAAAATTTGTTGAAATCCTAAACAAATTCCTAGAATTCTTTTTTTGCCTTTAAATTTGTAGTAAATCTCACTAGTAGTTGGATAATTTTTTGGAGAACCAGGTCCTGGCGATAAAACAATAGTTGATGCATTTTTTAAAAATTGAGTATTTATGTCATCATAATTCGTACACTTTACATTATCAAATAAAGATAACTGATGAACTACATTATGAGTAAATGAGTCGTTATGGTCAATTACGTATATCACTTAAACAAATCTATTAAGGCTTTAGCTTTTATGAAATTTTCATTAAACTCATTGCTGGCATTGCTATCAATTACAACACCTGAGGCAACCGAAATTTCTGAAATGTTTTTATAATTAAGTATTGAGCGAATAATAATATTAAACCTCATATCCCCATTAAATTTGATATAACCAAAACTCCCAGTATAAATATTTCTGCTTTCTTTTTCCTGATTGTTCAATAGGTTTAATGTACTTATTTTTGGACACCCAATGACAGAACCACCTGGCATCATAGATTTAATTATATTTATTGTTCCAATTTTCTCTTTTAACTTGCCTTTAATAAAACTTACATAATGAAATAGATCTTTATATTCCTCAATAGTTTTTTCTTTCTCTATTTTTACAGATCCAGGCACACAGATACGCGATAGATCATTTCTTTCCATATCTACGATCATATTATGCTCTTTGGTTTCTTTAATATTATTTTTGAAATATTTCATAGCTTTTTTTTTATTCAAATTTTTATTTTTCTTAAGAGTGCCTGCAATTGGCTTAGTAATTATTGATCTTCCTTTTTTTTGTATCAATGTTTCTGGAGAGCAGCTAATTACTGAATAATTCTTATCTTTAATTAAAAAGGCTTCTGGAGCAAGATTTGATGTTGATAATCGACAAAAAAAATCTAAAGGGTCAATTGCAGATTTATTTTTATATTTAGTACAGATTTTAATTTGATATGTTTCTCCTTGTTTAATCTTTTTTTTAAACTTATTAAATATTTTAGTATAATTTTTTTTATTGATATTTATTTTGAATTGTTTCTTTTTCTTTTCATCATTTAATGGTGTAAAAATCAAATCTTCATTAAGACTTATTATAGTTTCTGGTTTGTAGAAAATTCCCTTTGGAAAATGATTTTTCCTTTTTTTAGAAAATTTAATACCAATCAAGTAATTTAAAATTTCATAACCAAAAAACCCTATATAAAGATCTGTTTTTTTTAATTTTTTTTTACTAAGTGGAATTGAATTAATAAAATTTTCAACATTTTTATTGGATAAAATAATTTTTTTTGAAAAATTAGTAAATAGATCAAAACCTTTTGGTGTCTTGTAAATTATATAAGGTTTATCTAACGAATTAATATCTTTTAAAATTTTTAATGTATTCAATTTAGTTTGTTTTTAATCTTAACACTGCTTCTTCTTTGATTGGTAAGTGAATAATTGCAGCAAAAATTGATAATACAATTGCTAAATACCACGCATAGTCATAAGACCCATAAAGATCATGGAATAATCCTCCTAAATACGCTCCAAAAAATGAACCTATTTGATGACTTAAAAAAACAATGCCATATAGCATACCCAAATATTTTGTACCAAACATATGAGCAACTATCCCACTGGTGGCTGGAACAGTTGACAACCATAAAAAACCAAAACTGGCACCAAAAATAAATGCATTAATATTACTCGCTGGCAAAAATATAAATAAGACAATTGATAAGCCTCTTAATAAGTATATTACACTTAAAATTATTTTTTTGCTTATCTTTGTAGAAAGATAACCACTTAATAAAGAGCCAAAAATATTAAACAGTCCAATCAGTGACAAAATTGCAGCAGCTGTCCAACTTTCCAAACCTCTATCTATTACATAAGTTGGAACGTGAGTTCCTACTAGTGTTATATGAAAACCACACACAAAAAAACCAGAAACTAAAAGTATGTAACTTTTTGTTCCAAAAGCCTCTTTAAGTGCATCGTAAGTCCCTTGTGAATTTGGTTCTTCTATACTTTCATTTAATGAAGGAGATCGTACAAAGTAAGAAATTATCAAACCTATTATCAGAGCAATCATAAAAGCGATTAAAGTAATTTTCCATCCATTTTCATTTAAAGAATAAGCTGTAAATAGAGGAGATAAAAAATATCCAAAAGATCCAAAAGCTGTTACTAAGCTCATTGCTATTGTTCTGTTTGATAAAGGAAAGTGTTTGCCAACAATTGCCATAGGTATGCTAATTGCAGTACCTCCAAGACCAATTCCTACTAATATACCCATATCAATTTGGAAGAATATTCCTGTATTTGGACCCGCGTATAAAAAATAAATTCCTGCTATGAAAAAAAGAAAAGCTAAAGCGATAGCTTTATGACCACCATATTTGTCGGCTATTGTTCCAAATATAGGTCCTGTCAATCCCCACATCAACATTTGCAATCCTATTGATAATCCAGACTCTGTAAGAGAAATTCCTAAATCATTTTTAAAGTCCATAAAAAACATACCAAATGTTTGCCTAACTCCTAAAGAAATAAGAACTACCAAACATGCAGCTATCAAAGTCACTAGAGCTGTTTTATTTCTTATAAATTTTTCAGTGGACATAAAATTTTATTTAATATGTTTCATTGCTTGCTTAATGTCAGCAATAAGGTCGCTTGGATCCTCTAAACCAATATGTAATCTTACAAGATGTTCGTTATTCAATAATTTTTGGTATTTTCGAGTACCAGTTTCATTAGTTTCCTGATGAAGTGCCAAACTTTCAAATCCACCCCAACTATAACCATGTCCAAAAAGTTTTAACGAATTTACAAACTTTTGAACAGAGGCTTTATTCTTTGATTTTATTTTCAGACCCATTAAACCTGAGGCTCCAGAATAATATTTTTTCCACATTTTGTAATTAGATGAATTTTTATTATATGGATAGAGTAATTGCACATTTTTAAATTTAGAAAGAAATTTTGAAACTTTTTTGGCATTTTCGTTATGTTTGTCTAATCTTACATCAAGTGTTCTCAATCCACGGGTAATTAAATATGCATCATCTGGACCTAATCTTAGTCCTGTCATTTTATCAGCAATTTTTACTTTATTATAAACTTTTTTATTAACAGCAAGTGAACCACCCATTACATCTGAATGTCCTGAATAATATTTTGTTGCAGATACAATAGCCATATCAAAACCTAGTTTAATTGGTTTAAAGAAGTAAGGAGTTGCCCACGTATTATCAATTGCTGTTAAAATTTTATTTTTCTTAGCAATAGAAATAATTTTACTCAAATCTTGAAATTCAAATGTATTACTTCCTGGATTTTCTACAAAAATTAATTTGGTCTTTTTAGTAATACATTTTTTTAAGGTGTTAAGATCATTAGGATTATAGAAAGAAGTTTTTATTTTAAATTCTTTTAAATAACTTTCCATTAATATTCTAGAAGGAGTATATATTGGATCAACTGCTATGATTTCATCTCCAGGCCTTGTAACACTAAATATTGCTAAAAAAACTGCACCAAATCCTGTTGGTGTAGTAAAAACATGATAACTTTCTTCAAGTTTTGTTAATATTTTTTGAAGAATATAAGTAGTAGATGTTCCTTGCCTGCCATAGTCGTAATAACCTCCTGTTGGTTTCTTAAGAGCTTTTGCTTGTGTTTTTCTTAATTCTTGCATTGATTTAAAAATTATTGTTGAAGCTCGGACTACAGGAGGATTTACAGACTGATTATGAAAGTCTTTTGCGGTATGTTTTAAAAAAGTTTTAAAAGAATTTCGCATAATAAAAATTGATATGTTTAAAAGACAATGCTATATCCCATGAAAAACGTCAATATAATTAAAATAGGATTGAATGAGTTACCCAAAAAAACATAGAGGTCGAAGAAAACAAGGCTCTAAAAAAAGAAGAGCCAAAAGAAAAAATAAAAAGAAGTAAATTAGCTTCTATTCTTTAATCCAGCCACCACCAAGAACTTTATATCCAAACTGATCCTTGTTATAAAAAACACAGGCTTGACCAGGTGAAATTCCATCCTCAGGTTGACTTAGATTGACAACCCCAGTTTTATTATCATTTAAATTTACACTTGCTTCTAGTAAATCGCCTGTTGATCTTACTTTTACAAATATTTTTTTATCTAATTCTATATTTGGTGCTAGGAGATTTATATCTTTTAAAGAAATTTTTCGTTTACCTAATTTTTCTTTTGGTCCAACAATTATTTCATTTTTATTAGAATTAATTTTAAGTACGTAAAGTGGATCTTTATCAGAAACTTTTATTCCTTTTCGCTGACCGATTGTAAAATTGATAATTCCATCATGAACTCCAATTACTTCTCCATTTAAATTCTTAATATTTCCCTTCTGAAATGAGTCTGGTCTAAATTTTTGTATAACTGATGCGTAATCTCCATTTGGAACAAAACAAATATCTTGACTATCAGGTTTGTCAGCAACATTTAAATCTAAATTTTTTGCTATTTCTCTAGTTTTATCTTTTAACAATCCACCTAAAGGAAATCTTAAATAATCCAGTTGCTCTCTAGTAGTATTAAATAAAAAGTAACTTTGATCTCTATTCTCATCAATTGCTCTATACATATTTGTAGTATTTTTTTCTGTAATGCTTTTTACATAATGGCCAGTCACTAATGCATCTGCATTAAGATCTTTTGATACTTGGAGCAGATCTTTAAATTTAACTGTTTGATTACATTGTACACAAGGGATAGGTGTTTCACCTTTTAAATAGCTATCAACAAAATTATTTATTACACCTTTTTTAAATTTATCCTGGTAATATAAAATTTTATGTTCAATACCTAGTTTTTGAGCCACGCGTTTTGCATCCATAATATCTTGACCAGAGCAGCATTGTTTAGAGACTGCTACTTCTTTACCATCATCGTATAGCTTTAAGGTAATACCTATAACTTTATAACCCTCACTCTTCATCATACCTGCAACAGTAGAAGAATCTACACCACCAGACATAGCTACAACTACTGTTGTATCTGATGGTTTTTTGTTAAAGCCTAAAGAGTTTAATTTTTTGTTCATAAGGTGGTATTTATACTGATTTACAATATAAGTTAAATTAAATGATTTTAGATTATGAGCCAGGTGACAAAGTCACTAACACAAACAACAAAGAATGGGGTATAGGTCAAGTACAATCTATCATAAATGATAAAGTCACTGTGAATTTTGAAAATGCTGGAAAAAAAGTAATAAATGCAAAAAATATCGAGTTAAGAAAACTTGGAAAGTGAAAAATGGATTTAAAAAAGATTGTTGAGGATTTAATTGAAAGTTTTTTGAATGCTGGAGATTTAGCTATCGAACTTAGAAAAAAAGGATTAATAAAAGAAATTAAGTCTGACAACACACCTGTTAGTAATGGAGATTTAGAGGTAAATAAACTCATCTCAAAAAAAATTTCAGAGATAACTCCTGAAATTCCCATAATTTCTGAAGAAAGTTTAGAAAATAAGGATAAATCAAACTTAAAAAACTTTTGGCTCATCGATCCAATCGATGGAACACATGATTATATAAATAATTTAGAAGAGTTTACGATTAATGCCGGATTGATAATTGATAATAAACCAGTTGCAGGTTTAATTAATGCACCTGCTAAAAAAAGAATGTTCTACTCTTATGGAAAGGACAATGCTTATGAACTTAGTAATAGTAAAGTAATAAACCTTAGCGACTCAATAACAAAAAATGAGGGATCAATTAAGTTTATTTCATACTCAAATAAAATTAAGCCTGAGATACAAGAAATATATGACGAATTAGGAGTTAAAGAAAATATTAAAATGAAAAGTTCACTAAAATTTTGTGTTGTTGCAACTGGTGAATACGATGGTTATGTGGCAGAACCGAGAGCTTATGAGTGGGATATAGCTGCTGGACATGCTATTTTGTGCCATGCAGGTGGAGTGGTAACTGATTTTACAGGAAATGAAATTCTATATGGTAAAACAGATTTAAAAAATACAAGT
>CABXYF010000014.1 GCA_902516435.1 uncultured Pelagibacteraceae bacterium | reverse complement strand
AACAATATTATTTTTAAAAAATTTTCGTAAGAATTTGTAAATTTTTGCAATGTCATATTTAGCTCAGGCCCTCAGAAAGAGGGCCTGATTGTAATTGGTTAATTTATATTAGTTTGCTAAAGCTGAAACTTTGCTAACTAACGCACCGCCTGTAGGAACTTCTGATGCAAATTGATCATATATTCCTTTGCTTGCTTTAATAAAAGCATCTTTATCAGCTTCGTTTACCTGAACTCCAGCTGATTTAATTACTCCTAACAAAGATTTTTCAAGATTTGCAGCTTCCTCATAAACAAATTTTTGAGTGTCTTGAGCAGCTTGTTCTAAAATCTTTTGTACATCAGCAGGTAGTTTGCTCCAGTGATCTTTATGTACTGTTACATAAGCAGGAGTATAAACGTGACCTGTGATTGACAAGTATTTTTGAACTTCTTGAAATTTAGCACTAGCTATTTGAGCATATGGGTTCTCTTGACCATCCATTGTACCAGTTTTCAAAGCAGTAAATACCTCAGAAAATGACATAGGAGTCGGGTTTGCACCATATGATTGGAACATTTTAACTCTCCATTTTGACTTAGGAGTTCTTAACTTAATTCCTTTTAAATCATCAGGAGTATTAATTGGTCTAGTATTATTAGTGATATGTCTAAAGCCATTTTCCCAAACAGCTATAACTTTATATCCAGTTTTATCTTCAAGATTTTTAAACATTCCTGGTAACACTTGACTTTCAACTTTATTCATATGTGCTCTATTTTTAATAATAAATGGCATATCAAATACACCAAACTCATCATGAATAGATGCCATTACTGATGAAGGCAACCACATATTGACTGTACCTAATTTAACTTTTTGCATACCTTGTTTATCTTTTCCAAGTTGTGAAGATCCAAAAACAGATACTTTACCTTTGCTACCTAATCTTTCATTTGCAAGTTTAGCAAAATGATCTACTGAAGCTGAAAATAAAGACCCAGGCTTACCTACGTGTCCAAATTTGACTTCAACTGAATTTGCTGCAAAACTTAGAAATAAAGATGTGAATAAAACAACGATTATTTTAAAAAATTTATTCATATTATTTCCTCTCAAGTTATTATTTATAAAAATAATCTATATAAAATATGGATGGAGATCTAGTTATTAAATTGGCATAACCAAAAATTTATAATTGGCAGATATGGAATTTGTTACTTTATTGGATACTAGCTTGAGATTTATCTTCTTTTTTAGCTATATCAACTTCTACCCACTCTGTAGGTTTTAATTCTTTTGTTAATGCTATTTTAATCACCTGATCTGCATCTTCAACTGGTGTGATTTTTATATCTTCAGTAATTTTCTTAGGCATATCCACAAGATCTTTTTCATTTTCTTTTGGAATTAAAACTTCTTTGATGCCAGCTCTGTGAGCAGCTAATAATTTTTCTTTTAAACCACCAATTTGTAGAACTTGACCGGTTAATGTTACTTCACCTGTCATTGCAACATCTTTTCTCACAGGAATATTGGTTATAGAAGATACAATTGATGTTACCATTCCTACCCCGGCTGATGGTCCATCTTTTGGAGTTGCTCCCTCTGGTACATGAATGTGAAAATCTTTCTTTTCAAAAAGAGGTGGAATAATTCCATACTCTAAACATTTTGATCTGACAAAAGATTTTGCAGCTTTGACCGACTCTTGCATTACATCACCTAATTTACCTGTAATCTGCATTCTGCCTTTACCTGGCATTGTTACAGTTTCAATTTTTAGTATCTCTCCTCCGTATTCTGTCCACGCTAAACCAATAACAATTCCAACCTTATTGTTTGTTTCAAGTTCACCAAAATTAAACTTTGCTACACCAAGAAAATCCTGTAAATTTTTGTTAGTAACATTTACCTCTGTTTCCTCTCCAGCAACAATTTTTTTAACAACCTTTCTCGCAATTTTCGATATCTCTCTTTCCAGGTTCCTTACACCTGACTCTTTAGTATAACCTCTTATTACTTCTTTAATTATATCATTGTCTAATTTTAATTCTTTTTCCTTAACACCATTATCTTTAATTTGTTTTGGTAGTAAATATTTGTCAGCAATACTGATTTTTTCATCTTCAGTATACCCAGCAAGTCTAATTACTTCCATTCTGTCGAGCAAAGGAGGTAATATGTTTAATGTATTAGCCGTTGTAACAAACATTACATCTGACAGATCGTAATCAACTTCTAAATAATGATCATTAAATGTAGTATTTTGCTCTGGATCCAATGCCTCAAGTAAAGCTGAAGATGGATCTCCTCTATAATCATTCCCAATTTTATCAATTTCATCAAGTAATATTAATGGGTTTTTTGTTCCAGCTTTTTTCATCATTTGAATTATCTTGCCTGGCAAAGAACCAATGTAAGTTCTTCTATGACCTCTTATTTCTGCTTCATCTCTCATTCCACCAACAGACATTCTAAGAAATTCCCTATTTGTTGCCTTAGCAATCGATTTACCTAGAGAAGTTTTACCTACCCCCGGCGGTCCTACTAAACATAATATTGGCCCTTTAATTTTCTCCATTCTTTTTTGAACTGCTAAAAATTCTACTATTCTCTCTTTAATTTTTTCTAATCCAAAATGATCTTTATCAAGTATGTCTTGGGCTTTTAGCAAATCAATATTAACTTCACTTTTTTTATACCATGGTAGTTCAGTCATCCAATCTAAATAGTTTCTAACTACTGTAGCCTCTGCAGACATTGGACTCATGTTTTTCAATTTTTTAAGTTCTTGAAGGCATTTTTTTTCAACCTCTTTTGGCATTTTTGCTTTTATTATAGACTTATTTAAACTTGTTGTTTCGTCTTTACCGTCTTCAATTTCACCAAGTTCTTTTTGAATAGCTTTCAATTGCTCGTTTAAATAATATTCTCTTTGAGTTTTTTCCATTTGTGTCTTCACCCGACCTCTAATTCTTTTTTCAACACCTATAATGCTAGTCTCATTTTCCATGATTTTAATGATTAAATTAATACGTTTCTTAACATCACTAGTTTCAAAAATTTGTTGTTTTTCAGAAATTGTAGCTGATATATGTGAGGCTATATTGTCTGCTATCTGGGAAGGATCTTTTAATTGTTTAAGCGAGCTTATTGTTTCGCTTGAAATTTTCTTATTTATAGATGTTAATTTTTCTAGTCTTCTTAATGCTGTAGCTGCTAACGGAGACAGATCCTCATCTTTTGGTAAGATATCATTATAGTGTGTATAATCACATGTAATAAATTTTTCATTATCCTTAAAATCTAAAATTTTAACTCTTTTAGCTCCTTCTACTAAAACTTTTACAGTACCATCAGGTAATTTTAATAATTGTAGTATACTTCCCTCACAGCCGTATGTGAATATGTCTGATTTTTTAGGATCGTCTACTTCAGAATTTTTCTGTGTTACTAATATAATTTTTTTATCTTTTTTCATGACTTCATTAAGCGCAGAAATAGATTTATCTCTACCGACAAATAATGGGATTACCATACTCGGAAAGACAACTATGTCTCTTAATGGCAATAGCGGTAGTGAAATTTTTACATCCATAATAGTAATATGGATATTATATTTTATATTGCAATAGATTTTTAGTGTTTATTAAGGATATTAAGCCGCTGATGTCTTATTTGATTTAGATTTACTTTCGTCTTTAGCATGGACTAAAATAGGTTGTGATTGCCCTTTAGCTGCGCTTGCATCTATTATTACTTCTTCAATATTTTCCTGGCTAGGAAGATCATACATAGTTTTTAACAAAATATTTTCTAAAATTGATCTCAAACCTCTAGCACCAGTTTTTTTCTTAATTGCTTTTTGAGCTATTTCTTTAAGTGCGTTATCTTTAAATGTTAATTTTGCTCCATCTAGCTTAAATAATTCTTGATATTGTTTGATCAATGAGTTTTTTGGTTCTTGCAAAATTTTAATTAGAGATTTTTCATCTAAATCTTCTAATGTCGCTATCATTGGAAGTCTACCTATAAATTCAGGAATCAAACCAAATTTTAATAAATCTTCAGGTTCCAAAGTTTTCATCCACTCGCCTGTTTTCTTATCTTGTGTTTTCTTTACGTCAGCTCCAAAACCAATCGACGTACCCTTATCTCGTTGGGATATGATTTTATCTAGTCCCGCAAAAGCGCCTCCACATATAAATAAAATATTTGTAGTATCTACTTGTAAAAATTCTTGCTGAGGATGTTTTCTTCCTCCTTGTGGAGGTACACTAGCTACTGTTCCTTCCATAATTTTTAATAAAGCTTGCTGTACTCCTTCTCCAGATACATCTCTCGTTATTGAAGGGTTTTCAGATTTTCTACTTATTTTATCGACTTCATCAATATAGACAATTCCTCTTTGAGCTTTTTCTACATTATAATCTGAAGCTTGTAATAATTTTAAAATTATATTTTCTACATCTTCACCAACATAACCAGCTTCAGTAAGGGTTGTTGCATCAGCCATAGTAAATGGAACGTCTAATATTCTTGCAAGAGTTTGTGCTAATAAAGTTTTACCACAACCCGTAGGACCAACTAAAAGAATATTTGATTTAGATAGCTCTACATTTTTACTTGTCTTGCTCTCATAATTTAATCTTTTGTAATGATTGTGAACTGCGACAGATAACACTTTTTTGGCATGTGCTTGTCCAATCACATAGTCGTCTAATACTGTACAAATTTCCTTTGGAGAAGGAAGGCCGTCTTGGTGTTTAACAAAAGTATCTTTGCTTTCTTCTTTAATAATGTCCATACATAATTCAACACACTCATCACATATAAACACAGTTGGACCAGCAATTAGTTTTCTTACTTCGTGCTGGCTTTTTCCACAAAAAGAACAATAAAGAATATTTTTATTATTTGTTGTCATATTTTTTTACGAATCAATTTAGCTACTTTATTATAGAAGACTCCTACTAATCAAGTCAGCATATTACAATTCCACATATAGTGTATTAAGATCTTTTTTCTACTACTTCGTCAATGAGACCAAATGATTTTGCGACCTCTGCAGTCATAAAATTATCTCTTTCTAAGGCACTTTTTACCTCATCAACACTTTTTCCAGTATGTTTAGAATAGATTTCATTTAATCTTTTTTTTAATGATAAAACTTCATTGGCATGTATTTCTATATCAGTTGCTTGTCCTTGAAATCCAGCTGATGGTTGATGCACCATGATTCTTGAATTTGGTAGAGAAAATCTTTTTCCTTTTGTTCCAGCTGCTAATAAAAATGAACCCATTGATGCAGCTTGCCCAATACATAATGTTGAGATGTCTGGTTTTACGTATTGCATCGTATCATAAATTCCTAGACCTGCTGTTACTAATCCACCAGGACTATTAATGTAAAAATAAATTTCTTTCTTTGGATCTTCAGCCTCTAAAAATAATAATTGAGCAGTAACCAGTGATGCAACATTATCATTTATTTGACCTGTTAAAAAAATTATTCTTTCTTTTAGTAATCTTGAATAAATATCATAAGCTCTCTCGCCTCTACTGGATTGTTCAACTACCATTGGGACTAAGCCACTCATTTGTTCAGATAATTTTGTTGTCATAATTGATTCGATATCTCTTATACAACTTGAGATTACTTTTTGCTAACTTTTTTTGTTTTTTTTACTGCTGGCTTTGATTTTGCTGTTTTTGTTGAAGGTTTTTTTTTAGTGGCAGTTTTTAATTCAGATTTTTTCTTAGTTTCTTTTTTTTTATTTTCATGATCGTGATCATGATTGTGAGCTTCCTTTAAAATTTTCTCTGCTTCAGATTTTGAGATATCCTTTTTATTTGGTTTGCCTTTTTCTTTAATCAAATTTAAGATTTTTTCTTCATAAACTGTACCTCTTAAGCTAGCTACTGCTGAGGGATTTTTTTGATAAAAGTCCATCACCATTTTTTCCTGTCCAGGCATCATTCTAAGTTGTTTTTGAACTTCATTTTGAATTTCTGTTTCATTAACTTTTATTTGATTTTTTTCTCCAAACTCATTTAAAATCAATCCAGTCTTTATACGGATCTTAGCCTTTTCCTCTAAACTTTTTTTATTTTTTTTTATCTCATCTTCTGACATTCCTTGAGAGAGAATTTTAACTTCTTCCTCAATAAGATTTTGGGGAAGCTCTTCTATTTTAATCTTTTCAATCTCTTTTAAAATTTGGTTTTTTGACAATTGATCTAAAGAATTTTTAAATTCATCATTAATTTGTTTAGTTATTAAACTTCTAAGATCTTTAAGATCTTTCGCACCTAAATTTTTTGCAAAATCATCGTCAATTTTAACTTCTTCAGCTTGTTTTATACTTAAGATTTTACAATTAAATAAAGCTTTTTTATTAATTAATTCTTTCTCAGGAAAGTTTTCAGGTAAAGTAGCCTCAACTATTTTTTCATCATCTTTTTTAAGTCCGATTAATTGTTTATCAAAGCCTTTTAGAAATAAATCTTTTCCAAGAGTTAATTGAGTATTTTTACCTTCATTTCCCTTAAATTCATTGCCATCTACTGTTGCATTATAATCTATAGCAATCAAATCACCTTCTTTGGCTTTTGTTTCAGGCTTTGTATCTTTAAAATTTGGTTGATTTTTAGCTATTTCTTTTATTCTTGTGTCTGTCTCGCTTTCATCAATTTTAACTGAATATTCATCAAACTTTATACCCTCTAATAATTTTGTATCGACTTTAGGAAATTCTGTAATAGATAATACATATTCTAGTTCTTTACCTTCACCATATGTTTTTAAATCCAGTTTAGGTTGACCCGCTGGTTTAATTTTATTTTCTTCTAAAGCTTTAGTTGATGTTTCTTTTAAAACTTTATCTAAAACTTCACCAAATACTGCTTTACCAAATTGTCTTTTTAACACTTCTTTTGGCACTTTCCCTGGTCTAAAACCTTTAAGATTTACAGTACCTTTAATTTCCTCGTACTTATCATCAACATAAGAGTTCATTGTCTCTTTATCGATTAAAACTTTAAGATCTTTACTTAAACCTTTTATATTTTCTATTGTAACTTTCATAACATTTAGTGGTAGGGCGAAAAGGACTCGAACCTTCACATGTTGCCATATTGGTTCCTAAGACCAACGCGTCTACCAATTCCGCCATCGCCCCACAAATTAGGTGGTTT
This sequence comes from uncultured Pelagibacteraceae bacterium, assembly GCA_902516435.1. Lineage (GTDB taxonomy): Bacteria > Pseudomonadota > Alphaproteobacteria > Pelagibacterales > Pelagibacteraceae > Pelagibacter. The sequence continues at coordinate 15,875 of CABXYF010000014.1, read as the reverse complement.
TATATATTATTGAAACTATTTGTCCAATGACAAATGTTAAAAAAATATCTATTTATATGACTAATTTTATACTACTTTTAAAAAATGATAATTTCTCCATGTATAAGCATTTGTAAAACAGATCCCTCAACCGGATATTGTTATGGATGTGGAAGAAGTAACGAGGAAAAACTATTGTGGAAGAAAGAAGACACTTCAGATAATTGGAAAACAAATAATATAGAAACAATTAAAAAAAGACTATCAGGATGGCAACTTGAAAGTTTTAATGAGTCTTATGAATATAAGATCAACAACAGGATGTCATTATTCAAAAAAAATCAGATAAAATAATTTAAATATGAGCAAAGTTGTATTAATTAGCATTATTTATGCTACAGGAATTTTGATCGGTGCTCTTTTTTTTGAGGTGTGGTCCGCAAACACCACTTTTATCAAAACTATGGCTATCTTTATATGGACAATAATTTTTTTAATAGCTTTATTTTACGCTGATAAGAATGAAAAAAAATAATTTTCAACTAATCTTCTTAATAATTTATTTTATTATCTTTTGTTTTACCAAAGTTTCCTCTGAAATAATTATTTTAAGTAAATGTGATCATAAAGATGATGAATTTTTAAAAAATGAATACATATTTGATCTAAATGAATTAATTATGACTAGAAATTATGTTTATAAAGAAAAAACATTTCAAAAACATAGAATAACAGATTTAAGTGTAAAAAAATCTAATATTTACGTAAGAAATATTTACGAGGAAGATGATAAAATTTTTACAATTAAGCATGGTTACCCACAGTTCTATACTCAAATTTTATTTGTAAAAGAAAAACCAGAAATTTTTATGAAATCAGTATTAAATGATATCGAAGGAATTTCAAAAATATCAACGTGTAAAAAAATCGAAAAATTTGATCAACAAAGTTAAGATTTTGCTTTTTTTTTAATTTTTGTATTTATTGGATTTTTTTCCTTCAAATTAAACCTACTATTAGTGATATTAGATCTATGTTTTGCATAAGCCTGCTTTTGTGCTTGGCGCAATGCTTTTTTAGAGGACATATTTTAATTTAGTACTCTATTTTCAAAGTATCAACAATTTTAAGATCTTTATTTGAAATTACTATTTCTCCTGATGCAGGCGCATAATCTAAAATTTCAGAAATTACCACGTAGTGAGTTACAAAAATTAAATTTATTTTTTGATCCCAATTTTTTAAAAATTTTTCAAATTCAATAACTTGTTTTTGTCTATTGTGGGCAAATTTTGAACTGAAAAACGAGTTAAGGAAACTTTTTGTTTCAAAATTTTGAAAAGCTATAAATGCAGTCTCTTTACATCTGCACCACTCACTTGAGTATATTTTTTTGATCTCAATCTGATTTTCTATAAAAAAATTTCCAATTTTCATTGCCTGAATTTGTCCACTTTTACTTAGGTTTCTTTGTGTTGCACAATCATCTAAATTAAAATTTTCTGGATCACCCCCACCTGGGGCATATGCGTGTCTTATAAAGATTAATTTACCACCCTGTTTTAAATTTTGAATTAAATTATTTTTTGAATCTGCTTTAAGTGATGTATTTATAGATATAAATATTATTAAAAATATTTTTAAAAATTTCATTAATGGACATTAAATTTAAAAAACTAGATAAAACAATTGTTAATTGTAAAAAATGTCCAAGATTAATTAATTATATTAAAAAAATTTCTAGTGAAAAAAGAAAGCAAAATATCAATGAAACTTATTGGGGAAAACCTGTAACTGGTTTTGGTGATAAAAATGCTAAACTACTTATTTTAGGCTTAGCACCCGCAGCACATGGAGGGACAAGAACAGGTAGACCTTTCACAGGAGATAAATCTAGCGATTTTTTATTTAAATGTTTATTTAAGACAAAAATATCTAATATACCTTATTCTTTAAACTTGCAAGACGGTCTAAGATTAAAATATACCTATGTCACCAATATTCTTAAATGTGTGCCTCCTGGGGATAAACCAATGATAGAAGAGTTAAATAATTGTTCAGAATATTTTAAATCAGAAATTTCAAATTTAAAAAATTTAAATACAATAGTTACTCTTGGTAAAGTTGCATTTGATAATTGTATAAAATTTTATAAAAAAAATTACAAATTTCCTAGAAAACCAAAATTTGAACATGGTAAAATTCATCTATTGCCAAATAATGTTAAGTTAATATCCTGTTATCATCCAAGTCCTAGAAATGTAAATACAAAGATTATTTCAGAAGCAATGATGTTGAGGCTTTTTAAAAAAGCAAAAAAATTATCTGCTATTTAACATTAGAAGTATAAGGTTTAAACTTATCAAGAATTAATTTAGGAATTTTTATAGGTTTCATCTTTTCGCTTACGAAAACTAAATGTATATTGGACTCAACGATTACAACATTTTTCTTAATAATAGTTTGACTCATTACAAATGATGTTTTTGTAATTGAAATTATATGAGATTTTATATTCAGTTCGTCTTCTAAAAATGTAGATTTTTTATAATTAATATTACATGATTTAACAATAATAATTGCTTTATGATCATTTTTAATCTTAAGATTACTTAGTCCAATTTTTGCTAAAGCTTCAGTTCTGGCTCTTTCAAGATACTTTAGATAATTTGCATAATATACTACACCACCAGCATCTGTATCTTCATAATATACTTTAACCTTATGATTAAAAACTTTACTCATTTTTTAAATCAATCTTTTGAAAAAAAAATATTTTGATAATAAGCAACTGATTTTTTTTTTGAATTATCTGTATCAGACATAATTGCAAGACCATCTAACTCGTTTACATCCAAATTATGTAGTTTTTTGAAATCTTCTTTTACGTTAGCTTTTACAGTAACCCATTGATCTAAATTTTCCTTAGTTGTGGATAAAACATTATCTACTGATTTCTTAGTATAAGGGCTTGGCCAATTTAACCCAACATCTTCATTGCTTGAAAATACATAATTTATTGCTCTATTTGACAGAGGAGTAGCTCCTGTTTTTTTTATAGCAAATACACGTGCTGCAAAATCATGTCCTTTTTTTGTATCTTCTTTAATCCCAGCTAAATCTTGTTCGATTTTCCAAGTGATATTTAAAAAAGGAGTTTTATCTAAATTTATTTTAATTTCTTTACCTAGTCCTGAGGCCGCATTATCAGCAATTGCTTTTAAAAAATTTCCATTTTTATTTGATCCTAAAGTATAAATAGTTTTGCTATCTGCTCCTCTTACTTTTCTTACTTTTAATTCTGTAAATTCTTTTTCAGTAAATTCAAATACTTTTATTTGTTCAGCATATGAAAGTTGAAAAAAGAATATTATAGAAATAAATGAGATTACTGACCTGGTCATAACAAACTAATAAGTTGATCTTCCTCCACTAATATCAAATACTGCAGCCGTTGAAAAAGTATTTTCCTCAGAAGAAAGCCAGCAAACCAAAGATGTAAACTCATGAATTTCAAGAAATCTACCTCTTGGAACCTTAGAAAGCATTCTTTGAACGTGCTCTTTACTCATTTGATCTAATATTCTTGTTTTAGCACCAGCTGGGGTAACTGCATTCACCGCTATATCTTTATCTGCCAATTCTTTTCCTAAAGCTTTTGTAAGACCAATCGTTCCGGCTTTACCAGAACTATAAGCACTGGCATTCGCATTACCGTCTTTACCGGCTACTGAAGCAACGTTTACTATTCTCCCATAGTTATTTTTGATCATATTAGGAACAATTGATCGACAGCAATTAAATGTTCCCATTAAATTAATTTGGACAATCTTATTCCACAAATCAACATCATATTCCCATAAAGGATTTGTTGGACCTGTTATTCCAGCATTATTTATTAAAATATCTATATTGTGATTTTCAAGAATTTTTAAAACAATTTTTTGTACCTCATCATATTTAGATACATCAACTAAATTATAGTTTAGGTTTGGATTTTTAATTTCATCAAAAACAGATTTTAATAATTTTCCATCGATATCCCAAATAAAAACTTTTGCTCCTCCATCTAGAAACCTTTTTGCAATATCTAAACCAAAACCCTGAGCACCACCAGTAACTACGGCTGTCTTACCTTTAAAATCAAATTTGTGCATTGAAATTATTTTTTTGCTAACAAATAATATGTTATCCAAGAAATTAATGCACCTATAATCCACGCGTAAGATTGTAAAAACATCAGGTTAGCATTCCATATGGTTGAGGCTGAAAATATAAATCCTAGTAATATAGAATAAGCGCCTTTTAAGTGCCATCCTCTTGAATAATAATATTCACTTTCAGTTTCAACTGAATAAAGATCTTTATTGCTCAAATTTTCATATTTAATTGAATAGTAATCAGCAATTACAACGCCAAAAATAGGTCCAAAAAAACAACTAAATGTATCTATAAAAGACAGAATTCCAACTTGGCTTAAGACTGTTAGCCAAAAAATTCCAATTAATAATCCAAGAAATGAAATTACATAACTAGCACTTTTTAAAGTCAATTTATTAGGAACAAAATTGATCAGTGAATACTGTGATGGAATATAGTTAGCAACTAAATTTGTAGATGCTGATGCGATTATAATAAATAATAGAACAATTATTGTAGTTTGTAAGTTGTCAAATTTTCCAATTATATCCGTTGGATTTGTCAATATTTGCTCTAAGCCTTGATATTTCTGATTTAAAAAAAAGTCTGAACCTGTAACTATAAAAATAGAAAAAAATGAAAATATAATTAAATTTAAAATCAAACTTAAATTTCCTTTATTTAGTTCACTCTCATTTTTTACGTATCTAGAAAAATCACCAAAACTTACAATAATAATTGAAAAATATGCAAAAATTGTACCTGCTACTGTTATTAGGGGAGCGATATTGTTTTTATTAAAAAGTTCTTCAGGGTTAAAAATGCTTAAAAATGCAATCGTTGTCAATTTTACGTCACTTAAAAAAATAACTAAAAAAAATATAATCATCCCTGCATAAACAAGAACTGCAGAATAATTTATTAATTTTTTATTATTTTGAATACCTATGCTAAACAATAGAGTTTGAAATATAATTACTACTCCAAAGGATATTGCATCAATAATATTTAATCCTAAAAAAAAAGTAAGAAAAATTTCGTGATCTAATAACGAGTTATCTATTGAATAAATCATTATCCTTATCAGATATCCAAAAATCTTAGATAAAAAATATGTTTGTATTCCAAAAAGAAAAATGCCTACTAAACTTCTTATTAATCCAAATAATTTAGCTCCATTAAATCCTAAAGATGATCTTAAAAGAACTGCAAATGGTAATCCAAATTTTTGTGAAGGTTTTCCGATTAAATTACAGAATATATAAACAAAAAATGATCCTAGGAGTGTACCAAAAAATACAATAAAAGTATTAAGACTATAAATAATATATAAAGACGCAATAAGTGAGAACCCAATTACACTTTGTACATTTACGCCCCAAAAACAAAACAGATCTTTCCAGTTCCAATTTTTATAGTTTGGATTAACAGTTACGAGATCCCAATTAGATAAAGAATATTTTACTTTTGGTTGATTCACTAAATTTATTTTAAACTAATAAATTCTACTGTCCATACAAGAGAGTTGGTAACCAAAGGGCAATTTGAGGGAATATAATAATTAAAATTAACCCAATAACTTGGAGTACCATGAATTGCATCATACCATAGTAAATATCTTTTAAATCCCACTCTGGAACAACCCCTTTTAAAAAGTAAGCTGAGAGAGCCACTGGTGGTGAGAGCCAGGCGGTTTGTAAATTAACAGCAACCAATATAGCAAACCAAGTTAAATTAAATCCTAAAGCCTCAACCAAAGGTAAAATAATAGGTACTATAATCATAACTATTGGTACCCATTCTAGTGGCCATCCTAATAAAAATATCATAACCATTATCATGGCTAAGATGAGATACCTGTTCATTTCCAAACCTAAAAGAAATTCAGTTAATAATGTTGGTGTTCCTAATCTAGCAAAAACTGCTCCAAAGAAGTTTGAAGCGGCAACCAGGACCATTATCAAAGCTGTAATTTCTAAAGTTTTAACTAATGCTTCTTGTAATTTTGGCAAGGTTAACTTTCTATAAGCTATTGAAAGCAGTAAAGCACCCATCGCACCACAGCCGGCTGCTTCTGTTGGTGTAGCAAAACCAAACAAAATACTTCCTAATGCAGCAAAAACTAAAGCTGCAGGTGGAACTAGTCCAAGGAAAAATTCAATCCATACTTCTTTCATGCTTGCAGCTCGCATTTCCTCTGGAAGAACTGGACCTAATTCTGGATTAATCATACATCTAATTGTAGTGTAACCAGCATATAAACTTGCAAGAAGAATTCCTGGAATTATAGCTGCAGCAAATAAATCAATCACTGGAATTTCCATGATTGGTCCCATAACAACTAGCATAATACTTGGAGGAATTAATATTCCTAAAGTTCCTCCAGCAGTTATAGTTCCCGCTGCTAATCTAACATCGTATCCAGATCTATTCATAGACTTAGCAGCCATAATTCCTAAAATTGTAACAGACGCCCCTACAATACCTGTTGCAGCTGCAAAAATTACTGAAACAAATAATACTGCATAGTATAAAGATCCTTTTACTTTAGCTAACATCATTTGGAATGATGAAAATAGTCTCTCCATTAAACCTGCCTGCTCCATCATTATGCCCATAAATACAAAAAGAGGAACGGCAGCGAGCGTTTGTTCGGTCATGACCATCGAAAACTGGAGTGTCATCAAATAAAATACTAGTTTACCGAAACCTAAGTACCCAAAAACAAAACCTAAAAATATTAATGTAAACGAAATTGGAAAACCAACAAAGATGGCAAAAAGCATTACTCCAACAAGGATAAAACCTAAAATAGCTGGATCAATAAGTTCGGCTATCATTTATCGTCTCCAGGCCATTTACCTTTTGTTGCTGCCCAATAACTTTTAAATAGTTCTGAAATTCCTTGAATTAATAAAAACACAATTCCAATCAATAAACACGATTTGATAGGCCACATGTAAGGCATCCATGTGGTATCCATACCTTTCTCGCCTCTTTGAATAGACTCTCCAACAAATCCAATTGTCATATAAAGGAAAACTAATAATCCTGGAAAATAAAATAAAAGATACAACCAAAAATCTATCTTACCTTGATTTTTAGTTTTAAAATTTCTATACAAAAAGTCAGCTCTTATATGTACACCTTTAGAAAGAGCATATGCAGCACCCAGCATAAACAATGCTCCATACAAAAATCGACTTATATCATAAGCCCAAATGGTTGGGGCTAAAAATAATTTTCTTGCAAGCACTTCATAAGTCATCGCAAAAATCAAAGGAATTAAAATCCAGCAAACAACATTACCCACCCATTTACTGAATTTATCAATATTTACTATAGAACTAGCCATCCATAATGGCATATCTTCTGGCATTTTTCCTGAACCACCTCGCCTTTCGGCAATCATTTCATCAGAAATATCTAATTTGGTTGGTTCGTCAGCCATAAAATTTTTTAAAAAATTAAAGCGGACTATTAAGTCCGCTCTAATTATATTTTTTAAGATTAATTACTGATTACTTTAATGTTGCTGCGTGAGCCATTCCTAGCTTAGCATTAGACATTTGAGAACCACTCCAGAAAGGAACTGCAATATCAGCAAATTCTTTCATTGAAGTATAAACTTCATTGAAAAATTTGTTTTCTGCAGCATTCTTATTTAAAGAAGCTTTTGCAGCAGCCATATATTCTGTGAAATAATCAGAAGGTGTATCCTCTAAAATTACTCCATGAACTTCTGTTAATTCTTTCAAAGCTTTACCATTCTCATAGATTCTGTAACTTAAAGATTTAGCTAATGACGCATTAGCAGCTACTTCAAGAGACTTTTTCTCATGATCAGACATTGCATTGTAAGTTTTTCCAGTAATATAAAAGTCAGCATTTACGACCACTTGGTGTAAACCTTGTAGGTAGTAGTGCTTCAATACTTTTTGGAAACCAAAAGTTAAATCTGGTTTTGGACAACACCATTCAGCAGCATCAATTGTACCTGCTTCTAAAGCTGGAAGAATATCTCCACCACCCATAGCTACAGATGCTATACCTATATCTTTATATGTTTGCCCTGGAATTCCCGGAGGAGTTCTGAATTTATATTTTCTAAAGTCAGCCATGTCTTTAATTGGTTTTGGAAACCAACCTAAAGCTTCTGGTCCAACTGGCTGGATCATAAATCCTTTAATATCTCTTCCCATTTCTTTCCATAATTGGTCGTAAAGTTCTTTACCACCACCATATTGGAACCATGATAAGAATGCGATATTATCAATACCTACACCACCACCAGCTACTGGCGAACCGAATAACATAGCTGCAGGGTGATCACCTGACCAATAGTGAGTCCATGCGAAACCACAATCGATTAGACCTTTATCAACTGCATCTAATGTTTCTTTAACTCCAACTACAGCACCTGCAGGTAAAATTTCAAACTTTAGAGATCCAGCAGTCAAAGTTGTAACAGTGTCAGTAAAGTCTTTTAACATCTTAACTTCATCAGCTTTAGTGTTAAGCACAGTCTGACATTTTAGTGTTTTTGCAGCATTAGCATTTGAAATAAATCCAAATACCATTGTAACCGCAAATAACATTGAAATGATTTTTTTCATTTTTTCCCTCTCGTTATTTATAAAAAATAAAGCTTCTCTTATATTGAAATTCAAAACAAGCACTAAAATTGACATATTCTCAAATATTTTCACAGATTTATTAGAAAAAAAAAATTTTTTACTTATAAAGGATCTGATTTATGGATAATTACGATTTTATAATTCTTGGTGCAGGATCTGCAGGTTGCGTGCTTGCAAACAGACTATCAGAAAATCCTAAAAATAAAGTTCTTCTTTTAGAAGCAGGTGGTAAAGATAATTATCCATGGATACATATACCAGTGGGTTACTTTAAAACTATGCATAATCCCAAAACAGACTGGTGTTACAGAACTGAGCCAGACGAGAGCATGAATAATATATCAATCAGATATCCTAGAGGTAAAACATTAGGTGGAAGTTCCTCTATAAATGGGTTGCTGTATATAAGGGGTCAAAATAGAGATTATGATATTTGGCGACAACTAGGAAATACAGGTTGGGGATGGGATGATGTATTACCCTATTTTATTAAAGCTGAAAATCAAGAACGAGGTGAAAGTGAATTTCATGGTGTAAATGGTCCATTATCTGTTTCAGATCAAAGAATTCATCTTCCACTTTTAGACGAGTTTCAGAATGCAGCTGAAGAATTTGGTATACCTAAAACAAAAGATTTTAACACAGGAGATAACCATGGATGTGGATATTTCCAAGTTACAGAGAAGGATGGTTTTAGATGTAGCACATCTGTAGGATATTTAAATCCAATTAAAAATAGAAAGAATTTAGAAATTATTACCCATGCGCATGTAAAAAGAATAATTTTTGAAAATAAAGTAGCTAAAGGAGTTGAATTTTGGCAAGGAGACGAACTTAAAAAAATTCAAACAAACAGAGAAATAATATTATCATCAGGTTCGATAGGTTCGCCACAAATCCTACAAGTATCGGGAATTGGAAATCCAGATAAATTAAAAAACTTAGGTATAGATATGGTTCAAAATTTAAATGGTGTTGGGGAGAATTTACACGACCATTTAATGTTAAGACCTATTTATAAAATAAATGGACTAAAATCTTTAAACAAAAAAATTAATAGTTTATTTGGAAAATTAATGATCGGATTGGAATATATATTTAAAAGAACAGGCCCTATGACTATGGGGGCAAGTCAACTTTGTATGTTTGCTAAAAGTGACTCCTCATTAGAATTACCTGATTTACAATGGCATGTTCAGCCAATGAGTATGGATACATTAGGAGCAACTAAGAATCATGACTTTCATGCTTTTACTCCAACTGTATCCAATATAAAACCGACAAGTCGAGGGTATGTTAGTATAGTTGATAAAGATTCAAGAACTTATGCAAAAATAAAACAAAATTATTTATCAACTGATAATGATAGATTGATTGCAGCTAAAGGTCTTAAATTAACAAGAAAAATTATAATGGAGTCAGAAACATTTAAAAAATATTCACCAGAGGAATATAGACCTGGAGTAAATATTAATGATGATGAAGAACTAGTTAAAGAAGCCTCAAATTACGCACAAACAATCTTTCACCCTGTTGGCACTTGTAAAATGGGTCAAGATGAAATGTCAGTTGTTGATGAAAAACTAAAAGTTAAAGGAGTAAGCAATCTAAGAGTAATTGATGCATCTATAATGCCAAACATAACATCAGGTAATACCAACGCTCCAACAATAATGATTGCAGAAAAAGGTGCAGACATGATACTTAATCATTGATGTTGGCTGAATTATTTACACCAGAACAAATAGCAATTTTAACTCAAATAATTTTTATCGATCTAGTATTGGCTGGGGATAATGCAATTATCATCGGCATGGTTGCATCTAAATTCCCACCTGAACAAAGAAAGAAAGTTATTTTTTGGGGTATAGGTGGAGCAGTAATTTTAAGAATAATATTAACTTTACTAACTGCTTATCTTTTACAAATTACAGGATTAAGACTAATTGGAGGGCTACTACTTCTCTATATAGTGTACAAACTTTATGTAGATGTAATTAAGGGATCTGAAAAGCAGGAAAATATTAATGTAGACAACTCCAGTTTTTTAAAAGCAATTTGGACTGTTCTTTTAGCTGATTTTACAATGAGCTTAGATAATGTTTTGGGTGTGGCAGGTGCAGCAGGTGAACACTACGGTCTTCTTGTATTTGGCTTAATGTTATCGATCGTATTAATGGCTACAGCAGCAACTTTAATATCCGGATGGATAAAAAAATATAAATGGATAGCTTGGCTAGGATTATTAGCGATATTAGTTGTTGCGGTCCAGTTGATTTACACAGATATTAAAATATTATTACTTTAATGTATCTTCAAAAAATAGATTTAAAAAAAAAATATGCTTTAGTAACTGGAGCAGGAAAAGGACTTGGAAGAGCATGTTCTATTGCGTTAGCAGAGGCAGGAGCAAATGTAATTGCATTGAGTAGAACTCAATCTGATTTGAATAAATTAGAAAAAGATATTAAAAAAATTAGAGGTAAAATAATTAAAATTGAGTGTGATGTGATGAACTACCAAGACTTAAAAGAAAAACTAAACAAAATTAAAATTATAGATATTTTAGTTAACAACGCTGGTACAAATATTCCTGAACCTTTTGAAAATATAAAACAATCAAGCATGAACTATTTAGTAGATTTAAACCTGAAAGCTGCATTTAATGTTGCTCAAATTGTTGTTAAAAAAATGCTTAAAAATAAAAAAAGAGCTTGCTCTATAATAAATATGTCTTCTCAACTTGGTCATGTAGGTATGGCAGGAAGAAATATATATAACATGACTAAATTTGGTATTGAAGGATTGACTAAAGGTATGGGTGTTGAGTTAGCAAAGAAAGGTATAAGAGTTAACTCAGTAGCTCCTACATTCGTAGAGACACCAATGGTTAAAAAATTTTTTAAAAATAAAGCATTTAAAAATTTGGCTCTTAGAAATATTCCTATGGGTAAAGCTGCTTCTGAGAGTGATGTTGCAACTACTGTTTGTTTTTTAGCCTCATCAGCATCCTCTATGATCACTGGGACATCAATAATAATAGATGGTGGATGGACAGCTCAATAATTAATCGAACTTTTATTCTTTTTTTTATTTTAACGTTTCCTGCATGGACGATTGAGTTCCAAGGTAAATTTTTACAAGGTCACTTTATTATTGGAAAAACTGACCCGAGGGCAAAAATTTTAGTGGGAAAAAAGTCAGTAAAAGTCTCAGAAGATGGTTTTTTTGTTTTTGGTATAGATAGGGATAGAAAGTACGATCTAACTTTCACAAAATATTTAGATGGTGAAAAAACAGTTATTACTAAAAAAGTTAACAAGAGAAAATATAATATACAAAGAATAGACGGACTTGAAGAAAGTAAAGTAACACCGCCAGAATCTGTCTATAAGAGAATTAAAAAAGAAAATAATGCTATAGGTAAAGCAAGAGCAATTAATTCAGACCTTCAGTACTTTAAAGAAAAATTTATAATGCCAGTAGAGGGGATAATAAGTGGTGTGTATGGAAGTCAAAGAATTTTAAATGGAAAACCTAAGTGGCCTCATTATGGAATAGATATTGCCGCTAAACAAGGCACTATGATTCAATCCTCTGGATCAGGAATTGTTACGATGGCAGAAGAGGATTTATATTATACCGGAGGGACAGTTATAATGGATCATGGTCACGGTATTTCAACTATTTATTCACACTTAGAGAATGTTCTAGTTTCTGTGGGAGATCAAATAAACAAAGGAGATGTCATAGGTACAGTCGGGTCAACTGGAAGATCAACAGGACCGCATCTTGATTTTAGAATTAATTGGTTTCAAACAAGGCTTGATCCAATGTCAGTATTAAAATAATAATAGTGCATGAAAAAATCCTTCAAAGACAAAGTATCAGATAAACTAGTTAAAGCATTTCTTAAAAATAAAATTGTAGCTCCAATCCCAAGTAAATTTACAAATAAACTTACTGAGGCTAATAAATTTAGAAAGTTATGTGAGAGTAAAGTTAGCATACCAATTATTGGCTATAAGGCTGGTGGAACTGGTATTCCAGTAATGAAAAAATTAAAAGAAAAAGAACCATTTTATGCATCAATTTTTAAAAATAATTTTTTAAAAAGTGGCAAGAGAGTAAAAATTAATAAATCCACATTAGGCATTGAACTTGAAGTCTGTTATTTAATAAAAAAATCTTTTTTTTACTCAAAAGGAGCAATTACCAAAAAAAATATCACAAAATTTATATCACATATGGCACCATGTATAGAAATTGTTGGATATAGACAGAGGAAAAAAGGTATTACTTCATTTGGTGATCTTTGTAGCGATTTTGGGGCAAACGTTAAATTTTTAATTGGTCAAAAGAAAAAATATAAAAAAATAAATATTGGAAATTTAAAAACAAATCTTACCAATAAAAAAATAAAACAAAGTGTTAACGGAAATACGAGCGCTGTTTATATTAACCCACTAAACTCATTAAGATTTGTTTTAAATAAAGTTAAAAAAGATAAAATTAACTTAAATAAAGATTTTTATGTATTTACAGGATCAACTGTTGGAGTTGTGCCAATATTAGGTAAAGGCTTATACTACGGTAAAATTGATAAATTAGGATCTGTAAAAACTATAATTTCTTAAAATTTAAGTTTTCGACAATGGTTATTTTTTCATATCGTTTTTTTAAACTTTAATTTAAAAATATTAAAAAATGCTTAAAAAATTAAAAGAATTAGTATTTATACTTTTTATTAGTATTATTTTATTCGTATTAGCTTTTGTAATAGCTGAACTTATTTCAAGAACATACTATAAAAAATCAAATTATATGAATCCACTTTATCAATCTAATAGATTTTCTAATGAAAAACTTTTGCAAATCTATAAGAAAAATGGTCATGAATGGATCGATGAATATTTAGAAGAACAATCTATAATAAATTCAAATTCGGATGTAAACAAATCTTTTAAGTATATGCCATTTAGAATCTATCAATTTGACAATAATATTAAGTCAAAGTTTTTTAATACCAATAAAGGTAATAGACCAACATTTATTAATAAAAATGATAACTGTAAAAAATTAAAAAAAATATTTATTTATGGTGGCAGTGTCATACATGGTGATGGATGGTTGAGAGATGAGGATTTAATTAATGCTCAACTTGGTAAAATAATGAAAAATGATAATCATAAATGTTATGAAATATATAATAAGGGTACATCTGGTTATAATTCCACTCAGAATTTTATTAGATTTTTTGAAGATGAAGTACCACAAAATAGTATTTATATTTTTTTTGATGGCATAAATGATTTTATGCATAATTATTATGGTGGAATTGATCATTTATGGCATAAAGAATTAAATAAATTTGTAGAAATTTATTCATTAAATGAAAATACCCTTTTATTGTTTTTGAAAAAAATTTTACTTAGATCTAAATTTTTTCAATATCTTCATGAAAATAAGATATGGAATCAAGACTCTATTTTAGATACAACAAAAGTGGAAATTAATGAATTAAGTAAGCAAGAGAGAATAGCTAATCTATGTAATAGATGGGCAAATAGATCATTAGCAATAAATCAGATGGTAAAAAATAATAAAGGTAATGCCTATTTTATATGGCAAGTTATGATTGGAGATTATAAGAATCTAAAAGATAACGATGAGATACTTCAAGAAAAAACTAAGAGGGCTTTTGATGAAATTTTCATAAAATACAAAAGCACTAGAAATTTATGTAAAAAATCATTTGGATCTAATAACATTGAGTTAATAAATCTTCCTGACGATATTAATCCAGAAAGAGAAATGTTTATAGATTTTGCTCATTTGATGCCTTACGGCAATTATATAATTGCTGAGCAAATTTATAATGTAATTAAAAAAGATCTATAATTTTCAGTCTAATTAGATTTTAAATAAATTTTTCATATCTCAGATTTTGCTCTAAGAATTTCATAAACAATAATTATCATTATAATGCTTATCTTATAAATTTTAATTTAAAACTTTAGATAAATAATTTCCAACAATTTTATGTGTAAACTTATTAAAATGAATATCGTTGAAAATATAATATTTGTTGTAAGTATTAAAATAATTTGTTTCCTTTTTAAATATATCAAATAAATTTACAAAATTTTTACATTTGTCTATGCAAAAATTCTCCCACGTTGAAACATATCTGGAATTATTAGTTTCGTAATATAATGATTGTGGCAAAGGGTATACTACGACAGATAAATCTATACTATTTTGTTTTAGCAGTTGCCATAAATTTTGCATATTCGAAACAGTAAAATCAATTTCTGAATCAATTCCATTTTTAGTAAATCCTCGAAAATTTTTATTATATGACCAATTAACTCTTTTATTATCGTAATCCATCCAAGATGTATTATTAAAATATAAATCTTTATCTTTTATAAAATTTTTAAAATAATATTTTTTAAATTCTGTATATAAGTTGTAAGAAATTAGAAAGTTTCTTGCTAATATATTTCGTAAGTTCCAATCAGTTCTATTAAGAAAATCTCTAAAATTTATTTTTTTAATTTCTTCTTTTTCAAAAAGTTTATATGGAACTTTATTATAGGCTAATTTAGCTTCAATGTTTAAATAATTTAAATCGTCTTCTAAATCACTTATATCAATTAAAACTACTAAATGATTAAATTTTATACCTTTTGATAAGATATATTTAATTTTTTGATAATATAGGAATGGCGAATAGCTTAAAACTGCAAGATTAGATATTTTTTTTTTTGTATTCTTTTCAAATATTCCAACAAAAGTTTGATCATAAGAATAACCAAGACCCTCAGTAATGGAGTCGCCTATGAATAATGTATCGTAAGTATTAATTATATTTTCACTGCTATTTTTTTTGCAAGATACTAAAAATGCATTCTGATTTGTGCAGATATTATAAAAATTTCCTCCCCAAGATAATTTTTGATTAACATTTGGCTTAAAATCATGATGATAAAATTCATTAAACACTCTTATATTCTTTTGTTTTTGCTCACTTCCTTTGATTATTAAATTAGAAAATGTTAAATCACTGATTAAATAAATAATTAAAGTGTTAAAAACAATTATGGAAATTTTAAA
>CABXYF010000013.1 GCA_902516435.1 uncultured Pelagibacteraceae bacterium | reverse complement strand
TTAGCAACAGTTGTTAATAAAGAACTAATTAAAGTTAAAGTGTGGGAAAGAGGAGCAGGTCTTACTAAGGCTTGTGGTACGGCGGCTTGTGCTACTGCTTTTGCTGCATTGAGAAATGGACTTTCAGGTAATAAAGTAGATATCGAGTTTTCTACTGGAAAGTTATCAATATTTATTGATGAAAATGACTGTATTCATATGAAAGGACCCGTTTCTGATATTAAAGAAATTAACATAAAAATTTAATGGGAATTTTTGATAAATTTAAATCTGGTTTTAAGAAAAGCGCGTCAGCATTTAGCTCTGGCTTAAAAAATATTGTCATTAAAAAAGAAATAGATGACAAAACTTTAGATATGATTGAAGATTATTTGATTCAATCAGATGTTGGTATTGCTGCTGCATCAGAAATTAGAGAAATTGTTTCCCAAACTAAAATTGATCCAAACAAAGATACATCAGATGAAATAAATATTATTTTAAAAAATTATATAATCGAATTGATGAAACCTTTAGAAAATTTTGAATTTTTTAAAAAAAAAGAAAAACTTAACGCAATACTTATTTCTGGTGTTAATGGAGTTGGCAAAACAACTACGATAGGAAAAATTAGTAAAATATTTAAAGGCAATGGAAACAAAGTAATGCTTGCTGCATCAGATACATTTAGAGCAGCAGCTATTGAGCAATTAGAAAATTGGTCAAAAAAAGTAGATGTTTCAATCACTAAATCATCACAAGGATCTGATCCAGCTTCAGTGGCATATAAAGCAATAGAAGAAGCGGTAAATAATCAATTTGATCAAGTTTTGATAGACACTGCTGGAAGATTACAAAACAAAAAAAATTTAATGGAGGAATACAAAAAAATTGCAAACGTGACAAAAAAAATAGACTCTGAAGCTCCTCACGATGTAGTTTTAGTTTTAGACGCTACCTCTGGACAAAATGTAATCAACCAAGTTGAAGAATTTAATAAAATTATACCCATTACAGGACTAATAATGACAAAATTAGATGGGACAGCGAAAGGTGGTATTCTTTTAGCAGTTGCTAAAAAATATAAGTTACCGATTATTGCTCTTGGTTTAGGAGAAAAAGAAGATGATCTACAGATTTTTGAGGCAGAAAAGTTTGCCGAAGCTTTTATACAAATTAATTAATTAAATTGCTTGAGATTAAAGGTTTGTAAAAACTACATTTATAATTATCCTTAAAATCATAATGATCACAGCCTTTTGCAATTGAAGAAATAATAAAATCAAATTTTCCATTAACTGGATAAATTTCTAATTTCTTTTCTATAATATCAAATTTAAAGTTTGCTTTTAAGCTTTTAACAGCACTAATCATTACAAGTGTTTTGTTATCTTTTAATAAATAATATGCAAAATCGTCTGGAAAAACTGGAAAATCATATTCTTGTAAAAAATATTTAGCTTGCCTTGGAAACCATTCGTGAGATATCAAAGGTGAAGAACTTTTAGTTTCATAATTATAAATATAAAGATCTTTAGGATAATCATTTATATAATTACTATCTTCTCCCTTCGCCAAAATAGCCTTTTCACGTGTTTTAAAATATAAAGCAAAGTTTTCATTGTGAGAATTCATTTGATCAATATGAAATAAATTATCAACTGAAGATAAATTTTCATTAGCTGAACTAAAGGTTTTGAATGAAAGTAATATAAAAATAAATAAATATAATTTTTTCATCCTTAATTATTAAAAAAAAAGTTTGAATTATATTTGTTTAGAATGTGGCTTAATTTAATCTTTTTAAAAAGTTATTTAGCTCAGAAACTAGCTTTGAATCGTACTCCATCATGTGGTCATCATATTCTGTAAAATATGAATATTTTGGATTGTTTGCTAAATCAAATATTTTTTTTCCCATCCAGAAAGGAACTATTTGATCAGCTTCACCATGCATGACCAAAACTGGAATATTAATATTTTTAATTTTTTCTTTGTTTTTGTATTTATCTTTTAAAAGAAGTCCTACAGGTATGTAGGGATAAAAATTTTTTGCAGCTTCCACCATAGAAGTAAAAGGTGTCTCCAAAATTAATCCAGCAAAATTTTTATTTTGAGCTATCTCTGTTGCTATCCCAGTACCAAGCGATTCACCGTAAATAATTATATCTTTTTCAACTACACCTTTTTTTTTAAGCCAATCAATTGCACTATTTCCATCAATATAAAGTTTATTTTCTGTGGGTTTTCCCTCATTACCACTAAAACCCCTCCAGGCTATGATTAAAAAATTTACGTCTAAATCTTTAAAGTGATTTAATTTGTATATTCTATTTTCTAGTTTTCCTGCATTTCCATGAAAGTAAAGTATAGTTTTATAATTATCCAAACTTTTATTATGAAACCAGCCCACAAGATTAATGTTATCACTTGTTTTAATATTAACCTTTTCTATTTCTACTTCTAGCTTATCCCCAAAATAGTTATTTTCATCTGGATGATACATGAGATTTCGCTGAAAAATAAAAAGCAAAATTAATATTGAAAGATAAATAGTTATAATCCCAATTATAATTTCCAAGAAAAAATTCCTACGTTTTAGTCTCATAATTTTTTTTAGCTAGATAAACACCCAAGAATACCAGAGCTGTTCCTACATAATGAAACGATTCAAGTTTTTCATCAAATAAAAAATACCCATAAATTGCCCCATAAATTGTAAAAACGTAAAGGGTGAAACCAGTTAAAGATGCTCCTAGGTTTTTTTGAGCTTGAGTGTATAACGTAAATGCAATTATCCCTGGGGATATAGCTGCAAATAATACCCACATATAAAATTCTTCGTTAAAAACAGTTCTGGCCACTAGAAACTCTTCAGCAATATAAAAAGGTAATAAACTAAGTGCGCCAAAAAAAGAAACTAAAGTAAATCTTTGAAAAATTGATAATTCAGATTTCCAATAGAAAAGATAGATTGAATATAATGCCCAACCTACAGCTGCTGCAAGCATCCATAGATCACCAATTGTAAACTTTAAATTTATTAACAAATTTAAATCACCTTTTATGATAATTGCAAAAACACCAATTAAACAAGAAATTAATCCAATTATTTTTAGAAAATTTATTTTTTCTTGAAAAAATATTGCTGAAATCATAATTATAAAAATTGGTGATGAAGTATAAATAATAGCCATATTAGTAACGGTTGTTGTTGCTCCAGCTAAAAATGGAAAAGCACCACATACGCCACATCCCATAGCGCCTAAGAAAAATAATTTTTTATATTCTTTTTTGATTAAAGCATAATTTTTTTTAAGTGATAAATATGTGAAAGGTAAAAGAATTATAAAAACAAACGTCCATCTCCAAAACGCTAAAGAAATCGGAGGAACAAATTCAATACCTCCTCTAGCAACTATTAGATTAGAAGACATAAAAATTGGTTGAATAAAAAGTAATGAAAATGCAAAAAAATTTGTTTTATGTTTAGACAATTTAATACTTAAAAAATTATTTCTTATCGAAAAAGGCCTCGTAGACCATCATAAAAATTGCTATGGCCATTAAGATATAAACAGGGAGTACATCAAAAAAACCAATCATTGTTGATCTTGTTAATGTAGTTGCAAGACCTATTAGAAATGCTGCTGCCAGCAATGTTCCCAGAAATGTTGTAAATTTATTCATTTTATTTATTACATTCCTTTTCAAGCCAATTAGCAATACCTAAAAATCTATGATCATCAAATCTCGCACCTATTAACTGAACTCCTAAAGGTAAATTGCCTTCTCCTTGAAGAACAGGAAGAGAGATACATGGTGTTCCCAAATACGACCAGACTTTGTTAAATTCAGCAGTTCCAGTACTTTTTAATCCTTTGGGGGCAACGCCTGGACTTGATGGTGATAACACTCCATGATAATCCTCAAAAACTTCCTGATATGACTCATAACTTCTTTTCATAAAATCAATTGCTTCAGCATATTCTTTTGCAGAATGTTTATTACCTTTTGCAATCGCATCTTGCATATATTTAGATAATTTTTTTTTATACTTTTTGTAATAAAGAGCAAAATTATTTGCTAAATCCGTCTCGTGAATTATCTGATGATACTTGTAAATATCTTTGAAGTAAGAGGGCGTATCAAACACCTCAATATTATTTTTGAACGATTTTATAAAATATTCAAATGCTTCTCTCGATTTTTTTTCAATAATTTTCCAATGTTCAGTTTTATAAAAAATAAATTTTGGTTCAAATAAAGGACCTTTTTTTACTTCATCCAACATGTTTTCCGTTGAATAGTGTACGGTTGCACTATCGTAGTTATCTTTCTTAATTAAAACTTTCGCAAGAAGTGCAACATCTTCAACTGATCTTCCAAACACACCTATGTGATCTAATTTTTC
Source organism: uncultured Pelagibacteraceae bacterium (assembly GCA_902516435.1). Classification (GTDB taxonomy): domain Bacteria; phylum Pseudomonadota; class Alphaproteobacteria; order Pelagibacterales; family Pelagibacteraceae; genus Pelagibacter. The sequence goes on along the minus strand of CABXYF010000013.1, from coordinate 18,890 downwards.
AGATGTTTTAAGAACACCATTTCTGGAAATTAATCCATAAGTAGGTTTGTATCCAACTACACCGCAATATGAGGCGGGTCTAATAACAGATCCACCAGTTTGAGAACCTATAGATAGTGGTGCCATAAAAGAGGCTACTGATGCTGCAGATCCACTAGATGATCCTCCTGGTGTTCTTATATAATCATGAGGATTAGTAGTTTTAGATGGTCCAAGAAAAGCTAACTCTGATGTTGCTGTTTTGCCCATTACTATCGCGCCTGCAGAAAGTAATAGATCAATTATTTCAGCATTCTGTGAATAAGATTTACCTTTTCTAATCTTAGTCCCACACTCAGTTGGCATATCAAGAGTACCTACAATATCTTTAACAGCCACAGGTATTCCATGAAGTGGTCCTGTTGGTTTTCCAGATCTTCTATGTTCATCTGCTTCAGCAGCTTTTTCTAGTAAAAGTTTTTTATTAAAATGTGCCCATGCTTTAACGTCTTTTTCAAATTCATTTATTCTTTCAATGTATTTCTTACAAATTTCAACTGATGTTAATTGAGAGTCTTTTATTTTCGAGACAAGTTCTTCAACTTTTAACGAATGGATGTCTATCATTTTATTTTATTGAGCGAATAGTGTTTCGGGTAACCATAAAGCTATTGCTGGAAACATATACATTAAAAACATTGCAAAAATGACAATTCCCAAGAATGGCATTATTCCTCTAAAAATTTCTAAAAGTTCAACATTGGTTTTTTGAACTCCTTTTAAATAGTAGGCAGACATCGCCATGGGAGGAGTTAAAAAAGATGTTTGTAAGTTTAATGCTATTAACATAGCAAAGAAATAAGGATTAACACCGAATATTTCTAACAATGGTAAAAATATTGGAACAAAAATAATTAAAATCTCAGTCCACTCTAACGGCCAACCTAGTAGAAAAATTATTATTTGAGTAATTACCAAAAATTGCCATGTTGAAATATTTATAGAAGTGAAAAAGTGCTCAAAAACTTCATGACCACCTAAATAAGAAAAAACTGATGAAAAAGTCCAAGAACCAATAAATAACCACATAATCATTGCAGTTGTTTTTGCAGTTAAAAATACAGACTCTTTAAAATTTTGCCATTTTAAAGTTTTATAAAACCACGATAATACCAGTGCCCCGAATGCCCCTGCAGCAGCAGCTTCGGCTGGTGTAGCTATTCCAGCTAATATTGTTCCAAGCACTAACATAATTAATCCGAAAAGAGGTACGAACGAAACCAACACTTCTTTTAAAATTTCAGATCTTGGAGGTATATCCTCTGCGGGTGGTCTAGGAGCAATTGATGGATTCAACCAAGCTCTGAATACTGCATATCCAATATATAAACTAGCTAATAATAATCCCGGAAAAATAGCAGCCGCAAAAAGTCTTAACGGTGATAATTGAGCTATTACAGAATAAACAATTAACATAATGCTTGGGGGAATTAATATTCCTAAACATCCACCAGAACAGATTATTCCTGATGCAAATTTTTTATCGTATCCTGCTTTGACCATTGCGGGCCAAGCTAACAGTCCCATCAATGTTACAACAGCTCCTATGATTCCTGTTGCTGTCGAAAATAATGTACAAGTAATCAAAGCTGCCACCGCCATAGATGCTGGCAATCTGTGAGCAGCTAATCTGATTGCAAAAAATAATTTTGCAACTATTCCTGCTCTTTCAACTAGATAGCCCATAAACAAAAATAAGGGCACAGCGGTAAGCACATTGTTATCCATTACTGTATAAGTGTTTTGAACAAATAGTTGAAATATTCTGTTATCAAAAATATGCTCCATCATTGCTGGATCGTAATAAGCGTAATATCCAAAGCCAATTCCCATAGCCATTAAGGTAAAAGCAATTGGAAAACCTAAAAGCACAGCAAATAAAAAAATTCCCATCATTAAGATGGCTACTTCAGGATTTGTAAGACTAAACAACATTTTCTTTATCTTCCTTTTGGGATGTTCTCATTAATATTTTTTCAGTTTCTTCTGCAACAACCATTCTTGAAGGCCACTCCCCGGTTCTAATACAAATTAGAGATCTAAATACTTCACTAATTCCTTGAATAATTAATAGAACACCGGCACAAGGTATCATTGATTTAACCATATAAATTTGAATTTGAGCTGGGCTACTCCAACTTGTTTCTTTTATTTTCCATGCAATAGCTGCATATTCATAACCATAAAAAGCTAAAGCAATTACACCTGGAAAGAAAAATATGAAATAAAGAACAAGGTCTATCCATGCCTGTGTTCTTTGTTTAAATAATCTGTAAATTACGTCTCCTCTCACATGTGCCTCTGTTGCTAAGCAATAAGCGCCTGACATCATTAGTATTGCACCATACATCTGCATACTAAAATCAAAATTCCATAAAGTTGGCTTATTAAATACGTAAGCCATCACAACTTCATAAACAGTTCCACCCATTAAAATTACAATACACCATGAAAAAGCTTTTCCCATTGAGGTACTGAGTGTATCAGCAAATTTAATGAATGATTCCATCGTCAACAATTATATTAATTTTAACCAAAAAAAAAGGGGGTTTTTAAACCCCCTTCTTAAATTTGTTAAAAGCTAATTAGATTTTAACTTTTGCAATTGGACCAAACTCATTTTCATAAGCTAGTTTGTAGTTCGGTTGATTCATCAACAGATACTTCATTGTTCTCTTAGCGTATGCTTTTTGTGAGTCTACTACTTTCTTAAAGAAAGCGTCTTTTCCTGAAAACTCACCAACGATTTTATCCCAACCTTTTAATTGCTCGGCTAAGATAGCATCGGATGTTTGGTAAACATTTACCTTGTGCTCGTTCATCAACTTAGCTAAGTCAGCAGAATATCTAACTAAAGCTTTGAAATAGTTATCTGAGTTTGCAGCATATGCAGCATTCTTCAAGATAGCTTGATGAGCAGGTGAAAGGCTGTTCAGTCTCTTAGTGTTCATAGGAATTTCAAACATTTCCTGAGATTGGTGGAAACTTCCTAAGTGATAGTGTTTAGAGACATCTTGCATTCCAAACTGTGAGTCTGATGTTGGGTTGTTAAACTCTGCAGCATCAATCAAACCAGTTTTCATAGCTGGTTGGATCTCGCCACCTGGTAATTGTCTTACGACCATTCCCATAGCAGTTAAAACGTTAGTCGCAAGACCAACTGTTCTATACTTCATACCTTTAACATCAGATACTTTTGTTACGTTCTTTTTGAACCAACCAAAAGGTTGTGCTGGCATAGGCATATGAAAGAAACCAGTATAGTTAAATCCAACACTAGCTACTGCTTCTTCATATAATTTTCTTCCTCCACCATACTCCATCCATCCCATAACTTCTTGGGATGACATTCCGTATGAAGGGCCAGTTCCAAAAAGTGAAGCAGCTGCATTTTTTCCGTACCAGTATGCAGTCACCCAGTGACCCATATCTACTACTCCTGAACTTACTGCTTGTCCAATTTCTGAAGTTTTTACAACGGCACCAACAGGCTGAAGATCAATTTTTAAAGTTCCTCCAGACATGTCGCTAACCATTTTGCAATAGTCGCCTGCCATTTCAAAAAAAATGTTAGCACCTGAAGGCCAAGCTGCTTGCATCTTAAGTGTTACGTGTCCATCTGCTCTAGCAATATTTGGCATTGCTACAGCTGTTGCTGCTGCTGCACCGGTTGCTGCTGCTGCTTTGAAGAACTTACGTCTTGAAGGTGTTTTTGCACCTTTTAATGATTTTTTATTTTTAATCATTTTGTTCTCTCCTCTTGTTAATTAACAGCGAGAATTAAACATAGAATCATATGAGAGTCTTTCTAAAAAGAGGGTCAGATTGCCTCTAAATTGATATTTATACAATTTAAAGTTGAAATTAGTTATCAGTTCACTTTATTTACGCAATTACCAGTTTTAAAAAATTCATCAATATTATCTATCGCTAAATTAGCCATAGCAGTTCTGGTTTCCTTTGTGGCACTCCCTAAGTGAGGAAGTATAAATGCACTTTTGTGTTTGTAATAGCCTTTATTCAAATTTGGCTCATTTTTATAAACATCTAATCCGACTGCATAAACTTTTCTTCTATCTAGAGCATCAATCATTGCTTCATCGTCGATAATATCTCCTCTTGCAACATTAGTAACAACTGCACCTTTGGGCAAATATTCAATTGTATCCTTATTTATCATATCTATTGTTTCTTTTGACGCTGGACAACACACAGACAAAACATCTGACACAGATAATAAATCTTTTAAGCTATCATGATAAAATGCACCTTCTTCTTTATCGTCACTCAGTTTTGATCTGTTGTGATAATGAATAATCATACCAAGTGATTTTGCAACTTTAGCAATTTTTTGACCAATCCTACCCATTCCTAAAATTCCTAGTCTTGTTCCTGTTAACTGTTTTCCAATTAAAAGGTCTGCAGACCATACCCAACCACCTTCTTTTGCTCTTTCAATTCCCTCTGAGGCTCTTCTGCATGCACCCAATATGAGTAGCACACCAATTTCTGCAGTAGCATCTGTTAAAACATCAGGTGTATTAGTTACAGCAATACTTCTTTTTTTTGCAGCGTCTAAATCAATGTTTCCAAAACCAACGGCAAAGTTAGAAATAATTTTAATTGTATCTGGTAATTGATTAATTGTTTCAGCATCTAATTTATCAGTTAAGGCTGATAATATACCATCACAGCCTTGGCTCATTTCAATTAGCTTTTTTTGAGAGTAAAGCTCATCATTAAGATTTAAATTTGCCTCAAATAATTCTTTTGCTTTATCTTCACAAGATCTAAGTAATCTCCTGGTGATCAGAATTTTTTTCATATTGAGGATTAGTTTAAATCAAAAATTTTTCCAGGATTCATGATATTGTTTGGATCTAATGTTCTTTTAATTGATTTCATCACTGGAATGCTGTCAGGGTGTTGCTCTAATAAATACTCTTTTTTATGAAGCCCTACTCCATGTTCACCTGTAATAGTTCCCTCTAATTCTAAAGCTTTTCTGATTAATGTACCATTGAAGGCTCTAAGTTGTTTGTATATATCTTTTTGTTCTGGATCGTAAGGTAGAACTACATGAAAATTACCATCACCCATATGTCCTACCATTGGCGCTCTGACTCCAAATTTTTTTGCTTGTTCTTCTGCAAATTTTACACACTCTGTGATCTTTGAGATTGGAACACAAACGTCTGTTGAGTAAACCCTTCCGTTATTATTTAAAGCTTTTACAGAATAATATACATCCCATCTTGCTTGCCAAAGTTTATTTCTTTCTTCTAGGTCTTTAGCCCATTTAAATGAACTACCTTTATTATCTTTTGATAATTCTTCTACAATTTTAATATTTTCTTGATTTGATGACTCTGATCCATGAAATTCAAAAAATAAAGTCGGTACCGCATCTACATCTTTTAATTTTGAATAATTAATACTAATACCCATCTGATCTGCATTTAACATTTCAATTCTTGCAATCGGTACACCGTACTGAATAACTTGTTGAGCTGTCATGACAGCATCTTCTAGGGAGGGGAAATGACATACTGCACTCATAATACTTTCTGGTATAGGCGATAATCTTAAATGAACTTCGGTGATAATGCCTAGAGTTCCCTCTGATCCAATAAATAAGTTAGTTAAATTATAGCCTGCTGATGTTTTTTTGGTTCTACCTCCTGTATTAATAATATCACCATTTGGTAAAACAACCGTTAAACCTGAAATAACTGTTTTCATAGTTCCATATTTTACAGCCATTGTTCCTGATGCTGAAGTTGAGGCCATGCCACCTAAAGCTGCGTTTGCTCCTGGATCAATTGGAAAAAAAATTCCGTCTTCTCTTAGATACTCGTTAAGTTGTTCTTTTGTAACGCAAGCCTGAACTCTACAATCAAAATCTTCAGCGTTTACGTTTAAAATTTTATTCATCTTTTCTAAGCTGATAGTTATACCTTTTTCATTTCCTACAACGTTACCTTCTAAAGATGTACCTGTACCAAATGGAATTACTGGAATTTTATTTTCATTACATAATTTTAATATTTTTGAGACCTCCTCATTACTTTCTGGAAAGACTACTGCTTTTGACAAAATCGGATCATAGGTATCTTCCCCCCTGGCATAATTTCCTCTAGTAGACTCAGATGTAGAATATCTGCTATTTAAAAGATTTTTTAATTCTATTTCAACTTGTTCATTCATAATTTTGAATATTAGTAAAAAAAAATTGAAAAATACAGCTTATTTAGAAAGCATCTTGCCTATATTTTCTAAGGCCTGTTGTATATTATCTCTAGATGCGGCAAAACTAAATCTCACATAATCCTGGCAAGTTTTACCAAATGCTGTTCCAGGTACAATAGCCACACCAGCTTCGTGCATCGCTTTTTTACAAAATTCAGCACCGCTCATACCTGTACCTTTTACATTTGGAAATGCATAAAAAGCACCACCAGGTAAACTACACTCTATTCCAGGCAACTCATTTAAACCTTTGTGAATTAAATTTCTTCTTAAAGTGAACTTATCTAGCATATCATTAATTGAGTCATCTGGACCATCTAGTGCTGCTATGCCAGCAAATTGTGCAGCTGCATTCACACAAGAAACACTGTTAATTAATAATTTATTAACATGTGCAACCATTTCTTTAGGCCAATAACTCCATCCTAATCTCCAACCAGTCATTGAGTAAGCTTTACTCCAGCCTTCTAAAACGATTAGCCTTTCTTTCAAAGCTTCGTAATGAAAAAATGATGGCATCTCTTTGTAGTCAAAAATTTGTCTACTATAAATTTCATCGCTCAATATAGTGACATGTGGATGTTTTTCTAATTCTTTCGCAAAATAATCTATTACAGGTTTTTCAACAAAACTACCTGTTGGATTATTTGGGTTAATTAAAATTAGTAATCTAGTTTTATCAGTAATTAGTGATAATATTTTGTCTGGATCAAATTTAAGATCTTTATCTTCAGTAAGATCATATGGAACTGATGTTGAACCAGTGTAATTTATCATTGACTCATAGATTGGGAAGGCAGGTGTAGGATGAATTATTTCTGCTCCTGGTTCACCAAAACATTGAATGGCGTAGCTCATTGTTGGCTTTCCACCTGGCATAATTAAAATTCTTTCAGCATCGATGTTAGCGTCATAACGTTTTTTAATCCATCTTGTTACAGCTTCTCTACACTCAGGTATCCCATTTGACATGACATATCCATGATGTCCATCATCTAAAGCTTTTTTAGCAGCTTCAACGACGTGCTTAGGAGTTTTAAAATCGGGTTGACCTAATCCTAAATGTATCATTGGATTACCTTTAGCTTCTAATGCTTTAGCCTCTGCTAAAACACTAAATGCAGACTCTGTTCCAAGATTTTCTAAATTTTTTGCAAGTTTCATAATTTTAAAAATCTGAACCTAAACGAAAAGTTGATTGATGTCTATTCCTGATTTTTTAAAAACCTATTATAGGTTATGATATATTCCTATGCGGTAGCCATTTATTAATTACGATAGATTATTTTTGACGCATCTAAATCTTTGACATTTTTACAGCCCATCAAAATCATATTTCTTCTTATTTCTTTTTGCATATTTTCTAATAATTTTTCCACTCCTCTTTCCCCACCTGCACCAAGGCTAAAAAGAAAAGCTTTTCCAAAACTGCAGGCAGTAGCTCCAGCTGCTAAAGCTTTAAGCACATGACTCCCTCTTCTGATTCCTCCATCAAGTATTATTTCTAATTTATCGCCAACTGCATCTGAGATAGCTTTTACTTGATCAAAAGGTGCTCTTGATCCATCCAGCTGTCTCCCACCATGATTAGAAATCATAATAGCTGTGCAGCCAATATCAATTGCTTTTTTTGCATCCTCTACTGACATAACTCCTTTCAGAGCAAATGGCCCATTCCATCTCTTAATACAATATTCAGCATCCTTCCAATCCATAGATGGATCATATTGCTCATTAATATAATCTATTACAGACTTAGCAATATTTGTTCCTTTGTCAGTCTTATGTTTTATGTTTGCTAATTCAAATTTTTTATTTGTTAAATATTTAAAAACCCACTCAGGTCGTATTGCAAAACTTAACAAGCTTTCAAAAGTCAACTTTGGGGGTGTGGTAAAACCTGTTCGATGATCTCTTTCTCTATTTCCTGCAACAAGAGTATCTACAGTCAAACAAAGTCCATCAAAGTTTGCTCTTTTACATCTATCAATTAAATCATCAGTTATGGATTGATCTTTATGAACATATAATTGAAAAAGTTTTGGACCACTAGAAATATTAGCTATCTCTTCAATTGAAAATGAAGCCATTGTAGACATACTGTACATTGTTCCAAATTTTTCTGCTGCTCTTGCTGAAGCCTTATCTCCTTCAGGGGTATACAAACTTTGCATTGCAGTAGGTGATAAAAAAAGAGGCATATCAATTTTTCTCCCAAAAACTTTCGTGGATAAATCAGGCTCTCCAACACTTGTCAATATATTGGGAACCAAATCACAATCATTAAAAGCGTTTGTATTCCTGTTTAAAGTTATCTCATCATCGGCACCACCATCAATATAATGAAAAATTGGAGATGGTAGTTTTTTTTTTGCTAATTTTCGAAAATCATCAAAGTTATAACAATCATTGATGTTCATGATGTTATCTTCGGAATCTTAAATTACTTCTATTGAGATCACTAATTGTTTTACAACCCATTAATTTCATGTCTCTTACAAGCTCAGACTTATATTTTTCAATAGCTCTCTCAACTCCCGCTTGTCCTCCAGCAGCTAAAGCATATAGGTATAATCTTCCACCTGAACAAGCTTTTGCTCCTAATGACAAAGCTTTGAGCATGTGAGTTCCTCTATGAATTCCACCTTCACAAATCACATCCAACTTATCACCTACTGCATCGACAATTTCCGCTAATTGATCAAATGGAGATCTTGATCCATCAAGTTGTCTTCCTCCATGATTTGAAACCATTATACCTGTGCATCCAATATCTACTGCTCGTTTAGCATCCTCAACACTCATTACTCCTTTAAGAGCAAAATGACCTCCCCATTTAGAACAGAGTTGTTCAGCATCTTTCCAATTCATAGATTGATCTAACATTGTAGAAAAATAGTTTCCAATCGAAGAATTAGTACTTGTACCTTCTTTCACAAAATCTTGAAGATGAGGTAATTCAAACTTACCTTTTGTAAGATAATTTATTCCCCACATTGGCTTAGTAGCAAAACTATATAAACTAGATAAGGTTAATTTTGGGGGAGATGTAAAGCCAGTTCTTAAATCTCTTTCACGGTTTCCTCCAGTAATCGTATCTACTGTTAGAGCCATTACATCAAATTTAGCTGCTTTTGCTCTTTCTAAACAAGAGTCATTTAAACCTCTATCTTTATGAAAATAAAACTGAAACATTTTTGGAGTATTAATCATTGATGATATTTCCTCTACACTTACTGTTGCTAAAGCCGATACCCCAAACATTGTATTATATTTTTGAGCAGCTTTTCCAACAGCTCTTTCACCATCATAGTGAAATAGTCTTTGTAGGGCAGTAGGTGCTAAATAAAAAGGTAGGTCTAATTTTTTTCCAAATATTGTTGTAGATAGATCAACGCTCTCTACTCCTCTTAAAACATTAGGAACTAAATCTACATCATCAAATGCACTAGTATTTCTTGCATATGTAAGCTCATCATCTGCAGCACCATCAATATAATGAAATATAGGTGAAGGTAATTTTTTTTCTGCAAGTTTTCTAAAATCTGCAAAATTATGACAATCTTTTAAATTCATTTGTGTATATTAAAAATTTTTTAAGAAATTAAACATATAACTATTTGCCCCAGGATTTTTGCTTCCTAAGCTTGCATTTGAGAGATGATTATAAGAAAAGCCTAATTCACTATTTTTTGAAAGATTTAAAGAAAATTGTAATTCACTCTTAAATTCAATCACATGACCCAAATCTTTACCATCACCCTCATGATAGAATCCAGGTGTAAAGCTAGGATTAAAGTTTATAGCTCCAATTTTATATTGGGCTTGAACACCTGTATAAATATAAGTGGCGTTGTCAGCAGTAATTAATGCTCCGGTTACCGGTGATAGGTTGCCCAAAAAAGTATCCCTGTTTAAATTCTCATTCTGATGTTGAATTCCAACTAAAGTAGATTTTTTTCCATCATCACTAAAATCAAACATTCCTGTATAAAAATTTAATTCTGAATTTTGCATATCAGTTTCTAATTCTTCTGCAGATAGTGAATGAGTAAACAATATTAGAAAAATAGTTGTTAAAAAAATTTTTAAATTCATTGGTGATAAATAATTATTTTTTGAGTATAAAACTTTTAGCAATTATTGCACCTCCTAACAGAAATATCAATATTGGCAATAACCACAGTAAATACGTATTTTTATTAAGTCCTGGATCATACAAAATCCAATCCCCATATTTTTCCTTGAAATAAATATATATTTCTTTCTCTGATAAACCTTCATTTAATTTTTTATCTACTAAAATTTTCATACTATTAGCAAAATCAGAGTCTGAGTCATAAACTGATTGCCCCTGACATATTAAGCATCTAAGATTTTTAGTTATCTCATTTCTTTCATTATTTTCATTTGCATAAAGATTGTTAAAAAAAAGTAAAAGAAAAATAATTATAAAAGTTTTAAACTTTTTCATTTTATTAAATTCTGTATTTCTAAAAAAAACTCCTGGTTCAAAGGCCCAATATATTTTTTAATTATTTTGTTGTTATAAATTATAAAAGTTTCAGGTACACCAAAAGCACCCCATTCGATTGAATTTGTTCCATTTTTATCTACAATGATTTTTTCATAAGGATTCCCCAATTCATCCAAAAAGCTTTTAGCATTTTTATTATTATCTTTATAATTCATGCCAATAATAGTTAATTTATTATTTTTACTCAAACTCATTAATATTGGGTGTTCATCTCTACATGGAGCACACCAGGATGCCCAAATGTTTAATAAATAAAATTGATCTGATTTAAAAATTTCAGTTGAAGTTGAATTTTCATTTAAAAGCAGAAGTTCAGCTGAGAATATTGGGATATCATTATTGATCTTCACTTCTGGAGTGTAAATATTTGTATCTTTTAAACTTTCGTAAAAAACTACAAAAATAATTAAAAATATGAATATTATTGAATATGGAATTAATTTTTTTTTCATAGTCTTTTTTGTAAAAAACTAACTAAACCACCTAAGCTTATCATTATAACCGATAACCATATCCATAACATAAAAGGTTTAACTTGATATCTCACGTTAAAATAATCTTGATTTTGAACAAGATTAATTACAATAAATTTATCCTTCATTAATGTAGTTTTAATATCTGCCTCACTAGTTGTGATATTGGGTTGATTGTATATTCTTAATTCAGGTGATAAGTTATTATTTATACCTTCGGAATTAGTAATGTTAAAATTAGCAATTATAGATTTATAATTTTTCTCTTTTTTTTGATTTATACTTTCAAAAACTATTTTTGTTTTTGAATTGTCATAAGTTTCACCTACTTTTAAATTAGTTATTATTTCACTTGAAAATAAATTGTTAAATAAAATACTTAAAATCAATAAACTAAATCCAAAATGAGCAGTGTTTTGAGCAAAATTTTTATACTTCTTTTTAAAAAAATCTCTCGATGTAATTAAAAATAAATAAAGTGCACTAGAAATAAGAATGGTATTAATAAGAATATTTGTATTAAAATTTTTAACGATAAAAAAAGATATTAAAATAGAGATAATTAATAAAGAAATCAGATAAATCTTATCTTTCAAATCAGATTTTATCCATTTTAACCTTGGCCCGATTGCCATTGCAAATAAAAAAGGAATTAAAAATGGAGCAATAAGTTTGTGATAAAATGGCGGCCCTACTGATATTTTTTGGGAGGATATTACATCTAAAAATATAGGATAAACTGTACCAATCAATACAACTGATAGAAAGTACATCATAAACCAGTTATTAACTAAAACTGAAGTTTCTTTACTTAACCAAAAAAAATTAGACGAATTATTTTTACTGGTTTGATGAAAAAAGAAAAAAATGAATAAAGACAAAAAAATTAAAGCAAATAAGAATATTAGAATAAATAAACCTCTTTCTGGATCATTAGCAAATGTATGAACAGAATTAAGAATTCCAGATCTTACTAAAAAAGTTCCACACATGCTCAAAGTGAAAGTTGCAATGGACAATATGATCACCCATGAAGTCAGGATTTCTTTTCTCTCAAGTACTAAAATACAGTGTAAAAGGGTTGTCAAAGCTAGCCAAGGCATTAAGGAAACATTTTCTACTGGATCCCAAAACCAAAATCCTCCCCAACCTAATTCATAGTAAGCCCAAATCGATCCAAGCAAAATACCTAATGTTAAAAAAATCCAAGAGATTAAAACCCATTTTTTTATATGAATTGCCCAGCTTGTTGAAACCATTTTTAAAGTCGTTGCAGCTAAAGCGGAAGAAAATATGATAGAGGAGCCAACATATCCTAAATATAAAATTGGTGGATGAATTGCCAATGCGGGATCCTGTAGTATTGGATTTAATCCTAAGCCCTCTCCCGGAACTGGGAATAAATAATTAAAAGGGTTTGAAGTTTGAATGAGAAATAAAAAAAAACCAATTATGATTACTTGCTGAAAAGTCAGAGTTAAAATTTTATACTTAATTGGTTGACTCTTTGTTCTCAATAAAAAAATAAATATAAATAATGTTAAAACTAATAACCATAATAACAAACTTCCCTCATGATTTCCCCAGGTACCACTAATTTTATAAAAAAGTGGTTTAGTTGTATGTGAATTGTTAAATACAGTTTCGTTACTAAAATCTGATATAACAAATGAAATAATTAAAGCTAAAAAACTAATTAAAACAAAAAATAATTGTAAAAAAGAAAAAGATAAAATTTTAGTGTCTAATTGATTAGAATTTCTAAAATTTTGAATTGAAAAAAAAATTAAAATTAAGCCAACACACAAACCTAGGATAAGTGAATAATGACCAACAACACTGTAAATCAATTTATTTCTCCTCCAAAGCTTCTTTTACTTCTGGTGGCATGTAATTTTCATCATGCTTCGCTAAAATTTTAGTGGCAGAAAAAAAATTTCTATCTTTTAAAAATCCTTCTGCGACTACTCCTTTTTCCTCGGCAAAAAGATTAGGGACAGCACCAGAATAACTAACATTTATTTCATTTTTGAAATCTGTAATAATAAAATTAACTTCATCAGAGTTTATATTAATTGAATTTTTTTTAACCATTCCTCCAACTCTAATTTTATTTTTATCTAATTCTGATAATGTTTTAATTTCAGTTGGTGATTGAAAGTAAACAACATTTTCCTCTAAAGATTTTAGGACTAAATAAACTGTTAAAATTAAAGTAACCAAAATTAATGTTACATACAAAAATCTTAATTTAACTTTACGACCATACATGGTTCAAAAGTTAGTTATTTGTGGCGTCAGCTAAAATTTCTTTGTTGATTCTTTGTGTTTTTGCAGAATTAGCTTTCTCAGAATTTAAAGACCCAAATTTTGCAACAAATTTACTTTGCTCTTTAACAAATTGTAGCTTCGTAATCATATACAAGCCTAAAAAGCTAAAAAGAGTAAAGCCAAAAGCAGACATTACGTAAACCCCGTATCCATTCATAAAAAGTAATTCATTAATCATAATCTATCTAAGCCTTTATTTTTAATTTTTATCAGTTCTGTATTATATTTCATTAAGAAAATTAACAATGAAAAAAGAGCAAATGCCGCAGTCATTAACAATAAAGGGAAAAGCATTGAAGAATGAATTGAACTTTTTGTTAAAATATTAATTGATGCTGGCTGGTGAAGTGTATTCCACCAATCAACTGAGTATTTGATAATAGGAACATTAATAATTCCAATAACAGTTATAAAAGAGGTAATCTTAAAAACTTTTTCCTCTTTTTCATAAATTCTCCAAGCAATTAAATACATGGCAAAAAATAAAGCTAAAATTAACATTGATGTAATCCGAGCGTCCCATGCCCACCAAGTTCCCCACGTCGGCTTGCCCCAAATAGCACCTGTGACTAAAGCTATTATATTAAAAACAAACCCAGATGGTGCTAAACTTTTTGCTATTAAAAAAAAATTTTTATTCTTAAAAATAAAACCACTTATCGATAGCAAAGTAATCGAAGAAAAAATTCCAAGAGAAATCCATGCTGAGGGAACATGTACATACATTATTCTGACAGCATCGCTTTGTTTATAATCTTCTGGAGATAAAATTAATGCCTCTGTTAGCCCAATTGTTAAAACAATAACAAATAAAAATAGAATATACTTTGGAGCTTTAGATGTTATTTGAAAAATTTTATTTGGTTCTAAGATTTTAAACATATCTTCTATTTAATAATTAATTTTGAAATTTCTATTATGAAAAAGTTGTCTGATCAAGAATGTAGAGGGGAGATAATAAAACTAAATGTGACGTTTAACATCCTTGATCAGCAATCAAATCAATTTTAATAAATATATATGGCCTAGATTTGAGCTAAATGTGTTGAAATATTGATATGCCTAATTTGAAAGCTTAAAATAACTTGAGCCCCTTTTTCCTGAAAAAATTTCTTCAATTAAAGGGTGTTTTATTGGCTCATCAGAGTCGTCCATAAGTAAGTTTTGCTCTGAAACATATGCTTCATAAGTAATTTCATCATTTTCAGCAAGTAAGTGGTAAAACGGCTGATCTTTTCTTGGTCTGACATTTTTTGGGATCGATTGATACCATTCTTCTGAATTGTTAAATTCAAAATCAACATCATAAATCACACCTCTAAATTCAAAGTGTTTATGTTTAACTATGTCACCGATTGAAAATTTAGCTTTTTGAATTGGCATTATGTTAAGTATGGGTATTTAAATATAAAAATCAATGCAAAAAAGATTAATGTTTTGTGATGTGGCAAATATGTTAATATCTTTTTTGTGAATAAATCTTTTTTGAAATTTATTACCGATTTTGGGCCATTGGCAATATTTTTTTTCTTTTATTATAATAATGATAAAAATTTATCAGTTGCGATACCTCCACTCATAGTTGCAACTTTAATTGCTTTAGCGGTTGTATGGTTCTTTGAAAAAAAAATACCGCCAATGCCATTAGTAAGTGGAATATTGATCACATTCTTTGGTGGACTAACTATTTATTTTAATGATCCAATATTTATTTATGTAAAACCAACGATAATAAATATTTTATTTGCCCTAGCTTTATTTTTTGGAAAATATTTTACAAGAGAGCCTATTTTAAAAAAAATTATGGGTAAAACCATGCCCTTAACTGATATTGGATGGGAGATACTAAATAAAAGATGGATGTTTTTTTTTCTTGGGTTAGCTATATTAAATGAGTTTGTGTGGAGAACACAAACAGAAGAATTTTGGGTTAATTTTAAGGTATGGGGAATGCTACCAATAACAATAATTTTTACAGCCTTTCAAATACCTTTAATAAACAAACATAAAATTGATGCGTAGTAATCTAAAATTAATAATTAATAACCCTCAAAATAAAATAGAGCAAAAGCAGTTCTTTGAAAAAAACGAACTTAAAATTATTTTAGATCTATATGCAAAAATGGTGTCTGAAGGATCTTGGAAAGACTATGGTTTAAATATTTCTAGCAAACAAGTGAGCTTTAGTGTTTTTAGAAACACAGCTGAAAACGCTTTATACAAGATATGTAAAAATTTTAAACCAAAAAATAAAAATCTAAAATATTTAATAACAGATACGAGTGGAAAAATTTTTAAAAATTCTTTTGACCTTAAATCACTCTTAAAAAATACTAATTGGAAAAAACTTTAAAATTAAGTTTAATTTATAAATACTTTATACTCATCTAAATTTTTAATTTTAATTAAACAAAAAGGGTAAGTAATTACATTTAATATTGAAGAATTTTTTTTTAATTCTTCCTTCGTAAATATTGTTAATTTATCACCTTTTTTAATAATTTTATCAATTTTTAGATCATAGCCTGGAGTTGGCTTATAATCAGATACAATTATCAAGTTAAAATTTTCTACATTTATATCATTTTCTAAATTCAGTGAGAAAAATATCTCTTTAAAATTTTTATTTTTTGATGTCATAAAATTTTTATTAGTTAAAATTTTATTATAAGCTACATCACATTTTAAATTTTCAGGTTTTATTTCTTCTGCTTGTATCAAATGACTAGAACAAGAAAATAATAAAAAACTAATAACAATACTTAATTTATTAAAACTCAATTTAAAAAGTTTTTTTATAGAACAGTGAAATAAAATTTTGATTTTTTGAGCTATTTGAATGATCACCATTTTGAACATGTGTTAAGTTGGCACTTAAATTAGACGATTCTGTGATTATTTTATTAAAGATAATATCAAAATTAATTTGTCTCGCATCAGGCTCTAAATCTACTTTTAAGTTGCTATAACTAACAGTTCTATTTCTATCTGATGAAGTTGGAACTCTTAAATTTAAAGTACCATCCTCTACTCTTTGTGGTTGGTTAATAAAAAAACCTATTCTTTGATCTTCTTTTAAAAACTTAGCTTTAGCTATACCTAAAGTAAATGAACTTGTTAATAAAGGTGTTGAACTATCAATGTAAGAATCTGTAGCTTTATCAATATAAGTATATCCTGCAAATCCTGAACCAACCAAAGTAAAATCATCACCTAAATTCTTTTTATATTTTAATCCTGTAAAGTTTGTATTAGATAAATCACCCGTTGCAAAAACACCTGTTGAGGTAGAGTTTAAAAATTTATTTTGTTCATAGTTTGCACCAAATACTATTTGAAGATCACCAGCATTCTTTACTCCTTCAACTGAGCTTGATAAAGGATTTAGATTAAATGATAATCCTAGATCTTCACCATTTGCATTGGTAAAAGTATCAAATCCAAAATTGCTATTGGTATCAAACGACATAAAGTAATCTTGTCCTGATCCAGTATAAAAATAAGGATTAACTAAATAATTATTCCCAAAATTACTATCATTAAAGAAACTAGACAAAGGATCTACTGCATTTTCAAAGCTATTGGTTGATTGATTAAAACCTAATGCTAAGAAACCTCCTGGTGACTCAAATATAGTACTCTGTATATAATTACCATCTGTCTCTACTGTAAAACTACCATATAAATTTTTGTGTTTATTTTTTTCAGTAGTTTTTGGTTGAAGTCTTAACATATGATTTTCAATTGTATTTTGAGAAGTATAACTTCCAGAAGTGAAAAAACTATCTACCTCTACTTCAAAATTTGCTCTATCAAAACTATCATAAACTTCCATTTTTTGACCATTTAGAGCTGAATTTAAAGCATTTGAAAATGAGGCACTGCTAACAAAACTATTATCAACAAGATCTTTATAACTTGTATTGGGGTCATCTAATAAATTACTCCCATTGATTGTTTGAAGTTGTGCAACTGCTGTTGTTGCTGCGTTTAGATTCATCATTCCATGACCATAAATAGATGTTCGAGAAAATTCACTGCTGTCTGTTGCGGTAGCAAAAAGCCTATCAACAACTTGCGCATTTGTAAGACTAGAAAACTCTTGTTTAATAATTGCTAAACCTCCAGCAACCAAAGGTGCAGCCATAGAAGTTCCACTTTTGTAACTATGGTTTGTAGTGCTAGCATAATCACTCGACCAAACAGTAGAGCCTGGTGCAGCTATACAAATTGCAGCTGCTGATCCACATCTATTAGAATAACTAGCAATCTTATTTCCTCCACCATAATCTGTATATGTATCTGTAGCAACTACGATAACTGTTGTTTCTTTAAAATCATCATCATAGATTGCTGATCCTGAAACTGCAGATGGTTCAGCGTTACTTTCATTTCCAGCGGCCCAAACATTTATAATTCCTGCAGTGCCTGCTGCTTCAATTTGAGTATAAAAAGCGGAACCTATTGTAGATTCACAAGATGCAGCACTATTACAATCACTACTACCAAGAAATTTATCTCCATCGTATGATCCATCTCCAGCATCTGACCAACCATAACTATTGTTTATTATATCTACTTCGGCAGCAATTGCTTTTTGCATTGCAGTTTTCATTATAGTTGTAGTAGAACTACCTGCCGCATTAATATTTTTAAAAATATAAAGCGAAGCGTCATAAGCAACCCCATGCATACCTCCATCACCTTTGTCTGCAGCAATTATGCCAGCAACGTGAGTACCATGACCATGATCATCATGTGGAGTATCGTCATCATTAACTGCATCACTACCTGAGGTAAAATTTACAACGTTACTCAACTCAGCATGACTTGTATTTGTTGCGCCATCTGCATTTGCAGCTAATACACCTGTATCTAATACCGCAACTTTAATACCATCGCCTGTTGCACCTCTTGCATATGCAGCGCTTGCACACACAAACTTTAAAGGATTATAATTTCCAGAGACTCCATAACCCATGTATTTATATTCTGTAGTTTGGTAATCTGTACCAGTATCTGAACAATTTGAAACTGTATAGCTTGCAGCGCCGCCTGCGCTACCTCCACCTCCACCTCCACAGGCGTTTAGTAAAAGTGTTACAACTAAAAGTGCAAATAATTTAATCAATCTCATAGTTTTTTTTGAGATTAATTTTAGCTTGTTTGTTAGTTGTTTTATATTTAGCGTCTTAATTATAAATTAATCTATTTTTAAACTATAGTTATTAAAATGATATATAAAGAAAAAAAAATATTAA
>CABXYF010000012.1 GCA_902516435.1 uncultured Pelagibacteraceae bacterium | reverse complement strand
ATTCCATTAGCAGGACTTGGTACCAGACTGTTACCGTTGACAAGTGTTTTTGCAAAGGAATTATTACCTATTAATGGAAAACCTGGAATTGAATATATATTACAAGAATGTATTGACGCTGGTATTAAAGAAATAATTTTTATTATTTCAAAAAAGAAAATGATGATTAAAAAATACTTTTATAGTGATAAATTTTATAAAAATATAATTAAAAAGAAAAATGATCCTAAAATTATTGATGAATACAAAAAAATTTTAAAATATAAAAAAATGATAAAATTTGTTTATCAAAATAAACCCAAGGGCACAGGAGATGCAGTCCTAAAAACAAAAAAATTTATTAAAGATAAATACTTTTTAATGTTATTACCAGACGATTTAATAATAAAAAATAATTGTTCAAAATCAATGATCTCTACCCACAATAAATATAAATCATCTGTTATGGCTAGCATGAAAGTTAAAAAAAAAACAGTATCCAGATGGGGTATTTATAATTTAAGTAAAAAAGTTTCTAAAAATAATTTTATCATTAAAGAAGTAGTTGAAAAACCATCTATTAAAAAAGCCCCATCAAATAAAGCGGTAATTGGCAGATATATTTTACCAAAGACAATTTTTAATAAATTATTAAACCAAAAACCTGGTAAAGGTGGTGAAATTCATATCACAGACGCAATACAATCTTTAATTAATGATAATGAAAAATTTATTGCACATAATTTTACTGGTAAATATCTGGACTGCGGTACAATGGACGGATTTATAAAATCTAATTTGAAAATAGGAAAGATATGAAACTTTGCATGATTGGTACTGGTTATGTTGGTCTTGTAAGTGGAGTTTGTTTTTCAGATGTTGGTAATACAGTTTACTGTGTAGACAAAGATCAAAAAAAAATTGATTCATTAAATAAAGGAATTGTTCCGATTTTTGAACCAGGTCTTGAGGAAATTTTAAAAAAAAATCATAAACAAAAGAGATTGATATTTACAAATGACTTAAAAAAAGCAGTAACAAATTCAGATATAATTTTTATTTGTGTTGGTACACCAACAAAAAAAAATTCAAATTCAGCTGATCTTAAAAATATTTATAGTGTTGCAAAAGAATTAAAAAAAATTATTAAAAAATACAAAATCCTAGTTACTAAATCGACAGTTCCTGTATCTACTGGTGACCAAATTGAGAAAATTTTATTTAGTCTCAAGAAAAAAAAATTAGTTGATATTGTATCAAATCCTGAATTTCTAAGGGAAGGAGAGGCAATACGTGATTTTTTTTATCCAGATAGAGTAATAATTGGAACAGATAGTAAAAAAGCAAATAGAATTTTAAATTCCCTATATTTACCAATAATAAAAAAAACAAGTAGATATTTTAATACATCAAGAAGGGGTGCCGAATTAATAAAATATGCATCAAATGCTTTTTTAGCCACAAAGATTTCATTTATTAATGAAATATCAAATTTATGTGAAAAAACTGGTGTTGACGTCAAAGATATATCTTTAGGTATGGGTTCTGATCAACGTATAGGAGAAAGATTTTTAAGACCTGGTCCTGCTTATGGTGGGTCTTGTTTTCCTAAAGATACGCGTGCATTGATTGATACTGGAAATAAATTTAAAACTAATTTGTCTATAGTAAAAACTGTAGTTAATTCTAATAATAAAAGAAAGAGCCTATTAACCAAAAGAGTTGAAAAAATTTTAGGTAACAACCTAGTAGGCAAAAAAATTACTTTTTTAGGCGTAACATTTAAACCTAATACTGATGATATGCGAGAAGCATCTAGTATACCCATGATTCAATATCTTAATAAAAAAAAATGTAAAATTAAATATTATGATCCATCTGGTAAAAAAAGTGAATTTAAGAGTTTAAAAAATGTTACTTATTGCAAAAATATTTCATTAGCCTGTATAAAAGCTGATTTAGTAATTTTACATACTGAGTGGAATGACTTTAAATTACTGAATTTTAAAAAATTAATTAAAAAAAATAAATTTAAAATCTACGATTTGAGAAATTTATATTCGCCACAAAAAATGAAAAGGCAAAAAATTCAGTATTTTAGTGTAGGAAGATAATTTAGTTTAATTCAAATATAGCATCTACTTCAACAGATACACCAAGTGGTAAGCTATTTGTGCTTACTGCGGCTCTTGTATGCATACCAGCATTTCCAAATACTGATGAGATTAAATCAGAAGCTCCATTTATAACTTTTGGTTGTTCAGTAAAATCATCCGTAGAATTAACAAATCCAGTTAATTTTATACAGGATTTAATTTTTGACAAGTCTCCGTTGCACGCAACTTTAGCTTGGGAAATAATACTCATTCCACATCTTTCAGCAGCCTTGTATCCTTGATCTACTGTAAGATCTTTACCAACTTTTCCTTTTATTAATTCTCCATCATTAGAAATCGAAATTTGACCAGAAATGAATAAAAAATTACCACTTATTTTAGTAGCAACGTAGGAACCAACAGGTGGTTTTGCCTCAGGTAATTTTATTTTAAGTTCTTTCAATTTATTTTCAAATGTCATTTTTTTTTCCTTTTTGAAGTTTTCTTATTTTTATCGTATTCACGTCTTTTCTCAATAAGGATTAAAGCCTCTTCCATATTTAATTCTGTAGGGTCTTTTTCCTCAGGTATTGTTGCATTTAGAGACTTGTATTTGATATATGGACCATATTGTCCTTTCATAATTCTAACAGGTTTTTTATCCTCAGGATGTTCGCCAAGATCTTTTATTATTGAAGATGATATCCTTCCTGGTTTAGCTTCAGCTATCAAAATTATTGCTCTATTTAGACCAATTGAAAATATTTCTTCCACATTTTCAATTCTGGCTGATTTATTTTCACATTTTAAATAGGGACCAAATCTACCTGTATTTAAAGAAATCTCTTTTTGATTTTCAGGATTTATTCCTAACGATTTTGGAAGAGAACATAAAAATTTTGCCTTATCTATATCAATAGAGTCCAATCTAATTCCTTTTGGAATTGAAATATTTTTTAATAGTTCATTTACATCTTTTTTAGTTTTTTTAATTTTTTTCTTTTTTTTCTTATTGATCTCTTCTTCTTGATCTAAAACTCTCTCATATTGTAAATAAGGGCCAAATCTTCCATTTTTAAGAAATATATCATTTCCATTATCGTGTTTTCCTAGATATTTTGGTTCAGCTAATTGTGCTTGTGCAGCAGCCTTAGCCTTTGATAAAGGGCGCGTAAATTTACATTCTGGATAGTTAGAACAACCAATAAATGCCCCCCCTCTAAAACTATTTTTTAAGCTTAATGAACCTGAGTTACATAATTTGCACTTTCTTGCTACATTACCATCCTTATCTTTATCAAAAATTAAAGCACCCAAACTTTCATTTAGTAAATCCAAAACCTCTCTAGTTCTTTTTTCCTTAACTTCAGATACGTTACTATGAAAGTCTTTCCAAAATAATTCTAAAACTTTTATCCAACTTTCTTTACCAGTTGTAATTTCGTCTAATTGATCTTCTAATCCTGCTGTAAAATTATAATCAACATATTTAGAAAATAATTTTTCTAAAAAAGCAGAAATTAATTTTCCACGATCAGTTGGAAAAAATCTTTTATTAATTATTTCAGCATATCCACGATTAGAAATAGTTGATATAATACTTGCGTATGTCGAAGGTCGTCCTATACCGAGCTCTTCTAATTTTTTAACCAAACTTGCTTCAGAATATCTAGGTGGAGGTTGTGTAAAATGTTGTTCATCAATAAATGATTTAATATTTATAGGTCCTTTTTTAACTTCTGGAAGTATTTCATCATCGTCATCTGTATTTAGGTTTTTATAAACTTTTAAAAATCCATCAAACTTTAAAACAGAACCGCTTGCTTTACATACTGTGCCTTTATCATCTGTTTCAATAGTAATTGTATTCCTATCGAATTTAGCAGAAGACATTTGAGAGGAAAGAGCTCTACTCCATATTAAATTGTACAATTTATTTTGGTCAGTGCTTAAATATTTTTTCACCACTTCTGGAGATCTATTTATATCTGTGGGTCTAATAGCTTCATGTGCTTCTTGTGCATTTTTGGCTTTTTTTCCAGAATAGTTATTCACTTTTTCAGGCACATACTCTTTTCCATAACTATTTTTAACAAAATTTCTAAAATCACTAATAGCATCTGCTGATAAGTTTGTGCCATCTGTTCGCATGTAAGTTATTAAACCAACTGTATCTCCTTCAATTTCAATTCCTTGATAAAGTTTTTGTGCAATTTGCATAGTTCTAGAGGACCCAAATCCCAATTTACTTGAAGCAACTTGTTGAAGTGTAGAGGTTGTAAATGGACCTGATGGATTTCTATTTACAATTTTTGAGGAAATATCAACAATATTAAATTTTTTATTTTTTAATTCAGAAATTGCTTTTTCTATATTTTCTTTTTTTTTAAAGGAAAATTTTTCAATTTTGTTTCCATCCAATTGATAAATACTTGCAGTAATTATATTTTTTTTTTCATCTTCAAATTTTAAACTTAAAGTCCAAAACTCTTCTGGATTAAACAACTCAATTTCATGCTCTCTTTCTGTTATTAATTTTAATGCAACAGATTGCACTCTACCTGCAGACTTTGATCCTGGAAGTTTAGTCCATAATATTGGTGAAATATTAAAACCAACAAGGTAGTCCAGCGCTCTCCTTGCCATATATGCATCTACTAATAAGGGTTCAATTTGTCTTGGATTTTCAATTCCATAAGTTACAGCTTTTTTAGTGATTTCGTTAAACACAACTCTTTCAACTTCTTTATCTTTTAGCAGTTTTTTTTCACTCAAATATTCTTTGACATGCCATGCTATGGCTTCTCCTTCACGGTCAGGGTCAGTTGCTAAAATAATTTTAGAAGAACCTTTTGCGGCATCAGTTATTTCTTTAAGATATTTTTTTGAAAAACTATCAACTTCCCATTCCATTTTAAAATTTTGATCTGGATCGACAGAACCATTTTTAGATGGCAAATCTCTAATATGACCATAGCTAGCTAAAACTGTGTAATTATCACCTAAATATTTATTTATTGTTTTAGCTTTAGCTGGACTTTCAACTATGACTAGATTCATAATTAAACAAACTACTTAAAAGTAGTTGATAGTCAATTTAATAAATTTTTGTTTTACTTTCTTCTTTATTTTTCAGTCGTTTAATATTTTCTCTGTGGGTATAAAATATTAAAACAAACATAATTCCAAAAAAAAATACATTACTTATATGATTGCTAAAAAAAATATAAATTGGTATTACAATTGAGCTAAGTAGTGATGATAAAGATGAATATCTAAATATTAGAAAAATTATTAACCAAGAAACACAAAAAATAAAACCCAAAAAAATATTTATAGCAAATAATATACCAACATAAGTGGCTACACCTTTGCCACCTTTAAACTTTAGCCAAACTGGAAAAACATGACCCAAAAAGGCACAAAGAGATACAATATAAATTAATTCTGTTTGATTTAACTTAACATAAATTACAGGAATTACCGCTTTTAGAATATCAAGTGAAAGTGTCAAATAACCTATAAATTTATTACCTGTTCGCAATGCATTTGTTGCACCTATATTTCCAGATCCTATTTCTCTAATATCTTTTTTTAAAAAGATTTTAGTTAATATAAATCCAAAAGGTATAGAGCCCATTAGGTATGAGATTATACCTATAGTTAAATATTCCATTTTTATACTTTAAATAATTCCTGACCTTTTACAAACGTATTGATTACTTTTCCTTGTAATTTCTTATCCTCAATTGATGTGTTTTTTGACTTAGAAATTAAGTTTTCTTTTTTGACAACCCAAGGCTTGTCTATATCAACAATACAAAAATCTGCATCATTTCCAATAGATAAATTTCCTTTATTTATATTTAATATTTTTGCAGGGTTTGAGGTTAATGCTTGAATTATAGTATCAAGTTTAATTGATCCATTATGGTATAGTTCTAAACTTAGTGATAACAGTGTTTCAATACCAGATGCTCCGGTTGCAGCTTGAGAAAATGTTAATCGTTTAGACTCTTCATCTTCAGGCTTGTGATCAGAAACAATTACATCAATTGCTCCTTCTTTCAATCCTTGAACTAATGCCTCTCTATCTTCTTCTTTTCTAAGTGGGGGGGATAATTTTAAAAAAGTCTTAAAATCACCAATATCATTTTCATTCAAAGATAAATTATTTATTGAAACTCCTGATGTAAATTTTACTTCATTTTTCTTTTGTCTAATAATATCAACCGATTTTGCAGAAGAAATTTGCGATATATGATATCTACATCTAACTCTTTCTAGTAATGTAAGATCTCTTTCAATAATAATTCTTTCTGCAATATCTGGTATTCCAGACAGGCCAAGTTTTGAAGCAATTATACCAGAATTAATCATGCCGTTTTCTGATAGATGTAAATCCTCAGCATGTTGCATAATTAGACAACCCAAATCCTTAGCAGAATTAATAATTCTAGACATTAGTCTAGTATTTTGAATAGTTCTAACCCCATCTGTAAATGCGATAATTCCTTTTTTAGCTAAAAGACCAAATTCTGTCATGTTTGTACCTTCAATATTTTGAGTTAAAGAGGCACATGGAAAAATATTTATTTTAGATTTATCTCTCCCTCTTCTTTTTAAGAAATCAACAATAGAAACATTATCTATAATTGGATCTGTATTTGGCATGGTTACTACAGAGGTCACACCACCAGATAAAGCTGCATTACTTAATGTTCTAAAATTTTCTTTATATTCATAACCTGGCTCACCAACAAATACCCTCATGTCTACTATACCAGGAAAAATATATTTTCCCTTAAGGTCAATTGGTTTTTCTCTTGATGGAAGATTATTGTTATTAACTTTTTTACCAATAGCTTCAATTTTACCAAACTCGTCAATTATAAGACCACCATTCTCATTCAAAGAGTTATGTGGGTCAATAATATTTGCATTTATAAAGTATTGTTTTTTCATTTATTTACAAAATATTTTTAAGCATGCCATTCTTACAGCAACCCCAAGTTCTACCTGTTCTTTAATTACACTTTTGTTAATATCATCAGCTAATCTTGTATCAATTTCAATTCCTCTATTCATAGGTCCCGGATGCATAATTAAAGCATCAGATTTTGCATGATCTAGCTTATCAGGTGTTAGACCATAGTATTCATAATATTCTCTATTCGATGATAAGAAAGAGCTTGTCATTCTCTCATTTTGTAATCTCAACATCATTACAATGTCACAATCTTTAAGTCCTTTTTTCATATCAGTAAAAGTATTTACTCCAAATTTTTCTATTTCTTTTGGCATTAGATTTGTAGGAGCAACTAAATTTACTTCTGCACCAAGCATAGTTAATAAGTAAACATTTGATCTTGCTACACGTGAGTGTAAAATATCTCCACATATCGCAATCTTTAATCCTTGAATTTTATCTTTACGGTTAATTATAGTTAGAGCATCAAGTAATGCTTGAGTAGGGTGCTCTCTACGTCCATCTCCAGCATTCAATACTACACAATTAACTTTTTGTGAGAGAAGGTTGCAGGCTCCTGAGTCTTGATGTCTGATAACAATTATATCTGGATGCATTGCATTTAAGGTCATAGCTGTATCAATTAAGGTCTCACCTTTTTTTATTGCTGAATTTCCTATATTCATTGACATCACATCAGCACCTAATCTTTTTCCCGCTAACTCAAATGAACTTTGGGTTCGAGTTGATGGTTCAAAAAAAAGATTTATTTGAGTTTTACCTCTCAAAACGTCTGTTTTTTTATTTTTACTTCGATTTACAGTAATAAAAGTTTGAGCTTCGTTAAGAATAATATTTACATCATTTACAGAGAGATCTTGAATACCTAACAAGTGTTTTTGGGAGATTTTAATAGCTTTAATTGTATTGGATGCCATTAAAATTAACTCTATAGCCATAATAGAGTTCTTTGGCAAGCATTAATTATTTAAAAAATCTATTGCTCCTTGAAGTATGAATGCAGCAGCATTCTGATCTATATTTTTTTCTCTTTTAGTTACATTTATATCCAATTGACTTGATAAATTAAAAGCACCTACAGTTGAAAGCCTTTCATCCCATAGACAAACGTTAATATCTAAAGCTTTATCAATATTGTTAGAGACATCCTTAACTGATTGAGCAGATCTACCTAATGTTCCATCCATATTAATAGGATAACCTATTATTATTCCTTTTATATTATTTTCCTCAATAATAATTTTTAGCTCATTTATTAAATTATCAGCACTAGTTTTATTTAATGTTTTTAATGGAGTAGCTATAGATTGTTTTTCATCACAGATTGAAACACCAATTCTTTTTGATCCAAGATCTAAACCAATTAATCTATTGGTTTCTGACTGTTTTTTTTTTAACTCTTCTATAGTGATCATATTGTATAATTATAACTTAAGTGATAGTTTGCGTCATATTTAATTATCATATGAGTATTGATCTTAAAACAATAAAGCACATATCTAAATTATCAAGAATTTCTGTTGACGAAAAAAGGGCAGAAAAACTTGCTGATGATTTAAATTCTATTTTTGAATTTATAGAAAAACTTAATGAATTAAAGACAGATAATGTTGAACCTCTTACTTCTATAGCCGAAACAACACTTAAGCTAAGATCGGATGAAGTAAAAAGCAAAAATTTAAGAGAACAAATAATTAAAAATTCTCCTCAAGAAAATGAGGATTATTTTGTAGTACCAAAGGTAATTGAATAATGTCAGATATTACAAAGCAATCTCTATCAGAATTAATCAAAAATATTAGGGAGAGAAAAATTTCTTCAACAGAAGCGACAAAAGCATTTATAGAAAGGTCTGAAAAATCTAAAGAATTAAATGTTTACGTGACTGAAGATTTCTCAGCTGCTATAGAGAAAGCTAAAAAGTTTGATCAAAAACCTAATTTAGATTTAAAATTACCAGGTATACCATTAGCAGTTAAAGATTTATTTTGTACTAAAAATGTAAAAACTACTGCAGGAAGTAAAATTTTAAATAACTTTACTCCAACATACGAGTCGACTGTCACTAAAAATATCTGGAATGAAGGAGCAATACTACTTGGTAAATTAAATTGTGATGAGTTTGCCATGGGATCTTCAAATGAAACAAGTTTTTTTGGAAGTGTACAAAATCCAATTGATAAAGGTTTAGTACCTGGAGGTTCATCTGGCGGTTCATCATCAGCTGTTGCTGCACAATTAACACCAATTACTATAGGTACAGATACAGGTGGTTCAATTAGACAACCAGCGTCTTTTACAGGGACAGTAGGTTTAAAACCAACTTATGGAAGTTGTTCAAGATATGGTATTGTAGCATTTGCGTCTTCATTAGATCAAGCTGGACCAATGTCTCAAAATGTTAGAGATTGTGCTTTATTACAAGAGGTTATTAGCAGTTATGATGAAAAAGATTCTACTTCTATTGATTTTAAAAGAAACAATTACAGCAAAGAATTAACCAATAATATTAAAGGAAAAAAAATAGGTATTCCAAAAGAATATAGAGTAGATGGTATGCCTAAAGAAATAGAAGATCTTTGGAAAAAGGGAATTGAATATATAAAAGACTGTGGTGCAGAAATTTTAGATATTTCTCTGCCTCATACCAATTACGCTTTACCTACTTATTATATTGTAGCCCCTGCCGAAGCTTCATCTAACCTAGCAAGATATGATGGTGTTAAATATGGATTTAGAGCTGATGGAGAAAATCTAATAGACATGTATGAAAAAACTAGATCTGAAGGTTTTGGAGCAGAAGTACAAAGAAGAATAATGATTGGTACGTATGTTTTGTCCTCAGGATATTATGATGCTTATTATCTTAAAGCTCAAAAAGTAAGAAAGCTTATTAAAAATGATTTTGATGAAGCTTATAAGAAGGTTGATGCAATACTAACTCCATCTACACCAAGTTCTGCATTTAAAATTGGTGAAAAAACCAACGATCCTGTTTCTATGTATTTAAATGATATTTTTACAGTGCCAGTAAATTTAGCAGGTTTACCAGGAATTTCTATACCGGCCGGTCATGATTCAAAAGGCTATCCTTTAGGATTACAAATAATTGGCAAAGCATTTGATGAACAGAACATTTTAAATATTGCTTATGCAATGGAAGAAAAGATAAATTTTAAAAATAAAATTACTGATTGGTGGATTAAATGAGTAAAGATAAATCAGAATATCTAATCAATAGAAAAGATAATCAGTATGAAGTTGTAATTGGCTTAGAGGTTCACGCACAAGTTACCTCAGAATCTAAATTATTTTCAACATCATCTACAAAATTTGGCGCAGAACCTAATACTCAAGTAAGCTTAGTAGATGCAGCTCTTCCAGGTATGCTACCAGTAATTAATGAATTTTGCGTAAAACAAGCAATAAAAACTGGCATAGGATTGAAAGCTAAAATTAATAAACGTTCTGTTTTTGATAGAAAAAATTATTTTTATGCAGATCTTCCACAAGGATATCAAATATCGCAATTTAAAGATCCTATTGTTGGTGAAGGAAAAGTAATACTAGATATGCCGGATGGTCAAAAAGAGGTTGGTATTGAAAGATTACACTTAGAGCAAGACGCAGGTAAAAGTATACATGATTTGGACCCAAAAAATACCTTTGTAGATCTTAATAGATCAGGTGTTGCCTTAATGGAAATTGTTAGCAAGCCAGATTTAAGATCACCTGATGAAGTAAATGCTTATGTAAAAAAATTAAGATCAATAATGAGATATCTTGGAACTTGTGATGGAAACATGCAAGAAGGTTCATTAAGAGCTGATGTAAATGTTTCTGTCAGAATAAAAGGAACTAAAGAATTTGGAACAAGATGCGAGATAAAAAACGTAAATTCAATAAAATTTATGCAAATGGCAATTGAATATGAAGCAAATAGACAAGTTGATCTAATTGAAGATGGTCAATCAATTGACCAAGAAACTAGACTTTTTGATACTAAAAAAAATGAAACAAGATCAATGAGATCAAAAGAAGATGCACATGATTATAGATATTTTCCAGATCCTGATCTCTTACCACTCGAAGTTTCTGATGCTTTTGTTGAAAACTTAAAATCAGAAATTCCAGAGTTACCTGATGAAAAGAAAAAAAGATTTATTGAAAAATTTAAATTAACACCCTACGAAGCTACAATTTTAGTATCAGACATTGAAACATCAAATTATTTTGAAAATGTAATTAAAAAATCAGATGTGAAACTTGCAACAAACTGGATAATTGGTGAATTATTTGCAGCTTTAAATGAGAAGAACCTTGAAATTACTGAAAGTCCGATAAGTGCAGGCAACTTATCAAAATTAATAAATCTAATTAAAGATGGAACCATTTCTGGGAAAATAGCAAAAACTGTTTTTGAACAAATGATGGAAGGAGATAAAGATCCAAAAAGAATAGTTGAAGAAAAAGGATTAAAACAAGAAAGTGATCCCAAAGCATTAGAAGCTTTAATAGATAAAGTCATAGATAATAACAGAGATAAAGCTACTGAATATAAATCGGGAAAAGTCAAATTATTTGGTTTTTTTGTTGGCCAAGTAATGAAAGTATCAGGCGGGAAAGCTAATCCTCAATTAGTAAATGAGATTTTGAAGAAAAAACTTTAAAGTTTATGGGTTCAGATCTAAATATTACAAAAGATCTACAAGATTATATTTTAAACCATGGTCATAGTCTTCATCCAGTTCAAAAAGAAATAATTAATTACAATGAATCATTAGGTAACATTAAAAGGATGCAAATATCAATTTCACAAAGTCAGTTTCTTCATCTAATTATAAAAGTTTCTAATATTAAAAAAATATTAGAAATTGGAACATTTACTGGTTTAAGTACTTTATCTATGTCTTTGGCATTACCTGATGATGGTAAGATAATTGCATTAGATAAAAATGAACAAACCGATAAAATAGCTATTAATTTTTTTAAGAAAGCAAAACAGGAACACAAAATTACAACTTTGATTAAACCAGCTTTAGAGAGTTTAGTAGAAATTAAAGAAAAATTTGAACTTATATTTATAGATGCAGATAAAGGAAATTATAAAGAATATTATGAAAAATCTTTGAGTTTACTTCAAACTAGTGGTTTAATTATAATTGATAACGTCCTTTGGTATGGAGAAGTAACACTAAAAAATAATGAAGATAAAATTACTGAAACTATTAAGAATTTTAATCAATTTGTTTCTAATGATAAGAGAGTTGAAAAAATTATAATCCCGTTAGGCGACGGTATGACTATTTGTAGGAAATTGTAATGTTTGAAGTTTTTGGTTTCTACAGGTTCATAAAAATTCCATATTTAAAAAAAAACAAGAAATTAATAAGTGAAATTTTAATAAAAAAAAATATTCGAGGAACAGTAATTATTTCAAAAGAAGGGATAAATGGTACTATTTCTGGAAAGGGATTAGACATTAAAACGACTATAGATAAATTAAAAAAGGTTTTGAAATTTAAGAATTTCAATAGCACTAATAAAACAAAAAGTTTATTTCAACCTTTTCATAAACCTAAAGTGAAAATTAAAAGTGAGGTTGTACCCATGAACCTAAAACTCAATAAAATGATCCAAAAGAAAGATAGTCATGTTGAGCCAAACAAATGGAATAAACTAATTAAAGATAAAAAAACAATTGTTATTGATGTGAGAAAACCTTTTGAATATGATGTTGGTACATTTAAAGGTTCTGTGAACCCGAGAGTTGATAATTTTAGGGATTTTCCAAAATATCTTAGAAAACTAAAAAAAAACCAGCCTATAGCAATGTTTTGTACTGGTGGTATTAGATGTGAGAAAGCCTCCGTTTATTTAGAAAAAAAAGGTTTTAGTAATGTTTATCAATTAAAAGGTGGAATTTTAAATTATTTAAAAAAAACAGATCAAAGAAAAAGCTTATGGAAAGGTGAATGTTTTGTTTTTGATAACAGAGTTAGTTTAAAACATGGTCTCAAGTCAGGATCATATTCTATTTGTAGTGGTTGTAGAAAGCCAATTTCATCAAAAAATAAAAATTCAGAAAAATATGAAGAGGGTGTTTCATGTCCAAATTGTCACGATAAATTAACAGATCAACAAAAAACAAGATTTAGAATGAGACAAAAGCAAATTAATCTTGCTAAAAAAGTCGGAAAAAGACATATCTTCCAAAAAGAATATTAATAACACTTAATATACTAGATGAATTTATTAAAAGATGAAATTTCAACATTAGTTAGAAAGCTTGCTATACCTGCAAGTATAGGTACACTTTTTCAAACACTTTATACAATAGTTGATACTTTTTATGCTGGAAAAATATCTCCAGAAGCCCTTTCAGCTTTAACTAAGTCATTTCCTATATTCTTTATAATAATTGCAACATCTATTGGTGTAACAGTAGCTGGTACATCTTTGATTGGTAGTAGTATAGGAGAGAAAAATGAAAAAAATGTTTTAAGTTATTTTGTAAACGTAATTTTCTATGCAGTAATTATTTCGCTCATCGTATCAATACTTGGTTTTACTTTTAGTGAAAAAGTATTTTTATTAATGAATTCCACTAAAGAAGTAACTAGTCTTGGACTAAAATATATAAATGTAATTTTCCTAGGTACAATTTTATTTATTTTAGTTGTAGCGTTAAATTCTTTTTTACATGCTGAAGGGGATACGGTAACTTATAGAAATGCTCTTATTTTATCATTTTTTTTAAATACAGTATTAAATCCTATTTTAATTTTTGGTTTTTTATTTATACCAGCATTAGGTATTACTGGAATTGGTGTTGCAACTCTAATTGCTCAATTTGTTTCCCTTTTAATTGTACTTAGAAAAATATTAATAAATGAAAGGATAAAGAAAATTACTTTTAATTATTTTAAAGTAAAATTTTTTTTCCTCAGTAATATTTTCTTTCAATCTATGCCAATAACTATTGCTATTTTAGGCTACTCTGTTGCCGCTGCTGTTGTTTTTACTTACGTTGGATTTTCAAGTGAATATGCTGTTGCTGGTTATGGATCAGCTACTAGAATTGAACAGGTTGTACTACTTCCTATATTAGGCATTAATACAGCAATTATATCTATAATTTCTCAAAATATTGGAGCAAAACATTACAAACGAGTTGAACAATCTTATTTTACATCAGTAAAATATGGCTTATATCTGATGTTATTTGCAGGAGGACTTATATATTTAACTTCTGATTTTGTACCTAGATTTTTCTCTTCTAATTCTGAAGTAATTGCTTTTGGTTCAATGTATTTGAAAATATCAGCTTTCATTTTACCAGCTTATCCAATTTTCTTTTTATCTAATGGTTTTTTTATGGCTTTAAAAAAATCAGAAAAAGCAATGGTAAATAATCTTGCAAGAAATGTTATAGTACCAATTTTATCATTTTATATTGCTAGATATATTAATGCAGATTTTAAAACATTTTTTTATATTTGGGCTATTTTTCAATGGTCTATATCAATTATCTTATTCATATATGTTAAATATTATATAAAAAATAAATTAGTGAATGTTTAGATTAATTAAAATTATTTAAAAATGTTTTTTACAAAAAAAAAAGTTTTAATAATGATTTTAATTTGCTTCATTGTGTTCTTATTTACTTACAATGATGTTAAATCAGAACAAGTTAAAGAGATTAGAGGTTACGCGAAAATTATAGATGGAGATACAATTAAAATAAATTCT
Source organism: uncultured Pelagibacteraceae bacterium (assembly GCA_902516435.1). Taxonomy (GTDB): domain Bacteria; phylum Pseudomonadota; class Alphaproteobacteria; order Pelagibacterales; family Pelagibacteraceae; genus Pelagibacter. Next base: position 9,615 of record CABXYF010000012.1, on the reverse strand, counting down.
AAAAAAATTAGGTTGTATGGAATAGATGCTCCAGAAAAAAAACAAACATGTAAAAAGTCTTACCTAAAAATTGGTAACTTTTTTTTTAATAAGAACTATTTATGCGGACATGTTTCTACCAATATGTTAACAAAAAAAATAAATAATCAAATTATAAAGTGTAAGATAAAAGATGTTGATAGATATAATAGGTTTATTGGAGAATGTTATAAAAGAAACGAAAATCTTAATTCTTGGTTAGTATCACATGGTTATGCAGTTGCTTATAGAAAATATTCTAAAAAATATATTTCAGATGAAATAAATGCAAAGAATAATAAACTTGGTATTTGGCAGGGTAAGTTTGAAATGCCTTGGAATTTTAGAAGAAAAAACTAATTTTATAGTCTAGAAGCACTATCTTCAATCCAGGCCCAAAGATGTTCAGCAAAAGACCTTCTAACAAATAAATTAACAATTTGATCTCCTTTATTGTGAGCTATAACATCTATATGATTAAGAATAGTTTGCACAGATGAACCTTTTTTATTTTTGAATTCATTAAAATTATACGGACTTCCTGATGAAAATATTTCGTATATATTTTTTCCTTTAATTTCTAATTGAACAAATTGATCAGTCACATCAATTACAGCACCTAAATTATTTTTAGATATATTATTAAAAAGTATTTCATTTAACTGATATTCATTTGTATCTTTTTTTATCGCATCGTTAGTTACTATCATCCATTCATCTGGACTAAGCCAAATAGCTGTTAATTTATCACTGATTGTTGAGGTATTAGCTTCTGTTGGAAGAAGAAGATTTAAATTTTTACCAATATTTGTAAAGAATTCTCTTTTTTTACCTCTTAAATTTAATTTCATTGTAGGTGAAATTTCTTTCACAACGATACCATTGTAATTAATTTCATCATTTGTTGCTGTTTTATAATTAAACATTTATCCTCTTATTTTCTTCATCATAAAAAATAGTATTTGAAACTGTGACGCTAATATTTTTATTTTCCATTGGAATGAAAAGTTTTTTACCTTTCATATTTTTTCCATCTTTAACAACTGCTAATGCAATTGATTTATTAAGATTTGGGCTGAAATAACTTGATGTTACATGACCGAGCATTTCAACTGGTTTTTGATTTAATTCAGAAACAATTTGAGCACCTTCTTCTAAAACAATATTTGGATCTTCAGTCAATAAACCTACTAGTTGTTTTCTATTTTCTTTCATTGTGTCAGATCTATAAAGCGATCTTTTTCCAATAAAGTCGTATTTTTTCTTACTTACAATCCAGTCCATTTGAAGATCAATAGGTGTCATTGTTCCATCAGTATCTTGGCCCACAATTATAAAACCTTTTTCTGCTCTTAATAAATGCATTGTCTCTGTTCCATATGGAGTAATATCAAATTCTTTTCCAGCCTCTATACATTTTTGCCATACAGCCTCTCCATAACTTGCTGGCGTATTAATTTCGTAACTCAGCTCTCCTGTAAAACTTATTCTCATTACTCTGCATTTGATTTTATCAATCAATACCTCTTTAAATGACATGTGTGGAAAATTATCATCTGATAAATTCAACTCAGGAATAATTTTATTTAAAATTTTTTTACTATTAGGTCCACACAAACTAGCTGTTGCAAAATGATCTGTAACAGATGTTAAATACACATCTAATTCTGGCCATTCAGTTTGAAGATAATCTTCAAGTTTACCCAAAACATTTGCTGCTCCACCTGTTGTAGTAGTCATTATGTAATGATTTTCACCCAATCTTGTCGTAACACCATCATCGTAAACCATGCCGTCTTCATTAAGCATTAATCCATATCGACATTTACCTATAGCAAGTTTTGACCATGCGTTAGTATAAACTCTATTTAAAAATTCTGTTGCATCACTTCCCTGAATATCAATTTTACCTAAAGTTGAAGCATCTAATATTCCAGCACTTTGTCTTGCAGCTTTACTCTCTCTTTGCACCGCTTGATGCATAGTTTCTCCATTGATTGGGTAATACCAAGCTCTTTTCCACTGGCCAACATTTTCAAATTTTGCTTTATTTTTAACATGCCAATCATTCATTGGAGTTCTTCTGAAAGTATCAAAAAACTCTCCAACATTTCTTCCGACAATAGTACCAAATGTTAAAGGAGTGTAGGGTGGTCTAAAAGTAGTTGTTCCTAATTCACCCATTTTTACACCTGCTGTATCGGCAATAATTCCTAAAGCATGCATGTTTCCAAGTTTACCTTGATCTGTACCCATTCCAGTTGTCGTATACCTTTTAACATGCTCGATTGATCTAAAACCCTCTCTGAGTGCTAATTTTATATCTTTTGCTGTGGCATCATTTTGATAATCAACAAATGGTTTAGTTTTTCCAATAGGCTTGTCAGATGGTAAAAGCCAAATATTTCTTTTCGATGTATCATGATCATTTTCTATAGCAATATCCTCAAAATCAGAATTATTAATATTTAAAAAAATTTTTAATTTATAATTTAAATTTTTAATTATTTCATCAAGCTCAAAATCACCAGCACAAGACCCAACACTTATTTGTTCTGCTGTGTTAGTTTTAGGGATAAAAATTTTTCGTTCTTCATCAAAAGTTAGCTTGTTTCCAGATTGTGTATATAGATGTACTGCAGGCGTCCAACCACCAGCAATACCTAAGCAATCACAGGAAATTGAAATTTTACTTCCAGTAACTGATGTTCCATCATTTGATAGTTTCATTATAGATACACTACTTAATCTTTTGTACCCAGTAGTATCAACAATTGAGTGTGACCAGTATATTTTTATACCAGCGTCATTAATTTTTTTTATTATTCTACTATTGGAATTTTCTCTTATATCAATAATAGCTTTAACATTAAGTCCCTTATTGTGTAATGCTAAAGCACTTTCATAAGCACTATCATTATTTGTAAAAAAAATAGTTTTAGTTCCACATGCAACACCATAAAAATTATTATATTTTTTTATAGCTGAGGAGAGAATAATTCCAGGTCTATCATTATTATTAAATATTAATGGTCTTTCCAGAGCGCCAGTAGCCAAAATCACTTTTTTAGCTCTTATTTTAAGAAGTCTTTGTCTAATTTTATCTTTTTTATCTTTTTTCTCTAAATGATCAGTTAAATTTTCTCTAGCAAGTAGATAATTATATTGATGATACGCAGCAACACTAGTTCTAGTTTTTATCTCAAGATTTTTAATATTCTTAAGCTCACTAATTTCTTTTTTTAACCATTCCGAAGCTAACTTGTTATTAATTTTATTCTCTTCATTTGTTTCAAAAATTGTTGATCCACCAAGTTCATTTTTTTCCTCTAAAAGTAATGTTTTGAAATTATTTTTGGCTGCATTTTTTGCTGCTAATATTCCAGATATACCAGCACCAACAACCAATACATCACAATGAATATTTCTATGGTCATATATATCAGGGTCTCTATTAGTTGGAGATTTACCTAAACCTGCAGAATATCTAATAAAGAATTCATACTTTTCCCAAAAACTCTTAGGCCACATAAAAGTTTTATAATAAAAGCCTGCAGGCAAGAGGGGAGCTAGAAAGTTGTTTATTCCACCTATATCAAAATTAACACTAGGCCAACAATTTTGACTAGATGCTTCTAAACCCTCATAAATTTCTATTTCTGTTGCTCTTGCATTTGGTTCAGTAATATTTGAATTAGGATTTATTTGAACTATTGCATTGGGTTCCTCAGAACCTGATGTCATAATGCCTCTTGGTCGATGATATTTAAAACTTCTACCAACTAAATGAACATTATTTGCTATTAAAGCAGAAGCTAAAGTATCTCCTTTAAAACCATAGTAAGTCTTTCCATCAAACTTAAAAGAAATCCTATGAGTCTCATCTATAAATTCACTTGATTTTACTCTTAAATTTTGGCTCATATTATTGTGAAGGTGGTTTTTCACCCATTTTATAAATTGCTTTTATTTGATCATTAGATGTATCTCTAACCATATTAAACCATTTACGGCAACCATGTGCATGATTCCATCTTTCAAACTGAACACCTTTAATATTCTTTCTCATAAATAAATATTCAGCCCATTCATCGTCACTTAATTCAGTTGGTTGTTTAGGTCTTTCAATATGAGCTTCTCCACCAGCCTTAAATTCTTGCTGATCTCTTTCTCCACAATAGGGACAATTAATTAAAAACATTAATGAGCAACTGCAGCAGCACCATGTTCATCTACAAGGTCACCACTTACAAATCTATTTAAATTAAATGCGGCATTCAGTTTATGGGGCTCATCATTAGCAATAGTATGAGCAAACAAATCTCCAGAACCAGGTGTTGCTTTAAATCCGCCTGTACCCCAACCGCAATTAAAATATAATCCTTTAATAGATGTTTTGCTAAGAATAGGACTTGCATCAGGACATATATCAACAATGCCACCCCATTGTCTAAGCATTCTCATACGACTAAAAATTGGATATAATTCTAAAATAGCATTCAAAGTTCCTTCTACAATTTGATGACTCCCTTTTTGAGAATAGGAAATATAATCATCCGTACCAGCACCTATAACTAACTCACCTTTGTCTGATTGACTAACATATGCATGAACAGCATTTGACATAACTACTGTATCAATAATAGGTTTAACAGGTTCTGAAACTAATGCTTGTAATGGTTTACTTTCTAGTGGTAGTTTTAAGCCAGCCATATTAGCGATTACACTTGAATGTCCTGCTGCTACTACACCAATTTTTTTAGTTTTAATAAATCCTCTTGTTGTTTCTATACCTTCAACTGTATCACCATTTCTTTTAATACCTTTAACTTCACAATTTTGAATAATATCAACTCCCATTTCATCTGCTCCTCTTGCATATCCCCATGCAACTGCATCATGTCTTGCTGTGCCAGCTCTTTTTTGTAAAGTACCACCTAAAACTGGATATCTTATATCTTGTGACGTATTAATAATTGGGCAAAATTTTTTTACCTCTTCAGTGTTTAAGTAAACGGCATCAATCCCATTTAGTCTGTTAGCGTGCGTTCTTCTTTTTAAATCCCTCACATCTTGTAAATTGTGAGCAAGATTCATTACACCTCTTTGACTAAACATTACATTGTAATTAAGTTCTTGTGACAAACCTTCCCAGATTTTTAGTGCGTGATCATATAATCCTGCACTTGCATCCCATAAATAATTAGATCTAATAATTGTTGTATTACGACCAGTGTTTCCACCACCAATCCAACCTTTTTCTACAACAGCAATGTTATGAATGTTATGTTTTTTTGCTAGATAATAAGCAGTTGCTAAACCATGACCACCACCACCAACAATGACCGCATCATATTCTTTTTTAGGTATTGGATCTTTCCATGCTCTTTGCCAGTTTTCATGATATGACAAAGCATTTTTAAACAACGAAAATATAGAGTACTTATTTTTCATAATAACTGAATAATTACTTTATAAACATTGAATTTTCAATACAATCGCTTATTACACAATGTCATATGGAAGAGTGGGTGAGAGGCTGAAACCAGTCGTTTGCTAAATGACCGTGCGAGGAAACTTGTACCGAGGGTTCGAATCCCTCCTCTTCCGCCATCAAAATAGAGGACGATCGTTAAAGAAATCTCTCATTGCAATAGGTCTTTGTTCTAATATGTACCTGTAGACATTATAATTCTCCATGACACGCTGAACATAGTTACGTGTTTCCCTGAATTTTATTAACTCAACCCAATCAACATAATTAATTTGTTTCTTTTGTGGATTTTTATTAATTTTTTTCCAATACTTTACTCTGTTTGGTCCCGCATTATAAGCAGCTACAGCAAAAGGGTATGCGCCATCATATTGCAAGATAAGTCCCGCAATATAATGCGAACCTAGATTAATATTATACTCAGGATCAGTAGTTAATCTTGATTTTGAGTAAGGGAGCTTGGCTTGTTTAGAAACTAATTTAGCAGTGTACGGCATTAATTGCATTAATCCTTTTGCACCTGCATGACTATTAGCCGCTAAATCAAATTCACTTTCTTGTCTTATAATAGATAAAATTAAAGCACTTTCTGGAATTTTTCTACCATTAATTTTTTTTGGTGTGCTTATAATTGGGTAGTTGAATTTATTATGAAATCTTTTTTGATAAGATGCTATTTTAGAAACTTGTATTGCAAAGTCGTATCTATTTATATTTGTTGCTAGTTCAGCTGCTAATAATTCACTACCTTTAGAGATATCATCATTAGCTAAATGTCTAAGAATAAATTTAGTATATTTATCCTTTTTAAGCTCATCTAAAAGATAAATAATTTTTACTAATTCTTTATTAAAAAAAATAAGTCGATATTTTTTATCAACTTCCATGTCTTTATTAAGTTCAAATTTTCCATTTGGATTGATCTTTAAAAAAGCTAATTGACCATAATAAGTGGTTAAATATTTAGATGCCTCTAAATACCATTTATTAGATTTTTCTTTATCTCCAAGTTTCTCATAAGCACTGCCAAGCCAATAAGCTCCTCTTGAGGTACTTATTGGATAGCTAACGTTATCATAAAAATTTTTAAAATGATTTTTTGCCGTTAAAGGATCATTTAAAAAACTTAATGCTATCCATCCACTCATCCATTCAGCTGCTGCATAGTCTGACCCTTCAGTCATACCGTGATCACTTGATATTTTGTAAGCAATTTCGTATTTTTTTTTGTAAATAAGAGCTCGTGATATTATTTCTCTTTCCTTCCACCATTTTTCTGGCATTACTAAATAATCTTTATCATTTCTAATTTTTAGTAGAATTTCTGTTGAAGAGTCTACTCGACCTTTCTTTCTTCTCCACTTTAAACGGTCATAATTAAGACCTGCATCATTTTTTAATTTTTGTGGAACATTTTTAATTGCCTGATCAACCCCATATCCTTTACTTATTAATATTTGTCTCGCGGTATATAAGAGTTCGTAATCTTTGGGCAAATATCTAGTTAGTCTTTTAAGATCCCAATGCTTTCCATTCCATGCAAGGTAGTCTGCTCTTTTAATATAATCATCAGCATTTAGACTTTTTTTAAATTTCTTTCTAAAAAACTTTAAATTATTTTTAGATAATTTTGCAGTAATCCAGCCCTCTTTAATTAACTTTGTACCTTTAGCTTTATCACCAATTAATAAGTGGCTTTCACCTAATATCATTTTACCAAATCCGCTAAGTGGCTCATTATTTCCAAACCAATTAATAATTTTTTTTGGAGAAACATTAGCTATAGATAATTTATGCTCTGCTAAATATTTTAATCTATCAATTCTTGGATATTCAGGGTTACTATCTATAAAAACCTTATAATCATAGAAAGAGGCTTGATTTCCAGTTGTCAGTAGATGCCTCCATTGAATAAAATTATATATAGATTTATCTTTTGCTTTCTTTGAGATATTTAAAGCTGAAGTCCATTTACTTTTTTGCATTTCAGATATTGCCTTTTTAGCCAATCCAAAATCTTTTTTGCTATAGTATTTTGAAATTTTGATGTCTTTGGAAACTGATATTCCTGCAATAATTGGTTTTTTTTTTGGTATTTTGAAACTTAGTTTTTTTTCTTCAATTTTCTCAACAACAATCTTTTTAATTTTTGATGGTTTTTTAATAGGCAGAATTATATTCTTAGATATCTTCTTAATAATTTCTTCAGATGATAGGGATGGTTTTTTTAAAGGTAAGATTTGTAAGTTATCAGCATAAAGATTGGTTAAATTAATAGAATTAAATACAATCATTCCAAGTATTAATAATATTTTTTTCCACATAATCTTTTAGTATATGAATCTGTAAACTATGTTATAAGTATTTATGTTTAAAGGATCAAATGTTGCTTTAATTACACCATTTAAAAACAATGGTTTAGATGAAGAGGCGTACATAAAATTAATTCATTTTCATATCAATAATGGCACATCAGGTCTAGTACCCGCTGGTACCACTGGAGAGTCTCCCACACTTAGTCATAAAGAACACCAACGAGTAATTGAGCTATGTATTAAGGAGAGTAACGGTAAAGTGCCTGTTATTGCTGGAACAGGATCAAACTCTACAGAGGAAGCTATTTCCTTAACTACACATGCTGAAAAAGCAGGAGCGAATGCAGCCTTAGTTGTAACACCATATTATAATAAACCTACTCAGGAGGGCTTATATCAACATTACAAAGCTATTAATGATAAATGCGGCATACCAATATTAATTTATAATATACCTAGTAGATCTGTCATTGATATGTCAGTTGATACAATGGCAAGGCTTTACGAATTAAAAAATATCGTTGGAGTAAAAGATGCAACAGGAAATTTAGAAAGAGTTAATCAACAACTAGATAAAATGGGAAAAGAGTTTATCCAATTAACAGGTAATGATGATAATGCTTTTGAATTTAATCAGAGGGGTGGGGTAGGCACAATTAGTGTTACGGCAAATATTGCACCAAAACTTTGCTCAGAATTTCAAATCAAATCTAAATCTCAAGAAGAAAAAGAACTTTCTCAAGCAAAAGAATTAGATAAAATTTTACAACCAGTTCATTCGGCGATGTTTGTTGAGAGCAATCCTAGCCCAGTAAAATATGCAGCAAAGTTAATGAATTTATGTAATGACAATGTTAGATTACCACTAGTAAAAATTACTGATGAAACTAAAATAATAGTTAAAAAAGCATTGGAATCTGCAAAGCTTATTTAATGAACAAAAAAACCAATCCTGGTTTAAAGATTATTTGTTTAAATAGAAAAGCAAGTTTTAATTATTATTTTGAAGATATTTTAGAGGCAGGTATTGTTTTAAAAGGATCTGAAATTAAATCTGTAAGGGACGGAAAAATTAATATAGCAGATGCTTATGCTGTTGAAAAAAAAGGAGAATTAGTTCTAATAAATTCACACATTTCTTTATACAAGCAGGCAAGTTATTCTAATCATAATCCAACAGATGAGAGAAAACTTTTATTAAATAAAAAAGAGATAAACAAACTTATAGGTAAAATTCAAAGAGAGGGATTAACTATTGTACCTACCAAAATGTATTTTAAAAAGGGTAAAGCCAAAATTGAAATTGCTGTTGCTAAAGGAAAAAAACAACATGATAAAAGAATAACTAAAAAAAATAGAGACTGGAATCGTGAAAAATCAAGATATATTAGAAAATCAAGCTAAAATAGTCTTTTTAGCTATTGGATCGAATCTTGGTAATCGAAAAAAAAATATTGAAAAGGCTAAATTTTTTTTACATCAAAATAAAATAAAGTTTATTTTGGTTTCAAAATATTATGAAACACCATCATGGCCTAATTCTAAATATCCAAAATATTTAAATATAATTTTAAAAGTTGAATGCATCCTTAATCCATTAAATTTACTTAAGATATGTAAACAAATTGAGATTAATTTAGGTAGAAAAAATTCTTTTAAAAATTCACCTCGTGTATGTGATATTGATATAATTGATTATAATGGTATGAACATCAGAATTAAAAACAAGCTTTATTTACCTCATCAAAGACTCCATAAAAGAAATTTTGTTTTAATCCCATTGTTCGA
>CABXYF010000011.1 GCA_902516435.1 uncultured Pelagibacteraceae bacterium | reverse complement strand
TAAAAAAAGAAATAAGCATTAAAAGTGAAAATACTATTATTTGAGTATTGTTAATTAGTATGGTAGATAAATCATTATCTGGTAAAAACCCTCCAGACGAAATAACCGTCATAGCTAAATTAAGTGAATTAAAGGATCTTATTCCAAAAATATTTAAAACTATAAAAATAAAAATTGTTAGACTTGAGTAAAGTAAAAAAATTTTTATTGTTTGTTTAAAAATCTCTGAACTACTAAATGATAAAAAATTCGTAAGTGATTTTTTTAAACTTTTGTCATAGATATCTATTAAAAAAATAATAGAAAATAAAAAATATAATCCACCAATCCATTGAATTGAAGATCTCCATAAGATTAGGCCTTGATCTAAATGCTTTATATTTTCAAAAATTGTGAAACCCGTAGATGTAAAACCAGATACAGCTTCAAAGAGTGAGTCTAAAAACGTTAAATTATAGATACTAAAAAAAAATGGAATACTTAAAACAATTGGGATTAAAATATATCCTAATAGCACTGTTAGAATTTTTTCAAATATAGATGGTTTTTTTTCATTTGTTTCCAAAAAATAAAAAACGATTCCTATTAAGCCAGATAATATAAAACTTGAATAATATGTATTTAAATTCAAGTATAAATTAAAATAATAAGAATAAATTATATTAAAAAAAGAAAATATTGAAATTAATATAAAAAAAAAACTTAAATATTTAATTCTGAATAACGACATTTTATTAGATTGAACTAATTCTAAATATATTTTCTACTACTGAAATTGACTCTTTCTTTGCCAAAAAAACGACTTTATCATCTTTTTGAAAAACAAAGTTTGATCTTGGTATAATTATTTTACTTTCTCTTAAAACTGCTCCAATCCTGATTTCATCTGGTAAATCTGAATTTTTTAATTCTTTATTAATCAATTGAGAAGTTTCAATAATTTCTGCCTCTATCACTTCATATTCTCCATTCATGATTGTATATGCGGTTTCAATAGTGCCTTTATGTACATGTTTTAAAATACTTGAAACTGTATTCATTCTTGGGTCTATAAGATCATCTATTTTTAAAGAGTTTTGGAGAAGCGAATAATTTGGTTTATTAACTAAAGCCATTGTTCTTTTATCCTCAATACCTTTTTCATCTTTTGCAAACTTTTCAACTAGAACACTGACCATTAAGTTATCCTCATCATCATTTGTTAAAGCCAAAACAGTTTCTGCTTCTTCTAAATTTGCCTCTGACAAAACTTCCTCATCTAATCCATTTCCATTTATTACAATAGTATTATTTAATTCAGATGCTAAAAATTCAGCACGATCCTTATCTTTTTCTACAATTTTAACTCTTGCTGCATCTAATGACTCTTCAATATTTTTAGCTAAGTTAAAACCTATATTACCTCCACCAACGATTAAAATTTTCTTTGATACTTTTTCAGTGTGACCAAATGCTTCTAATGTTTCAGAAGTTTGTGAGGAATTAATAATTACATAAATTTTATCATTTTTTTTGATATCATCTTCTTTTTTAGGAATCAAAAACTTGTCTTCTCGAATAATTCCAATTACATTTGCGTCAAGATCTGGATACTTTTTTGTTAAATCCTTTAATTTAATATTTATTAAATTACAACTATCTCTAATAAGAATTTCTAATAATCTAATTTTATTATCTGCAAAGGGAACACTATCTAATGCACCTGGTGCTTCCAGTTTCCTTTGAATTGATTTTGCAATCTCAATTTCTGGTGAAATGATAACATCAATAGGAAGATTTTCTTTATTATATACTCTTGTAAATTTTGGATTTAGATAATCTTGAGATCTTATTCTTGCAATCTTTTTAGGAATTTTGAATATTGAAAAAGCTATCTGACATATAAGCATATTTATTTCATCATTTCTTGTAACTGCGATGATCATATCTGTTTCTGTTGCATTAGCTTTTTCAAGAATTGTTGGATAGGTGGCTTTTCCAACAATAGCCTTAACATCTAATACATCATCAATCTTTTGAATATCTTCACTTGATGGATCAACAACGGTAATCGAATGACCTTGTTCACTTAATTGTTTTGCAATAGTGAACCCTACTCTTCCCGCTCCACATATAATTATGTTCATTAATTAAATACTTTAATTCCTAGGCCTTTTAATTTTCGATGCAATGCGCTTCTTTCCATGCCAACAAAATTTGCTGTTTTAGAGATATTTCCTTTAAATTTTTTTAATTGGATAGTTAAATACTCTTTTTCAAACTTTTCTCTAGCTTCTTTTAATGGCACAGATAGGCTATTTTCGGCTATCTGATCATCAAAATTGTTATTTTTTAGTGACTCTTTAATAATATTGGAGATTTTATCTTTTGTTTCTGGTTGCAATATTGCAATCCTTTCGATTAAATTTCTTAACTCTCTAACATTACCTTTCCAATTATGATTTAAAATATAGCTATTATTTTCATCTATATCTAATTCACTAATATTATAATTTTCTGAAATCATTTTTGAAAAATATTTAATCAAAATTGGTATATCTGAAATTCTTTGACTTAAAGGTTCAATGTTGATTTCAAAAACATTTATTCGATGAAATAAATCTTCTCTAAAATTTCCTAACTCTATCTCATTTTTTAAATCTTTACTTGAGGAACACATCAGTCGAACATCAACAGTCACATCGTTACTTCCATTAACCCTTTTAAATTTTTGATCTATTAAAACTCTAAGTATCTTAGATTGAATATCTAAAGGTATCTCTGATATTTGATCAATCAGTAATGTTCCACTATTTGCTTTTTCTAAAGCTCCATATGAAATTGCACCATTTTCTTTTTCCTCTCCAAATAATTCCAATTCATACTTTTCAGAGTCCAACAAAGCACCATTTAAAATTATAAAAGGTTTTTTATTTCTCTTAGAATTTTTATGAATTTTTCGAGCAATTAACTCTTTCCCTGATCCAGAAGGACCTTTAATAAAAACTCTGCTTTCAGTAATTGCAATTTTTTTTATTTGATCTTTAATATTTAAAATATTTTTACTGTTTCCAATAAGATCATATGAAGAAAATAATTTACTCTCATATTCTTTATTTTCTTTTTTAAGATTATAGTTTTCAACAGCTCTTTTTACAAAGTTTAATAATCTTTCCTGATCAAACGGTTTTTCTATAAATTCAAAAGCCCCATAATGTAGTGATTTTACAGCCATCTCAATATTAGCATGACCAGAGATTATTATAACAGGAACATCTTTATTTTTGGTTTTAATATGTGAAAGAAGTTCTATACCATCATTATCACCTTTATCTAACTTGACATCTAATATTGCAACATCAGGTAATTTTTTATCTATCTCTGATAGAGCTTGGTTGTAATTAGCTGCTAATCGAGTTTTATATCCTGCATCTAATATAAGCTCGTTAATTATATTTCTTATATCACTATTATCGTCTACAATTAAAATTTCTGCACTCATACTATTTTATAAAATCAATTTTTATTTTAGCTCCACTACTTATAGACACAAAATCTATTTTACCATTATGGTCACTTATAATTTTATTCACAATAGAAAGTCCTAAACCCGTACCATTTTTTTTTGTTGTGAAATATGGATTTAAAATATCTTTTATATTTGAAGACAATTTTTCAAATCCAATTCCGCTATCGACAATGACTAGATAGATGTGGTCATCAATTTCAGATAGTTCAATAGTAATCTTTTTATTGAATTTACTGCCATTTTCTGCCTTTTGCTGAATACTTTCTACAGAGTTCTTAATTAAGTTAAAGAATACTCTGCTGATCTGCTCTTTATCACTATTAAGTACAATTGTTTCTAAATTTTTTGAAAATTCTATTTGTATAGATTTATCAATTTCATTTACTAATTTTATATTTTCTTTCATCAAACTTACTAAATCATTATCTCTCATTATTGGTTTTGGCATCCGTGCAAAATCAGAAAATTCATTAACGAGATTACCAATTTGTTTAATTTGATTATTAATTATTTTTAAATTTTCTTTAAAATTTTCAGAATCTTTATCTTCCAATAAACTTGAATATTTATCTTTAAGCCTATCTATAGTTAGTTGAATTGGAGTTAAAGGATTTTTAATTTCATGAGCTAATTTTCTTGCTAAGCTGCCCCATGCTTCGTGTCTCTCATTAATAATTAATTTTTCTTGCTGGTTTTTAAGTCTTTCAATCATAAGATTGAAATTTTTATTTAAGGTTTCTAAATCTTTATCAGTTTTAACTTCTGGAACTTTTGTGTCAAAGTCTCCCTTACCAATAGAAATAGATGCATAAATTAAATTATTGATTGACCGAAAAAATCTTGAAGAAAACCTTATAGCTATAGATATAGATAAAAATAATAATACACTTACTATAATTATATAAATAATTGCAAAAGATATTTTAATACCAGTACTTTTTTCCTCAACAGTGTAATAAAAATTAATAGCTTCTTGAGACTCAGTTAAATATCTTGAAATGTTTTTATCTAAATATTTTACAACATAAAGAAATCTGTTTTCAAAATTTTGTAATCTCATGATAGCTGCAGACATATTTTCTGGTGCATTAATAATTTTTAAAGGTCTGTCGTCTTCTAATACTAAATTTAAAGCTTCATCTAATGGTGGAACAAAAAATTGACTATTATCAATAGTTGTAAATAATAGTTTCTTATTCATATCTATAATATGAATTTCATCTACATTTCTTATTATTTTTTGAGTATTTAAAAATCTTTTATATTCTTTAACATTATCATTTAAAAATTTCTTACTTTTATTAGTATCAAATGCAATTAAAACTGTATCTGATTGAATTTTATTTCTAATTTCTTCAACATAATTTATTGCAAGTTCATAGGAGTTGTTAACAACAGTAGTCACCTTCTTATCAAAATATTTTTCTAGAGCGAATGAAAATAAAAATAATGAAAATATTGAAATTAAAACTGAGGGTATTAACGTAAATAAAGCAAAATAAGTTATGTATTTTTTATTAGATTTTAGTCCATCTTGGTCAATATCATTTTTAATAGCTTTTTGAATTTCGAAAAAAATAAATATAAAAAGTGAAATTAAAAGTAAAATATTAAGTATTAATAAATATTGTAAATTTTGATCATTTAATTTAACAAATCCTTTATCGATAAATGTTAAAAAGGTTAAAAAACCTATCGATAATGTGATAATAAATAATAATATTAAGTATATGTTTTTTTTAATAAATTCTGACATTTGAGCAAAAAATCATCTCTATATATGAACAATTATTTTATAATACTTGCTTCAGGACAAAGCAAAAGATTTAATTCGAACAAACCTAAGCAATATATTATTTATAAAAATAAGCCTCTTTTTAAGCACTCCGTAGATAAAGCTTTAGAGTCAAAACTTTTTAGAAAAATTATCCTTGTTGTTAGTAATAAGAAACAAATCAAAGATAAATTTCCAAAAAATGTTATTTTAATTAAAGGTGGAAAAGAAAGATCAGACTCATCATTAATAGCCTTAAAGTATATCAAAAAATTTAAACCTAAAAATGTTTTAATACATGACGCAGCAAGACCAAACTTCTCATTAAAACTTTTAAAAAATATTATTCAATTATTAAAAGATAATAATGCAGTCATACCAACTATTAATTCAACAGACTCAATTAAATATAAGGTAAAAAAACAATTATTTAATTTAGATCGTAACAATTCTATTTTAACACAAACACCTCAGGGTTTTAAATATTATAATCTTTGTAAGGTTTCTTTTAATCAAAAAATTAAAATTCAGGATGAAGCAACTTTGTTTATCAATAATAATTTGAAAATTAAATTAATTAAAGGTGAAAATACAAATAATAAGATAACTTATAAAGATGACATTAAGGATAACAAAATGTTTTTTGGAATTGGTTTTGATATTCATCGATTAGTTAAGAGAAAAATTCTGTATTTAGGTGGGGTAAAAATACCTTTTCACTCTGGTTTAAAAGGACACTCAGATGGAGATGTTATAATCCATTCAGTTATCGATGCTCTATTGGGTGCCATGGGAAAAAAAGATATAGGAACATTTTTCCCAGATAATAAGAAAAAATTTAAAAATATAAGATCTCCAAAAATGTTAAAGCCAATAGTTGAGATGGTTAATAAAAATCAATTTTATATCAATAATCTTGATATAAATTTAATATGTGAACAACCTAAGGTCTCAAAGTATAGAGATAAAATAATAAAATCCTTATCTCATTTACTTAAAATAGACAGTTCACTAATAAACCTGAAAGGTAAAACTGTTGAAAAATTAGGTTTAATAGGAAAGGAAAAAGCAATTGCATGTGATGCAATTATATCATTAACAAAACATGACTAAAATATTCAATTCCTTATTTGTTACAATGTTGGGCTTGGGCAAAATTAAATTTATTCCAGGAACTATTGGATCATTAGCAACAGTCATTATACTTTATGTAATTTTTCATATATTAAATGTATCTTCGAATTTTGTCCTAATAGGCTTAGTTATAATTTTTATTTATTCTTTTCCAGCTGTTTCAAGTTACATAAAAGATAATGAAAATAAAGATCCTGGAGAAATAGTAATTGATGAATTAATTGGTCAATCTATTCCAATCTTTGCTTATGAAATTTCTCATGGTACCGAAAAATCTTCAGATGAGGCACTAATATTTTATTGTATTTGTTTTGTATTATTTAGATTTTTTGACGTCGTAAAACCATTTCCTGTTAGTTTTTTTGATAAAAATTTTAAAAATAGTTTTGGGGTAATAATGGATGATATATGTGCTGGATTGTATGTTATTTTATCATTAATTTGTTTTATGGTTTTAAGTAGTTACTTTATTTGATGAATTCTATAGTAAAAAAACTAAATAAAAAAAAGTTTAAGATATCTTTTGCAGAGTCTTGCACTGGTGGAATGCTTGCTTCAAAAATTACATCTATCAGTGGAGCATCAAAAGTTTTTGGTTTAGGTCTTGTTACCTATTCAAATCAAGCAAAAATAAGTATTTTAAAAGTAAATAAAAGAATTATTCAAAAATATGGCGCTGTTAGCCCTCAATGTTGTGAGGCTATGGTTAAAAATTTAGCAAAAATCTCAAAAGCTCAAATTAATGTTTCGGTTACTGGTATTGCAGGCCCGAATGGTGGAACTAAAACTAAACCAGTTGGATTAGTTTATATAGGTGTGAAAAAAAATAATAAACTTTTAATTACTAAAAATATATTCAAACAAAAAAGTAGAAAAACTATCCAAAAAGTTACTGTCAAAAGAACTTTGGATATTTTAAATTCTTTAATTTAATATCTTCTTTTTCAATTTTTCAAATTCATCCTGTGTAATAGCTCCAGAGTCCAAAAGTTCTTTCAAATTTTTTAATTGTGATACAATATCATTAGCTGATGATAAATTGTTTGAATTTGTTTTAAAACTTTTATTATTTAATAAATATAAATTAGAATTAAAAAATATTTCTGATTTTTTGTTTCCATAATAGGTATTAGCTACTGATATTTTTTCACTATCATTTGTTGGGGTGGTCCCTTTGTAATACAAAACACATATAGAATTATTTGGGTATTTGTTTGGTTGATTTTTAATGTATTTATCACATCTATCTAAAGCTTTTTTTGTTACATCCTCCCATGATATTTCATTAGCTTCAAAACCCCATGACATATCTCCGTCTAATCTTTTGGCCATTACCCATGCTTTATAGGTTTCGTTTCCACCTTCAACATAATCTCTCCATGACTGCTTATGCTCTTTTGATAATCCTGAAATTAACAATGGATAATCATACTCATCTATTTGTCCTGTAATTTTTTTATCGGTGTTTTGACCTGTTTCGTAATTTATGCCTGCTAGTTTGTATATATCACCATCATAAAAGCCCCCATCTTTAATAGCTTGTGCAACTGATATTGGATCTTTGAGCATTGATTTTTTAATTTTAATTTTTTTATTACCATTTTTCCAAACAATTCTTCTTTTTAATGCCATAACATAACAGGGTGAGCCATTAGAATTTTTTTCACATTTTTTTCTTGCCCTGGGAATATCTGCATCCATGCAATTTGTGTATGGACAATATTGGTAATATGACCAATTTCCATCTTCAGAAACTACAAAAATAGTTGGCTTATGTTTCGATTTATCATCATCATACGTAGGATTACCTGCTCCATACATATACATCATAAGATGCTGCATAGTATTTTTAGAGAGTTTAAGCTCACCTTTTCCCCATGAGCCAAGAACATTATTTTGAAATAAAATATTAGAGAAAAATAAAAATATTAATAATTTTTTTAAAAATCTCATAATTTCAAATAATTCAATATATGAAATATAATAAAAAAAATATAAAAAATTTTTAATAAATTTAACAATTTATTTTGTTTAAGCTAAAGATTTTCAGCCTTTTTTTGAAAAGCATCTGCTATTTTGTTTAAACCAAATTGAAAAGATTTTTCCATAATTAAATTTAAAAACTTATTTTTAATCTCAAAATCAACATCAAATTGAACTTCTGTGTAATTTTCTTTTTGTACAAATTTCCAGTTGTTTTCGAGATGTTTTAAAGGTCCGTCAATATTAGTCACATGTATTGAATCATTTTTTTTATTATAACGTACATCACTTTTGTAAGTATCTACAAAAGGTTTTCTGCCAATTGTTAGGTCTGCAATAATTGCTATTTCTTCATCGTTATCTTCTTTTTCGTAAACTTTTGAGTCTATGCAATAAGGAATGAATTCAGGATATTTTTCAATGTCCAAAACAAAATCTATTAACTTTTGTTTTTCTCGTTCTATGTGCCTTGTTACTGAGGCTTTAGGCATTAATTATTTTTTAATCTATTTTGTTGGAGTTTAGCAAAATCTTCGTCTGCATGGTAAGACGATCTTGTAAGTGGCGATGATGATACTAATAAAAAACCTTTTGATTTAGCAATATTTTCTAAATCTTTAAATTCATCTGGATGGTAATATTTTACTAATGGATGATGTTTTGGTGACGGTTGTAAATATTGACCTATAGTAATGAAATCTACATCAGCAGATCTTAAGTCATCCATCACTTGAACTAATTCATCTTTATTTTCACCTAGACCGACCATTAATCCAGATTTAGTAAATATTTTTTTATTATTAAATTTTACATTTTTTAAAAGTTCTAAGGATCCAAAATATCTTGCTCCAGGTCTAACTTTTAAATAAAGACGTGGTACGGTTTCAATGTTATGATTAAAAACATCTAAATCTGCTTCTAGAACTTTTTTATAAGCATCACCTTTTCTCAAGAAATCTGGCACCAAAACTTCAATAGAAGTTTTAGGATTTTTTATTCTTGTAACATTTATTACTTCAAAAAAGTGACCTGAACCACCATCTGGAAGATCATCTCTATCTACTGAAGTGATGACTACGTGTTTTAAATTTAATTTTTTTACTGCATTTGAAATTTTATATGGCTCAAAAGGATCGAGTTTTTCTGGTTTACCAGTTTTTACATCACAAAAAGAACATGCTCTTGTACAGGTATCTCCCATAATCATAAATGTTGCATGTCTTTTACTCCAACATTCGGTAATATTTGGGCAATTAGCTTCCTGACATACGGTCACTAAATTATTTTGATTAACAACGGTTTTAGTATAAAAAAATTCCTTACTATTTGTTAATTTTGATTTAATCCAATCAGGTTTTTTTTTAATTGGATTAATCGGCTTATTTACTTTTTCAGGATGTCTAATTTTTGTTGTCATTATTTTTAATTATATAAATCGTCTCTCCTTCTTTGCCAAATAGAAATCTTTCTCTAATTAAAGTCTCAATATAGTCTAGATCTAAATTTGTACTTAATAGTGAATTTTTATGATCCATATCTTCTATTTTACTAATTAAGGTTAATTCTTCGTTTTTCAAGTTGGTCAAAAGCTCTTTTTTTTCATTATATGAAAATAGTCCTCTTTCACCAGAAACTAGATTAAAACCAAAATAAAGAATCAAAAACAATGATATTAACAAAAAATAATTTCTTTTAATTAGCCTCAACATTAGTTGATTTTATTCATTCTCACTTTTTTTCCAAGTTCTTCTTCTATACGAATTAATTGATTATATTTAGCTACTCTTTCAGATCTAGCTAATGATCCTGTTTTAATTTGATTTGAATTAGTTCCGACTGCAAGATCTGCAATAAAAGTATCTTCACTATCTCCAGATCGATGAGATATTATCGTTTTATAACCAATAGTTTGTGCAAATTTAATTACATCTAAAGTTTCAGAAACTGTTCCTATTTGATTTAATTTAATTAAAATTGAATTTGATGAAATATTTAAAAACCCTTTCTTAAGTCTTTCTAAGTTTGTTACATAAAGATCATCACCTACTATTTGAACATTGTTAACTGATTTCATTAACTTATTCCAGGCAAGCCAATCATTCTCAGCAAAAGGATCCTCGATCGATTTGATTTTATATTTTTTGACTATTTTAAGATACTCTTTAATAGATTTTTCAACAGATATGTAATTTTTGGAATGAATTGAATATTTATTTTTTTTAAATAATTCATTTGCAGCTACATCTAAACAAATTGAGACATCTTTACCATTAACAAAACCTGATTTTTTTATAGCTTTAACAATCAAATCAAGTGCTTGGTTGTTACTACTGATCATAGGTGCAAAGCCACCTTCGTCTCCAACAGAAGTGGATAAACCTTTATCTTTTATTAATTTTGATAAATTTTTAATCACTATAAAGCATATTCTCATTGCCTCAGAAAAACTCTTAGCTCGATCAGGCCTGATCATAAATTCTTGAATTCTAAGACCATTATTAGCATGAGCTCCACCATTGATAATGTTCATTAAAGGATAAGGTAATTGGAAGTTTTTCTCTAAAAAAAAGGTTTTGTACAAAGGAAGTTTTTTAACTTTAGCTGACAGTTTTTTTGCTGCCATTGAGACTGCAAGCATAGCATTTGCACCTAGATTTGTTTTTTGTCTGGTTCCATCTAAGTTTATTAATAGAGTATCAATTCGTTCTTGGTTATGAATACTTTGACCCTTTAACTTATTTGAAATTTTAATATTAACCAAATTAACTGCATTTAAAACACTCTTGCCTAAATAACGTTTATTATTTTTATCTCTTTTCTCAAAAGCTTCATAAGTTCCAGTTGATGCTCCTGATGGACAAATTGCAGATGCGCTATTATTTTTAGTATAAACCTCTGCCTCTACGGTTGGATTTCCTCTACTGTCAAATACTTGACGGGCCTTTACTTTTAAAATTTTACTCACTATTTTTTTATTAATTTATCTATATCTGAAAGTTGATGTAACAAATTTTCCAATTTATCCAATGGTACCATGTTAGGACCATCTGATGGTGCGTTGTCTGGATCTTGATGAGTTTCAATAAAAACTCCAGCAACACCTACAGCTACAGCTGCTCTTGCTAAATACTCCACAAACTCTCTTTGACCTCCAGATGAGTCACCTTGTCCTCCGGGTTGTTGTACTGAATGGGTTGCATCAAAAATCACCGGATAACCATTCTTTGCCATAATAGGTAAAGATCTCATGTCGGAAACTAAAGTGTTGTAACCGAAACTTGCTCCTCTTTCTGTGACTAAAATATTTGTGTTTCCAGAGTCTGAAATTTTTTTAGTAACATTAACCATGTCCCATGGTGCTAAGAACTGTCCTTTTTTAACATTAATAATTTTATTTGTTTTAGCAGCAGCTATTAAAAGATCCGTCTGTCTGCATAGAAAAGCAGGAATTTGTAGTATATCAACATGGTCAGCTACTTCTGAACACTGATCAATATTATGAATGTCTGTTAAAATTGGAACATTTAATTCTTTTTTTATTTTATCAAAAACAGGTAAAGACGCATTAAGTCCAGCTCCCCTTTCTCCTTTGAGACTGGTACGATTAGCTTTGTCAAAAGAAGTTTTATAAATAAAACCAAGTCCAAATTTTTTTGTAATTTCTTGAATTTTACTAGCCATGTCAATAGCGTGCTGTTCTGTTTCAAGCTGACAAGGTCCAGCAATAATACAAATTTTATTATTGTTTGAGATTTCTATATTTCCGCAATTTACTTTTATACTACTCATTAATGGTTTTTTGCTGCTTTGATAAATGAAGAGAATAAAGGATGGGGTGACAAAGGTCTAGATTTAAATTCTGGGTGAAACTGCACTCCAATAAACCATGGGTGATTTTTTAGTTCAATAATTTCTGGCAATTGATTATCGGGTGATAAACCTGAAAAAATCATACCTTTTTTTTCAAATTTTTCTCTATAGGCAATATTCACCTCATATCTATGACGATGTCTTTCTTTAATTGATCTAGACTTATAAATTTTTCTTATCTTTGAGTTATTCTGTAATTTGGCATCATATGATCCTAGCCTCATAGTACCACCAAGATCTTTATCAGTACCCTTAATAGTTTTACCATCTTTAGACCATTCATTTAATAATCCAATAATTGGTAGACCTTTTTTATCGAATTCACTTGAAGTAGCATTTTTTAAATTAAGTTGATTTCTAGCAAATTCAATAATTGCCATTTGCATTCCGTAACATATTCCAAGGAAAGGAATTTTATTAATTCTAGCATGTTTTATCGCTGCTATTTTCCCATCAGTACCTCTTTTTCCAAATCCACCAGGTATCAATATTCCAGAAATATTTTTCAGTTTTTTCTTTACTTCAGAAATTTTTAATTTTTCTGAGTCAATCCTTACTAAATTTACTTTAATTTTATTATCTATTCCACCATGAGTTAATGCTTCATCTAATGACTTATAAGCATCTTTAAGCTCAACATATTTTCCAATAATTGCAATATTTACTTCTCTCTTATTTTGTAAAATTATTTTAGTTATTTTTTTCCATGGATTTAAATTTACAGCCTTTTTTGATTTTAATTTGAAATAATTTAAAACTTGAACATCTAATTTTTCTCTAAAAAAACTTATTGGCGCCTCATAAATAGTTTTGACATCAACAGTTTCGACTACATTTTTAATATCAACATTACAGAACAAAGAAATCTTCTTTCTATGTTCTAGCGGGATCGGTCTTTCAGATCTACAAATGATAATATCTGGTTGAATACCTATACTTCTCAACTCTTTTACAGAGTGTTGAGTTGGTTTTGTTTTTATCTCGTCTGATGCCTTTAAATAAGGAACTAAAGTTAAATGGATAAATAAAGCATTTTTTTTACCGACATCGTTTGCAAATTGTCTTATTGCTTCAACAAATGGAAGACTTTCTATATCTCCAACTATCCCTCCAATTTCACAAATAACAAAGTCCTCTTTAGAAGAATCGTTTTTAATAAATTGTTTAATACGATCAGTAATATGTGGAATTACTTGAACAGTTTTTCCAAGATACTCTCCTTTACGTTCTTTTTTTAAAACATCATTATAAATTTTACCTGTAGTGATATTGTCTGATTTTTTTGCAGATACTCCTGAAAATCGTTCATAATGACCAAGGTCTAAATCTGTTTCAGCACCATCGTCTGTTACGTATACTTCACCATGTTGAAATGGACTCATTGTTCCTGGATCTACATTTAGATATGGATCAAGTTTTCTGATCCTTACTTTAAAACCTCTTGATTGTAAAAGATATGCTAGCGAAGCTGAAGATAATCCTTTACCTAATGATGAGACCACGCCGCCCGTGACAAATATATATCGCGCCATGGAATTATCTTATAGCGAATAAAAAAGAGATTGGAAAGTATAAATTAATTATTTTCTGGAATTGAGGGAGTATCTTCAGTTTTTTCCTCAACTGTATCTAAAACTGAGCTAGTTGGTGCAAGTTCAGCTCTTGAAATAATTGTAAGGGCTAAGCTACAAATAATAAATAATGTTGCAACAATTGCTGTTGCTTTAGTCATAAAACTTCCAGCTGATCTTGATAGCATGAAGTTTTCTTGTGAAACGCCGATTCCTAATGCACCACCTTCAGATTTCTGAATTAAAACTAACAATACCAAAATAACTGCAAGTATGATGTTAATAACTAGTAATATTGTTTCCATGGCGAACTAATTAATGGTTTTTTTAATTATATCAATAAATTTCTTTGGATCTTGTGATGCTCCACCTACTAAAAACCCATCAATGGTATTAATATTTTTTAATTGTTTGATGTTCTCACCATTAACAGAGCCTCCATACAAAATTTTTGGTGATTTTTTGCCCAATTTATTTTTAATAAATGAAATAGATTTTATTAAGTCATTTGTCTTTGGAATTAATCCAGTTCCAATAGACCAGACTGGTTCATAAGCAATTATTATGTTTGATTTATTTTTAATTTTTTTCAAACCTATTTTAATTTGATTACTTAAAACATGATTAGTTTTTTTGTTTCTTTTCTCTTTTAATGTTTCGCCAATACAATATATAATTTTTAGTCCAGCTTTTAATGCACTTTTAATTTTCAAATTGATTTTCTTATTATCTTCCCCTAACTGTCGATTTTCAGAGTGTCCCAATATTACATATTGAGCACCAACATTTTTTAACATTTTAGAATTTATTTGACCAGTAAAGGCTCCATAACGATCACTCTCATGGCAGTTCTGAGCACCAACTTCAATTTTTGTTTTTTTTAATCTTTTTGACAAAGGACGAATGAGAGTATTGGGTGGACAGTAAATTAATTTAAATCTTTTTTGTTTTATTATTTTTGAAAACTTTATAACTTTATCGAGTGAATTAAGTGTTGTTAAATCACCGTACATTTTCCAATTAGCCACAAAATATAGATATTTATTTGTCATAATTGATTTTTTAATCTATAGATTTGTTTTTTACAGATCAATATATTATTGGCTTTATGTTAGAGACTTTTAAAAACTTAGGTGGAAAAAAATTAGGTGGTTTAATCCTTATAATAGTAATTATCATTGCTTTTGGATTTGGTGGTTTTGGAGGTGGTTTCAGTACAAATAATCAAAACAATATAGCAAAAATAAATAAAACGAATGTTACTACTAAAGATTTTATGGATTATGTTAATCAAAGTGGAATTTCACAAGATGCTATTAGAAATAATTTAGACAGAGGTATAATAGAGGAATTATTATCTGGATTAATCTCAACTACACTAATTGATTTAGAGGTAAAAGATTTTAATATTTTAGTTAGTGAGAAAATAATTTTTAAATTAATTAAAGATAATAAAAATTATCACGACGAGAACGGAATATTTCAAAGAGTAAAATATGAAAAATTTTTATTATCAAATAATTTATCAGCACCAATGTTTGAACTAAAATTAAAAAATAGAGAATTACAAAAACAATTATTTGATATTATAGGTGCTGGAACAATAACACCTAATTTTTTAATGGAGAAAAAATATGAAGAAAATAACAGGACATTAAATGTTGAATACTTCAATATGAAAGGACTTTATAAGGATAAAAATGAGTACGGTGATCAAGAGCTATTAACATTTATTCAGGAAAATGAAGACCAGCTTAAAAGAGAATATATAAATTTCAAGTATGCTGTTTTAAATCCTAAAAATTTAATTGGTTTAGAGGAATTTAATCAAGAATTTTTTGATAAAATTGATAAAATAGAAAATCAAATTTCAGAAGGAGATAATTTTGAAACTATATTAAAGAATATAAAAGTCGAAATTAAGGAAATAATTGAATACGCTCCAACATCTGAGGCTCAAACTACTGAAAGTTTAATATATCAAAATAAGTCATCAAAAATAAACATAATTGAAAATGGAGATAATTTTATATTTTATAACATAGATAAAGAATACAGCAAAAGTCCAAATTTAAATGATGACAAAACTAAAGATGAACTTTTAGAATTAGTTTACCAAAAAGGTAAGTATGATTTTAATAGAAAAATCCTAGAAGAAATTCAAAGCAAAGAATTTGATAATAATAAATTTGAAAATTTAGGAAATAATAATTTATTAAATGTAAAAATTAAAACAATTGATGATGATGAAATATTTGACATTAATTCGGTTAAAATGCTTTATACATTGCCTTTAAACTCTTTCACTTTGGTTAATGATAAGGAAAATAATATTTTTTTGGTTAAAATTTCAGGGTCTAAGAAAAATTTTTTTAATAAATCTGATGAAGAATATGTTCAATTTGTAAAAAATCAAAATACAGATAAACGGAAAAGTATTTTGCAATCTTATGATCAATTGTTAAACAATAAATACCAAGTTAAAGTTAACCAAAAATCTGTTGATAGAATTAAAAATTATTTCAAATGATCATTAATCGAAGCTTCAAGGACTTCAAGTTTCGACATAGAAGCAAAAAAAATCAAATAATATATACTTCTAAAAAAGTTAAGAATGATGAAGAAATATTAAATTTAATTGACAATTTTTTAGAGGAAAAAAATAGCTTCATATTTGAGTCTGTTGAAAAAGGTAAAATCAAAGGAAGATACACTATATTTGGTAAAAATCCTGATAAAATTTGGGAGTTTAATAATCAAAGCTCTTATCTAATAAAAAAAAGTAAAAGGATAAAACTAAAAGATAAACCAGATCAATTAATTGAAAAGATAATTGAGGAGTTTAAATTTGAGACACCAAAAAATTTACCAAAAATATGCTCATTGATTTCTGGATACTTTTCTTATGACTCTATTAGATATATTGAAAAAATACCAAACAGTTGCAAAAATGATTTAAATATACCAGATGTTAGACTTCTACGTCCTAGAACTTTAGTTATTCACGATAATTTAAAAAAAGAAATATTTTATATAAGTAATATTTTTCAAGATGAAAAAATAACTAACTATAAAAGTAAGTTTAATGAAATTAAATCTGATCTTTTTAAATTATTAATTCAATCTTCAATTAAAAATTTAAATAAACCCCTGAAAGAAAAATTAAATAATATAAAAGTTAAATCCAACACTTCTAAAAGTAAATTTTTAAATATGGTTGATAAGGCAAAAAGATACATCAAAATTGGTGATATTTTCCAAGTGGTTTTAAGTCAAAGGTTCGAGGCTAAATTAACAAAAAAACCAATAGATATTTATAAAAAATTAAGAGTGACTAACCCCTCACCTTTTATGTTTTTCTTTAATTTTAATGATTTTCAAATAATTGGTGCTAGTCCAGAAATTTTAGTAAGATTACGAGATAATAAAATTACTGTAAGACCAATTGCTGGGACAAGACCAAGAGGTAAAACTTTAAAAGAAGATCTTCATTACGAAAAAGATTTGTTAAAAGATAAAAAGGAACTATCTGAACATTTAATGCTTTTGGATTTAGGGAGAAATGATGCTGGTAAGGTATCAAAAATAAATTCCGTTAAAGTGACAGAAAGTTTTATTATAGAAAGATACTCACATGTTATGCATATAGTATCTAATGTAATTGGTGATTATAATAAAAAATTCTCAAAGTTTAAATCTTTACTAGCAGGTTTTCCCGCTGGAACCGTTTCTGGTGCTCCAAAAATAAGAGCAATGGAAATTATTGACGAGTTAGAAACGACAAGAAGAAAAGTTTATGCGGGTGGCATCGGTTATTTTTCTGCGAACGGTGAATTTGATACTTGTATAGCTTTAAGAACAGCTGTGGCCAAAAAAAATAAATTCTATGTTCAGGCTGGTGCAGGAATTGTTGCTGATAGCAAACCTTTAAACGAATATGAGGAGACTGTTAATAAAGCTAAGGCTTTAATTAATGCTTTAAGATAATGAAAATATTGTTGATAGATAATTATGATAGCTTTACATTTAACCTGTATCATTACATATCTTCATTAGGTTTTAAAGTTGACGTTGTTAGAAATGATAAAATCACAGTTAAAGAAATTAAAAAAAATAATTATAATAAAATTGTTATATCTCCAGGACCAGGAAATCCAAATCAATCAGGAAATTGTATCAAAATCTTAAAATTTTTTCATAAAGAAATACCTTTTTTAGGTGTATGTCTAGGTCATCAAATTATTGGTCAAGTATTTGGGTCAAAGATCGTTCAAGCAAAAAAACTTATGCATGGAAAAATAAGTAAAATCAAATCTAAAAAAATTGGAATTTTAAAGAATCTTCCTACTACATTTGAAGCTACTCGATATCACAGTCTTATAATTGATAAGAAAACTTTGTCTGATAATTTAGAAATTACTGCTGAAACTGATGATGGCTTGATAATGGGTGTTCAACATAAACAATATAATATTCACGGTGTACAATTTCATCCAGAGAGTATTAAAACTAAATTTGGAATGAAAATATTAAAAAATTTTGTAAATTATTAGTCAAATGGATCAAATTTTAAAAAAATTGAGAAATAAGAGTGATCTTTCTTTTGAGGAAAGTAAATCTGCTTTTGAAATACTTATGACTGGTCAGGCAAACAATGATCAAATTTATGATTTTTTAACCTTATTGTCAGACAAAGGTGAAGTTTCTGATGAAATTGCTGGGGGTGTTTATGTGCTTCGAGAAAAGTCAAAAAGGGTAAAAGTCGAAGACTGTGTTGATACCTGTGGAACTGGAGGTGATGGTATGAATACGCTAAATATTTCAACCGCATCTGCTTTACTTTTAGCTAGTATGGGTACTAAAGTTGCTAAACACGGTAATAAAGCAGTCTCTTCTAAGTGTGGTTCTGGAGATGTTTTGGAGGCACTTAAAATTAAAATTGATCTTGAACCAAGTGATATAGAAAGAGAGATAAATGATAATAACTTTGGCTTTATGTTTGCTCCAAACTATCATAGTGCAATGAGATTTGTTGGGCCTGTGAGAAAAAAAATAGGTAAAAGGACAATATTTAATATGATTGGTCCATTAAGTAACCCTGCTTTAGTAGATAGACAAGTTGTCGGTGTTTTTGATAAAAAATTACTCAAAATTTTTGCTGAAGGTCTTAAAAATTTAAATATTAAATTTGCATGGATTGTAAATAGTGAAGATGGACTAGATGAAATTTCACCTTATGCTAAGACAAATGTAATTCAATTAAAGAATGGTGAAATATCTGAAATTACAATTGATCCTCAAATGTTAAATATTAATGCAGAAAAATTTGATAACTTAGTTGGTGATGACGCAAACTATAACGCAAATAAGATGATTGAAATTTTCAAAGGTAAGGATAACGATTTTTCAAAAGCAGTTTGTTTAAATACTGCAGCAGGTTTAATAGTTTCAGAAAAATATAATAATTTTGAATTAGCTTATAATTATGCAAGAAAATTTATTCTAACAGGTGTAGCTTATAATCATTTAGTAAAAATACAAAATGACTAAAAATATTTTAGAAGAAATAATAAAGAAAAAAATAGATAAAATAAATATTTTAAAAAAATCAACGAGTTTAAATTCTTTAACAGATATTATTGATAAAAATAATTCTTTCATCAATTTTAAAGAAAAAATTCAATCAAATTTAAATAATAATAAAATATCAATTATTGCTGAAATTAAAAAAGCCAGCCCTTCTGCAGGTATAATTATCCAAAATTATAATCCAGTAGAAATTGCTGATGCATATAACACTAATAATGTAACCTGCCTGTCTGTTCTTACTGAGGAAGATTACTTTTTAGGAAGCCTAATTCATATCAGTAAGATTAAAGAAAAAATAAACTTACCTATTTTATGTAAAGATTTCTTTGTAGATAAATTTCAAATACCGTTAGCTAAAAGTTATGGGGCAGATGCAATTTTAATTATTTTGGCTGGCGTATCAGACAATCTAGCTAATGATTTATACGAAGAGGCATTAAAGTATAAAATGTCAGTAATAGTAGAGGTTCATACTGTTGATGAAGCTAAAAAGGCACTAAACTTTAAAAAGGCTTTGATTGGAATAAATAATAGAAATCTTAAAACTCTTAAAACAGACATTAATACAACCTATGATATTCATAATGTTTTAATTAATCATGATGGGCCTTTGATTTCAGAGAGTGGGATTAAAACTAAAGAGGAACTTTTAGATTTAAAAAATAAAACATCCATTAAGACTTTTTTAATTGGTGAATCACTTTTAAAAAATTTAGATAAAAATTCTATTTTTTCAGTTTTATAGTCGATTAAGCCTTTATTTTAATGGTTTTTTTAATCTTGTTTAATTAAAAGAACTTTTATAGAACATTGTTTGTACGATATTTGTTCTTATGCTTACAAAAAAACAAAAAAACCTACTTTTATTTATCAACAAGAAGTTGAGGAGTTCTGGTATTTCTCCCTCTTACGAAGAAATGAAACAATCTCTCAATTTAAAATCTAAGTCAGGAATACATAGATTGATAAGTGCATTAGAAGAAAGAGGTTTTATAAAGAGACTGGCACATAAAGCCAGAGCGTTAGAGGTAATAAAGCTACCTGAAACAGCATCTGCAAATGATATTTACAACAACTTTTCACCAAGTGTTATAAAGGGTGGTCTAGATGAAGATCAAATAAATCCTGATGAGCTTGAGGTACCAGTTCTAGGTAAAATTGCTGCTGGAACACCTGTTGAGGCAATTCAAAATGAAGTAGCTAGAATACCTTTGCCAAGTAATTTAGAAAAAAATGGAGATTATTTTGGTTTAAAAGTTCAAGGTGACTCAATGATAGAAGCTGGTATTCATGAGGGTGATACTGTTATTATAAAAAGAACAGATACAGCGGACAATGGAAAAATTGTAGTTGCTTTGATTGATGAACATGAAGCAATGCTTAAAAGAATTCGTAAAAAAGGTAAGGTCGTTGCTTTAGAAAGTGCAAATAGAAATTACGAAACTAAGATTTTTGGACCTGATAGAGTTAAAGTTCAAGGTGTTTTGGTATCTTTATATAGAAACTTCTAAAAAAATAGTCTAAAAATCATTAATGTCAAAAGTAGCAACTCGATTTGCTCCCTCACCTACTGGAGCTCTTCATATTGGAGGTGTGAGAACAGCATTATTTAATTGGCTCTACTCAAAAAATCAAAAAGGGACTTTTCACCTAAGAATTGAAGATACGGATAAAGAAAGATCTAAAGATGAGTATAAAATTCAAATTTTAAATTCTTTAAAATGGATAGGAATTGAACATGATGGAGACGAATATATTCAATCAGCTAAAGTTAATGACCATATTAAGGTTGCAAATGAATTGTTAAAAAATGGAAATGCTTATAAATGTTATTGTTCTAGTGAAGAAATTGAAGAACAAAAAAAGAGAGCTAGGCAAAAAAAACTGCCCTATATCTATAATAGAAAATGGAGGGATAAAGATGAAAAAGATATCCCAAAAGATATTAAGCCTGTAATTAGATTTAAAAGTAAAATTGAAGGAAATTCTGTATTAAAAGACTTGGTACAAGGTAATGTTGAAATTGAAAATAATACAATTGAGGATTTTATTATATTAAGAAATGATGGAACTCCTACATACAACCTTTCAGCAACTGTGGACGACCATCAAATGGGGATGACGCACATTATTAGAGGTGATGATCACAAAATAAATACCTTTAAGCAAATACAGATATATTTAGCTATGGATTGGGAGGTGCCAAATTTTGCACATATACCTTTAATCCATACAATTGAGGGTAAAAAACTATCTAAAAGAGATAATGCCTCTACGTTGGACGATTACTCGAAAATTGGAGTTATGCCAGATGCTCTAAGAAACTATTTGTTAAGATTAGGTTGGTCTTATCAAGATAAAGAAATATTTACTTTAGATGAGAGTATTAAATACTTTAATTTAGAGGGCATTGGAAAATCACCTTCGAAACTTGATATGAGCCGTATTTTATCAATGAACGAACACTATATCAAAACTATTGATGAAAAAGAACTTTGCAAAAACCTTATCGAATATTGTGAAATTTATAAGGAAAAGATTAAACCTGAAAAAGAGGAAAAAATTAAAAATTCACTATCTTTTTTAAAAAATAAAGCAAAAACATTAGAAGATATATTCAACAATGCAAAATATATAATCCTAGAAGAAATCAGTTTTAATCAAGATGATTTGAAATTAATTGACGATAAGGCAAAAAAAATAATTCAGGAATTTAAAACTAATATTTCGTCTTTGGATAGTTTAAATAGAGAAATATTAGAGCCAATAATCAATAATTTAATAAAAAAACATGAAACTAACTTTAAAGGTGTTGGTCAACCTCTAAGAGTAATTTTAACTGGATCTAAATTTGGACCAGGTCTGTACGATATTTTAATTTCTTTAGGCAAAGAAGAGGTTAATAAGAGACTAGGAAACGAGATAATTAGATAAGACAGCTGATGACTCGTCTGATGATGAAGTCTTTGATCTTATGCCCTCTAAAGTTTTATTACATTCGGCTAATTGCTTTTTAATAAGTTCAGGGTGCTTAAGAAAATAGATTACTGTTTTATAAATTTCTTCAGCATTACAGTCATTTTGGAGAAGTTCGGGTATTATTTCTCGATTATTGATAATATTAATAATATTTGCAAATTTAACATTCACCAATAATTTAAATATCATAAAATTAATAAAGTTTAATTTATAAATAATTATAGACGGTATATTTGCATTACAAATTTGTAATGAAATAGTGCCAGATTTTGATACAGCAAAAATAGATTTAGATAAAATATCTGATTTAATATTTTCTTCAGAGATTACATCAATATTTTCAATATTACTTTGTTTAACAAAATCTAAAATTGAATTTTTATTTTCAACTGTAGCATGAAAATAAAAAAAATAATCTTTTTGTTTTTTATTCATCAACTTTATAAAGCTTATTAATATTGGTAACAGAACTGAGGTTTCTGATTTTCTACTTCCTGGGAATAAAGATATTATTTTTTTATTATTTGGTATTAGATTGTTAATTATCGTTTTTGAACTATTTTTAATTTCGATAAGAGGGTGCCCAACAAAAGTATTTTTGATATTCTCTTCATCAAAATATTTTTTTTCAAAATTAAATAATAAGAGAATATGATCTATATATTTTTTAATTTTTTTAACCCTATTTTTCCTCCAAATCCAAACCTGAGGAGCAACATAGTGTATTGTTTTTATATTGTTTTTAATCTTCTTTACTTTTTCAGCTACTCTCAAAGTAAAATCAGGACTATCTACACTAAATAAAATGTCAGGATTAAATTTTATTATCTGCTCAACAGTTTGATTAATTTTCTTTCTAATTTTAAAAATATTTAGAATAACACTCGTAAATCCAAGATATGTTATCTCTTTTAGGTCAAAAATAGAACTTATTCCTAACTTTTTCAAATTAGACCCCCCAACTGATAAATATTTGATTTCATAATTTTTATCCTCAAGCTTTTCTATAACTGTTGAGGCTAGTTTGTCTCCTGAAGGTTCACCCGTCAGTATAAATATTTTTTTCATATAACTTTAATAAATATCCCGTTTTTATTTGCAAAATTAATACATTTAGCTTTATCCAAAATAATATTTTTTTTAGATTTTAAAATTATTCCTTTAATACGATATTTTTTACAATCCTTAATTGTTTGAAGTCCAATTGTAGGTAAGTCCATTCTCAGATCTTGTTTTTTTTTAGGAAATTTAATTAACATACCTTGTGATTTTTTCTTTAATTTAGCTAACATTTTTCTTGTTCCTTCTATTCCTTCTTTTGCAATAACTTTATTATCCTTCACTATTATTGCTTGGACATGATCTAAATCATTCAATTTGTTAAAATATTTAATACCTGTATTTATTGATACCAAATCTTTATTATTTGGTTTTAGCTTTGTATAAATTCCTGATTTTAAAGCTAATTCTGGATTAAAATAAATTGAACTAATAACTTTTATACCTTCATTGCTTAATATTTTTATAATTGTTTTAATTATTGCTGCATCTCCTTTTTTTGCAGCTTTGATAACGCTAGGCATGTAATAAATACCTTTGAGATCTAATCTTAGAGATGAAAATTTTGGTTTTGCTATTTTACCAGCAAATAAAACTTTTTTTGATTTTTTCTCTTTAATTAAGTTTAGAATTTTACCAAATTTTCCAATACTTATACGGTGAGAGTATTTATTTTTTTTAAATTTTGAATTTTTTGAAAAATCAATGATAAAATATTTTTTTTTTATTTTTTTAATTTTATTTAATACAGTTACAGAAAAATCTGTATCTCCTAAAAATAATCCAATCATCTTATTTTGAAAATGGTGTACATATTGGTCTTTTTTTATCTTTCTCAAGAAAACTAACAACTTCATTTACCAATTCATTTACTCTTAGTCCTTTGCTTAAATTATTTAAATTTTCTGTTAAGTTTTCATTTTTAAAAATTTCTTTATATGCATCAAGTAAGATCATTATGTCTTGATTTGGAATATTTTTTCTCCTCAATCCAATTAAATTAAGTCCTTGAAGTATGCTCCTGTTGCCGTGAACTATCCCATATGGAATTACATCCCTAACCACACCACACATACCTCCAATCATTGCAGATCTTCCGACTCTGGTAAACTGCTGTACTGCTGAATTTCCACCAATAATTACATTGTCCTCCACTTGAGCATGGCCACCTAAAGGAACATTATTAGCTAAGATGACATTATCTCCAACATAACAATCATGTGCTATATGGGCTGACACCATAAACAAACAGTTGTTCCCAACTTTCGTAATTCCCCCTCCACCACTTGTTCCAGGATTAATAGTTACGTATTCTCTGATTTTATTATTGTTCCCTATTTCAAGTTTGGTTTCCTCACCTTGAAACTTTAAGTCTTGGGGATCATTTCCAATGGATGCAAATGGATAAATTTTGTTATTTTTACCTATTTTTGTATTACCAACAATACTAACATGAGATTGAACTTCTGTATCTTTATCTATTTCTACCTTAGCTCCTATAACCGAGTAAGGTCCAACTTTTACACTGCTATGTATTTTAGCTTTTGGATCAATTAAAGCTGTTTGATGTATCACTTATTCTCCTTCAAAAATTGTCTTATGTTTTTTGCTGGATATCCCATAACTTTTGAATTATCTGGAATATCTTTGATAACACCACTTCCACCAGCAATTTCGACGTTATCACCAATTTTTAAATGACCAGAAATACCTGCTTGCCCACCAATTTTTACATTTTTGCCTAATGTAGAACTCCCAGCAATTCCTACTTGTCCAGCAATAATTGTATTTTCTCCAATTTTAACGTTGTGAGCTATATGAATTTGATTATCTAAAAAAGTATTTTTACCAATTACAGTATTTGACATTGATCCTCGATCAATAGTTGAGCCACAGCCAATTTCACAATTATCCTCAATTTTAACTATACCTACATGTGGATATCTTAGGTTTTTATTTGGATCTGGAAAAAAACCAAAGCCGTGTTTTCCAACAATACATTTATCCAAAATTTTTACATTATTTCCTATTATAGAATTTCTTATAATTGTGTTTGAGCCAATAGAACAATTATCACCTATATAAACATTTTTCTCAATAATAGTATTATGACCAATTAAACAATTAGATCCTATAGAGACATTTTTTCCAATTAGAATATTTTTTCCAAATTTTACTTTATTTTTAAAGTCTGACTGATTTATATCTATTACTGTTTGATCGAAATTGTCTTCAACAGAGTCAGGATAGAATTTTGCTGTAATTATTGATGTTGAAATCAAAACATTTTCGACTATCAACGCTATACAATTTATAGGTAACTCATCTCTCAAACTATTTGTTGTAATGCAATAAGAAGCTTTAGTTTTGTTTGCTAAATGTTTATATTTTTTTGAATGAAAAAAAGTAATATCTTTATCTGAAGCACTGTATAAATCTTTAACATCATCAACATTTTGATTCTCAATTTTTTTATCAAAATTTATATTTAATAATCTAATTATTTCTACAATATTTATTGGACCGTGATTTTTAAAAAAGGGATTAGTCATGATTGCTTTTACCAAAGCAAATTTATTAAAGTTATCAATATTTATTGCTATTTATTTCCTATCAACAATTGTAGCTGACCATATAGCATCAGCCATCTTTATCTCGTTTACAAAAGCCTCTCCTTTATATTTCCAGACTCTACCATGAGATCGAATGGCTTCTATTTTAAGAATAAGTTTACAATCGGGCACGACTGGGTTTCTAAATCTAGCTTTCTCAACCCCCATTAAAAAAACTAATTTATTTTCATAAGTTGATTTATCTATACCACTAGCAGTAAGAGCTGCAGCTGCCTGACCAAAAGACTCGACAATTAAAACACCTGGCATTACTGGTTGATTGGGAAAATGCCCTTGTACGAAAAAACTATCTTTTTTAACATTTACTGTGGCAGTAGCAGATTTTAATTTTTTAATATCATAAAGCTCATCTATTAATAACATAGGTTCTCTGTGTGGAAGAAGATTTATAATTTGATCTTTATTTAATTTATCCATCCTAATTCTTTAAATTATTATTAATTAAGTCTATCAAATTTTTAGTTATGTCGAAATTTTTATCAGCAATAAATATATTTTTTTTATCAATAAGTATAGAAATTGAGTTTTCTTCCATATATTT
>CABXYF010000010.1 GCA_902516435.1 uncultured Pelagibacteraceae bacterium | reverse complement strand
AGATTAGAAAACCAAAGAATTGAATTGCTTTATAATTTCTCTAGTCATCCCTTTAATAATATTAATATTCTAGTCTTTAACGAAGAATATAAAATAAACGAAAAAAAAGTTCTTAAGCAGTGTAAAAAAATTTTGAAAATTGAAAGAAAGATTGGAAAAAGAAAAGTTAAATTAAAAGAATGTAGAATGCACGACCAGCCTTCGTTTGCAAATTGGAGTATGTATAGAGAAAATGAAAGTTCTTTCATGGAAAATGTCACTACTCAACAGGTTATATTTTTGTTTGAGAGTAAAGAATATGTGATAACTTCAGCGTGTTGGCAAAAATGCGGTGAAACTAAAGATGATTTATTTAATCTAGTTAAATCTGTTAAATTTAATTAACGTCTTTGACCAAAAAGTCTTAACAACATTATAAATAAATTTATAAAGTCTAGGTAAAGAGTAAGTGCACCCATTACAGCTTTTTTACCCATGATTTCACCACTATCAGTAGCTGCATACATATTTTTGATTTTTTGAGTATCGTAAGCTGTAAGACCAACAAAAATTAAAACTCCTAATATTGAAATAACAAAATACATCATTGATGATTTCATAAATATATTAACTATTGAAGCAATAATTATTCCAATTAAGCCCATCATTAAAAAAGAGCCTAGTTTAGTTAAATCTCTCTTAGTTGTATATCCGTAAATACTCATTGCGCCAAAAGTTGCAGAGCAAATAAAGAAAACTCTTGTAACACTCATTCCTGTGTAAACTAATAAAATTGAAGATAAGGATAGTCCCATCAATCCAGCAAAAACCCAAAAAGTTGTTTGTGCTTTTGATGCACTCATTTTATTAATTCCAAAACTCATATAAAAAACGATTCCTAGCGGTGCAAGCATTACAAGCCATTTTAAACCTGACATATAGATTGCATTACCAATTTGAGTTAAACCTACAATTGATCCTAGGTCATTAGTAACAACTGACATTTTAAATGTTATCAGTGCAACTATTCCTGTTAATAAAATTCCAGTTGCCATGTAATTATAAACTTTTAACATGTAGGCTCTTAAGCCTTCATCCATTGCAACAGTTGACTGTTGAGCTGCCTTTGCTCTATTTAGTATTCCGTTTTTATCAAGTTTCATACGATTTATATAATAGGCTTTTACTAATTATTCAAGATACCTTAAAAGGTTAATAAAACATTAACATAATTTTCAGATGAATTACAAAAATCTAGGTAACACGGACTTAAAAGTAAGCACAATTTGTCTCGGTACTATGACTTGGGGAGAGCAAAATACCCAAGATGAAGCATTTGAACAAATGGATTTTGCTTTAAATCAGGGTGTAAATTTTTGGGATACTGCCGAATTATATGCCGTACCT
Source organism: uncultured Pelagibacteraceae bacterium (assembly GCA_902516435.1). GTDB lineage: Bacteria > Pseudomonadota > Alphaproteobacteria > Pelagibacterales > Pelagibacteraceae > Pelagibacter. The sequence continues at coordinate 28,689 of CABXYF010000010.1, read as the reverse complement.
CCCAGAAAAGAAACTTATGGGGATACTGAAGAAATAATTGGAAACTGGTTTGAGAAAACTAAAAAAAGAAAAGAGGTAATTCTTGCAACTAAAGTTGCGGGACCCGCCAGGGATTATTTAAGAAATGGTGAAAATAGTTTTGTAGGCCCCAATCTAGAGAGCGCTTTAAATAATAGTCTTAAAAGACTTAAAACAGATTATGTTGATTTATATCAGCTTCATTGGCCAGAGAGAAAAGTAAATAACTTTGGCAGATTGGGTTATGAACATAAAGAAAACAACTGGAGCCAATTTGAGGACGTTTTAGAAGAATTAAATAAATACATAGATCAAGGTAAAGTTAGATATGTTGGATTATCAAACGAAACACCTTGGGGAACAATGAGTTTTCTTAAACTCTCAAAGGACAAAAATTTACCACGAATGATGTCAATCCAAAATCCATATAGTTTATTAAATAGATCTTACGAGGTTGGATTAGCAGAAGTATCCATTAGAGAGGAAATTGGATGCCTATCATATTCTCCTCTCGCTAGTGGTTATTTAACAGGAAAATATAGAAATAAAAAATTTCCAAAAGGATCAAGAATGGAAAGAGATTTTGATTTTTGGACTCGATATAGAAAGCCAAATACTGAGGAAGCAGTTGAGCTTTATTACAATATCAGCAAGAAACATAATCTTGATATGAGTCAAATGTCTATCAAATTTTGTGAAATTCAAGACTTTATGACTAGTGTAATTATTGGTGCAACAACAATGGAGCAGTTGAAAACAAATATAGAAAGTGTAAATGTTAGTCTATCAGATGATGTCATTAAAGAAATTAACCACGTTCAAAAAATTTACCCAAATCCATGTCCTTAATTAAAAAAATTACAGCTTTATTTATTATTTTATTTTTAACTAGCTTTAGTCAGCTGCAAGCTCAAGAAGTAAAAAAAATTGGCAAATACAAAGATTGGGAAGCAATGGTAGTTTCTGAAGCAAGTGGAAAAGTTTGTTTCGCACAATCCTCACCTATCTTGCAAGCTCCAAAATCAAATAAAAGAGATGCTAAATTATTTGTGGCTTTCAGACCAAATGAAAGTATTGCCAACGAAGTTAGTGTAACTCCAGGTTATGAATTTAATAAAAGTAATTCAGTAACTGCTGTTTCAGGTAAAAGTAAATTTAAATTTGATATTAAAGAACAAGGATTTGCCTGGATAGCTGATAATAAAGTTGAAATAAAAATGATAAAGCAAATGAGAAAAGGATCTAGATTAATGGTTACGGGGTACAATCAAAAAGGTTCTCAAACAATTGATCATTATTCGTTATTAGGATTTACGAAAGCATATAATTCTTCTAAAAAAGCTTGTAGTTAGTTTAATGAGATTAAAAAAAAAAATTGTACTAGCCTATTCAGGAGGGCTTGATACCTCAATTATTTTAAAATGGCTTCAAGAAAATTACAATGCAGAAGTAATTTGCTACACAGCAGACGTTGGGCAAGAAATCGATAGAAAAAAAATTATCTCAAATGCAAAAAAATTTGGTGTTACTAAAATAATTATAAAAGATTTAAAAGATGTCTTTGTAAAAGATTATGTTTATCCGATGATAAGGGGTCATGCTATTTATGAAGGTGTCTATTTGTTGGGTACATCAATTGCAAGACCACTAATTGCTAAAGATCAGATTAGAGTAGCTAAAAAATTTAAAGCATTCGCAGTATCCCACGGCGCGACTGGTAAAGGAAACGATCAAGTAAGATTTGAATTAGGCTATCATTATTTTGGCCCCAAAATAAAAATTATTGCTCCTTGGAGAATTTGGAAATTAAAATCAAGAACTGATCTAATTGATTATGCAAAAAAACACGGTATAGCTATTCCAAAAGATAAAAAAGGAGCCCCTCCATTTTCAGTAGATGATAATTTATTTCATACCTCAACAGAAGGTAAGCTTTTAGAAAATCCTAAAAATTTTGCCCCAGAATTTATTTTTCAAAGATCAGTTTCACCAGAAAAGGCACCAAATAAAGCATCTTTTGTTACTATCAATTTTAAAAACGGAGATCCATTTAGTATCAATGGAAAAAAAAATTCGCCAGCAAAATTATTAGAAAAATTAAATCAACTTGCGGGTAAAAATGGAATTGGCAGAGTTGATTTAGTTGAAAATAGATTTATTGGAATAAAGTCTAGAGGTGTATACGAAACACCTGGGGGTACCTTGTTAATGCATGCCCATCGTGCAATGGAGTCTGTAACCCTTGATAAAGATACAATGCATAAAAAAGAAAAAATTATGCCAAGATATGCAGAACTTATTTACAATGGTTACTGGTATTCAAAAGAAAGATTTAAACTTCAAAAAATTGTGGATCTAAGTAAAAATAAAGTGAATGGTTCAGTTAAACTCAAACTTTACAAAGGAAATGTTACTATAGTTTCTAGACAAACTAAGAGTGCAGCCTATTCTATGAAAAAAGTTTCCTTTGAAGAAAATAAAACCTTTAACAAAAAAAATGTTGAGAGATTTATTAATTTTCATAAGAAAAAACTACGTTCTTAATAAATCTTAGGTCAATTTATCGTTTGTCAAATTTATTTAAAACTATATCTTAGATTTATGGAATCATTAAAAAATTGGATGATAGAAGCAGCAAATATTCTGTTTGATGATAGTAAAAATGATTTGAGGGCTCTTCCTAAAACAGTGAGGTTACAAATTCTTTTAGTCTTAAGTTTTATTTGGACTACAGTTTTTAGTTTATATGTTTTTTCATATACCACTTTTGCATTTGGTTGGGCGGGTCTGTTTGTAGCCCATATTGGTTTGATATTTGCCGTGTACATGACATTTAAACATTTTCACAGAGCCGAAGAAAGTTCTGCTAGCGTTTTTAAAACAAAAAATTTTGACCCTTTTAAAATTATGGTTATTGTTTTTGTTATTGTTTTTATATTCGTCTTTTCAAAAGGAATTGAAGTTTTAACTAGTCCAAACCCGTATTCTTACTCAATTCCATATGATGGTTCTTCAAAATCAGTATTTGAAAAATGGCTACCATTTAGTAAAGATAAGTAATGGATAAAATTGCAAAGAATTTACAATTAGGGTTGATGTGCATTATTTTAGTTAGCACCGTAATTGCCGTCGGTATCGAAATTTCAAATATGTTTATGAATCAGTCAGTAACTTTAGCTGATCTGCTTTTAATGTTTCTATATTTAGAAGTGCTCGCAATGGTAAGAGTTTTTTGGAACCAACAATCTATAAGTATTACTTTACCCCTTCTTATTGCAATTACAGCACTTGCTAGATTTATTATTCTTCAAGGAAAAGAAATGGATCCTACTGCTCTTGTTTATGAAGCAGTTGCCATACTATTGATTGCTGGAGCAATTGTTGTTCTAAGATTAAGACATAGTGACAAACTGGGTCTAAAGAAAAAAAAATCTAGGTAGTTTAAATATGTTATTTGAGGCTTCGAGAGCGAAAGCCATTGAAAAACTAAATCATTTTATTGAAAATAATCTAACAGATTACTCTAAATTAAGAAATTTTGACTTTGGTCCGAAGAATAGATCTAATGTGTCATGCTTATCACCTTACATTACACACGGGATAGTAAGTGAAAAGGAAATAATAAAAAAATCTCTTGAAAAATTTTCTTTCGCTAAAAATGAAAAGTTTATCCAAGAAGTTCTTTGGCGTACCTATTGGAAAGGCTGGCTAGAACTGAGACCAAATGTATGGAGTGATTATTTAATAGAGCTAAAAAAAATAAAAGAAGATTTCAAACATGACAAAGAATATTTAAATGCAATCGAAGGGAAAACAAACATTGAATGCTTTAATTCTTGGGTAAATGAACTAAAAGAAAATAACTATCTTCATAACCATACCAGAATGTGGTTTGCGAGTATCTGGATTTTTACTCTAGAATTACCATGGCAACTTGGTGCTGAATTTTTTATGCAAAATCTATATGATGGAGACACTGCATCTAACACTCTTGGTTGGAGATGGGTAGCTGGAATTCAAACACAAGGTAAGCATTACCTAGCAAGTGAATGGAATATAAAAAAGTTTACCAATAACAGGTTTCAAAATATCAAATTAAATGAGAACGCTCCTCCAAAAGTTTCAGAAAAATCTTACTCAATAATTAAACAAGATTTTAGAAATCCGCAGGATATTGGGAAAAAAAATCTTGTAATTTTTGAGAACAATCTCTCATTTGAAATCACTGACTTTAAAGAAAATAATTTCAAAAAAATTTATATAGTTTCAAATAGAAATGAAACTAGATCAATAAAGCTTAGTGAAAATTCAGTGAAATTTAAGTCTCTTTTAATAAATGACCAACAACAAAGATTAAGAGACAATTCTATTGATTGTGAAATTATTGATATTAGTGAAATTAAAAATATTGAAAATTGTTACGGACTATATCCAGCTATTGGTGCAAACTTAGATTATTTAAATTCAAACAATATTAAATTAGATTTTTTATACAGAAATCTTGATCGACTTTCTTGGCAATACTGTAACAAAGGTTTTTTCAACTTTAAAAACTATATTCCTAAAATAATTTCAGCCTTAAATTAATAATTTGTAAGAAGCTTTATTTGTATATTTTATCTACCTCAACTTGGTATCCTGCAACTAATTTATTATTTTGATTTGCTAAACCAACTACCTCGATCATTTCTTTTATCATTTGATCTGATGCACCTTTTTTTTTAGCGGCTGCAGTATGAGATCTGATACAATACTCACAATTATTAGTGATAGATACAGCCACATAAATAAGTTCTTTAGTTACAGGATCTAAAGCACCTTTTTTCATTATTTGTTTTAAACTATTCCAAGTTCTTTCAAGATTGTCTGGATTATGAGCCAGCGACTTCCAAAAATTTGGAATTTTAGTTATCTTTCTGGTTTTTTTTATATCATTAAAAACTTTTTTAACTTTTCCCTTAACATTTTTTTCACTGGTAGTTTTAAATATGGACATATTTTCTCCTATTTTGAATTAAGAATATCACCTTTAAATTTTGAATACAAAATTTTAGAGTAATTATTCATATTTTGCATGTTTGCTTGCGCCTCATTATCAAATTTTTCAAGGGCTCCCATTCCAAGTTGTTGCTCTAATGCTTTTTCATATTCTGGAACACATCCCCAATCTTTGACGGTCGATTCTTTTATTTCTATGTGGAACTGAACTCCATAAGCATGGTTTTGATATTTAAAAATTTGATATTTTGTTATTGGAGATGATGCTAACAAAGTAATTTCTTTAGAATTCTCTAATCCTTGAACCTCGTAAGAATGCCACTGTAAACTTTTTATTTCATCTGGAAAATTAGAAAATAATTTATCTTTACCTTTATCTGCAGTAAATTTTATATCCATAATACCAATTTCTGGTTGCCTAGATTTGACTACCTTACCACCAACCACCTCTCCCAATAACTGACAGCCAAGACAAAAGCCTAAATAAGGTTTTTTTAATTCTAGAACAAACTCCTTAATTCTTCTTTTTTCTTCAATTAACCAAGGATACTCTTGCACCATATGAGTATCCATTGGGCCCCCCATACAAAACATTCCATCATATTTGGATAAATCTTTTGGAATTTTTTCACCTTCATCCAATTCTACAGTAGTTATTTTAACGCCATCAACTAACATTAAATCTTTAATATAACCTGGGTCTTCTATTTTAATGTGTTGTAATACAATTATGTTCACTAATATGAGCTTAGCTTAGAACACTTCTTTGAACAAATTAAATATAATTATTTTGCAAGCTTTATAAAAATATCACCCATTCCTCCTTCTAAATTTTCCAAAGGGGTATTGTTTCTTAATTCGCAAAATCTTCCTGTTACTTGGTGAGTTTTAACAAAATCAATATCATCTTTTCTACAACTTCTTCCATTGTGTAATAACCCAATTACTATTCTGCCATTGAGACTATAAACCTGATTATTATTAATTTTTACACCATCACAAAAATAATTTTTGTTTACTCGATTAGGGAAGTCTTTTTTATTACAAGGATTTTTAATTGTAAAAACATAAAATTCTTGCAAACCGTCAATGAATTTATATTTCATTTTTTCAACTTCGGAATATTTCATTATATCACAAGAACAAGGGATACAGCATTTATAATAATCTCCACAAATTTTTTTATTAGTGTTACTTTCATTAGCAAATAAAAAATCTGGTTCACTATTAGGATTAATTAATGATCCCGAAACCGCACAGTATAATTTATTAAATTCCACAAAATCTTCATAAGTAATTTCTTTATCTATAATATATTTAAAAAACTTAGGTCCTGCTGCGTTTCTATTTTGATCAGGAAATATTCTAGACCAGTCAGTTATTAACTCTTTGTAATAGTTTTTTTCTTCTGCAATTGTTTCAAATTGAAATAATACAAAAAATATTAAAAAAAATTTATATAAAGTTTTTTTCATTTCTGTTTTATGATCACTGTTTGGTCTAACTTGGTAATTTTAATCAAATCTTTAGTACCGTTAGTCCACCTAACTTCTACTTTAAAATCGTTTTCATTTTTTCTAATTCCATAATGTGCCACAGGCTCCATTTGACACAAATAACCTGAGCCAGCATCTATAGTTTTTGAATGTTTTCTTTGATTAGTAAGCAACGTAACAGTTGCTCCTCTTGCTGGAGCGCCATATTTATTAATAGGCTTAATTCTTAAATATTTACTTTGTTTACTAACTTTTGCTTTATACAAAGTTAATGGTTGTTCTTTGCTTTCACCTCGAGAGACTAATAATTCTAGAATTCCATCATTATCTATATCAGCAACTGCAGCTCCAGTACCATAACCATCGGGTTCAAGAGCAATTTCTAGTTTTATTTCCTCAAATCTTCCATTTTCTATTATCTTAAATAGCTTGTTAGGCTCTGCTATGTTGTTCATAAAAACTTCATCATAACCATCGTTATCAAAATCGGCAGAAATAATGGTACGAATTCGAGAAGGTTTATCAAATTTATTGTTACCTATATCTTTAAATTGATCATTTTTTAATACATAAGCTCTATGATAGCCCTGCCAGTTTCCACTTATTATATCTAGCCTTCCTCTATACATAATATCTGCTAACGCAGTCCCTCTCCCGTTCTGAATCACATCGTCCACCCGATAATCAAATGCTACATCCTCAAAAACTCCATCGTTATTTTTAAGTAGAAAATTTGCACCTCTCTCATTAGCTGCAAAAATATCCGATCTATCAGTTAAAATATGCCCTGAGACAACTGCCCTTCCGCCTGTAATATTATCTAAATTCAAATTAGCTGATTTATCTTTTATTATTTTGTCTTCTATCTCATAAAACCTTGTTGGACCTCCATAATTAGAAACATAAAGACCATATTCGCCATTACCTTTCCTATCCACGCAAGCGACGGACCTACCAGCTGTTAAATTTAAATCCTCTTTATTTGTATCAATTTCAAACATATCTAAAAACTTATTTCCTTCTAAATCTATAAGTCTGTCAGAATATTTTTTTGTTCCACTGTAAGTATCTGTATTAAGAAAATAAATTTCTTCATATCCATCTTTATCGACATCACATGCAGCAACCCCAATAGATTTTCTTAACTCATCTGAAAATATATCTTGATCAGCAATGTTAATCAAATTTCCGTCCCTATATGATAGAGCTAAATTAGAATATCCAAATCCTGTAACTATAAATTCATATTTGCCATCTTTATCCATATCTGTAACAGAAATGCCATAACTGAGTCTTTTTGGATTATCTATAATTTTATCAGTTATATCCTCAAAAAAATCAGCATTAACAATGTTGGGTATTATTAAAATGAGTAAAATTATTATTTTTTTTAAAAAATTTGACAATCTACTTTTCATTTTTTTTTCTCTTATATTTTTTTAACCAATCGTCAAATACTTTTATAGCACCCCCCATGTCTTTGGTTTTGTTTGGATGATTTTTTGCTCTACCCAACATGGTCGAAACCACATTTACTTGATACTTCGTAGATCTATTTTTAATTGTATTAATTGTAAATAGAGCTTTTTCTTTATTTTTAAATCCCAATCCTGGCGTTGTGGTTTTGGGATTATAATCCGAATATAAAGATAAATTAATTGGTCTAATTTTTTTACCTAATGGCATCTTGTCAATTATTTGGAAAACTAGTTTGGGCTTTAAATCATTCATAATTTTTTTTGATTTTCCATCGAAACCAATTAGATTTATAGAAAAATTTTTGTTTTTATTTGATTTACAAATTAATTTTACATATCTTTTATGGAATTCCTTAATCTTGCTTTGATATATTTTTTTTACTTTTTGATATGATTGGTCTTTAAAATTTGGCGTAATTACTAATAAAATTCTACTTTTCCATTTATATTTTTCCAAATTCATGTTTGAATTTTTTTATTGGAACACCTTTTTGAGCAGTATTTGACTTTTTCCCAGTTTAACTTCCATTTTTTTCTCCATATAAATGTCCTTTGACAAACTATACAAATTTTAGAGGGCAGATTTTCCTTCTTCACTATGCAGTATTTTGTTTAATAAATTTTTCAGCTTCAAATAAAATTAATTTTTTTCTATCTACTTTCATTTTATCAAATATTCTAACCATCATAGATAAACGCGGATTTTTAAGAAAGAATTTTCTATTTCTATCTATAAATCTCCAATAAAGACCGTCCATTGTGTTACACCACTCACCTTTTTTAAAATCCATCATTTTCATAAAATATGCCGATCCACATATATAAGGTTTTGTTGCAAAAATTCCTCCGTCACTAAACAATCCCATCCCGTAAACGTTTGGAACCATCACCCAGTCTGATGAGTCTACAAACATTTCCATAAACCATTTGTAAACGATTGTAGGTTTGATCTCACACAGGTTCATAATATTGGATAAGATCATTAATCTTTCTATATGATGTGACCAACCATAATTGACAGCATTCTTAATTGCATAGTCTAATGGTGGTAGACCTGTATTTCCTTCATACCAAGAGTTTTTCATTTTTCTATTTTGTTTAAAGAAATTTCTAGTTTCCATTTCTTTAGAATAGCCTTGATAAATTCCTCGCATAAATTCTCTCCAACCAATTACCTGACGTATGTAACCCTCAAGAGAATTCATTCTAATTTTATTTTTTTTGTGAAATTCTAAAACTCTTTGAATTATAAATTCAGGTGTTATTAATCCAAGATTGATATAAGGACTCAGAGCACTGTGAAAAAGAATATTATCTTTTTGATCTACAGCATCTTCATAATCACCAAATAAGTTTGATTTTTCTTTAATAAAAAAATTTAGAAGTTTGATAACGTCATCATACTCTGTTGCAAACCAAAAATTATCTGTACTGCCTGGATGATCTTTAAATAATTTTTTAATAATAGGTTTTAATTTTTTGGTATGATTTGTTTCAGTAATTTTAGGAAATTTAGGTATTGAAATATCTTTGGGTAACTTATTTCTATTATCTTCATCAAAACTCCACTTACCACCAATAGGATTACCGTCAGAACCCATCAATATTCCAGATTTTTTTCTTACATCTTTGTAGAAAGTTGCCATAAATGGTTTTTTTGAGTTACCTAGATATTTTTTAAATTCTTCACGAGAATTTAAAAACATTGGTGTTTGAATAATATTCCAGTCAATCTTCTCCTTTTTAAAAAATATAGATATTTTTTGTTCAAAAGGTTTGTCTTCTATCTCGAAACTAGAAACTTCTTTAATTTTTTTTTGGGTAATAATTTTTTTTAATTTTTTTAGATAATCTTCACTAAATTCTTTATCTTCAATTTTTGAATATTCTAATTTATATTTATTTTTCTTAAGACTGTCTGCATAGGAACGCATAGATGATAAGAACAGTAGAATTTTTTGCTTATGGTGTTTTTCATAAGTGCATAAACCTTTATCTTCTGCCAAAAAAAACGTATGGTCTTTTTTGAAGCGGTCGATGTATTTTGTTGGAAATAATTGATTACCAAGTATAAAAAATAACTTCATAGTTAAATATAACTAATAAAATTTTTTATGTCAGAAAAATATCTTATTTTTGGTGCGACAGGATCTATTGGATCCAACCTATCGGAGCAATTAAAAAATTCTGGTAATGACATTCATTTGGTCGCAAGGAATGAGAGCGAAGTAAGTGATATCGCAGGTAAACTAGGATGTTCATTTACAGTTGCTGACGTTTTAGAAGAAGGCTTTATAGAAAAAGTCAAAGCTGATGTATCAGAAATAAAAGGTATTGCTTACTGTATTGGCTCAATTGATTTAAAACCTTTACGAGTGGTGAAAGAAGAAGATTTCACTAAATGCATGAAGCTAAATTTATATTCAGCTGTTGAAGCTATTAAAGGATATCAAGAAAGTTTAAAAAAAAATAAAGGTTCAATTGTTTTATTTTCCACAGTGGCAGCGCAAAGAGGTTTTACCAATCATGCCATCATTGCATCAACAAAAGCAGCAGTTGAAGGTTTAACAGTTTCTCTTGCTGCGGAATTTGCCCCACATATTAGAGTAAACTGTGTTGCTCCAAGTCTAACAAAATCAAAAATTGCAGAGCCTATGTTAAAAAATACTGCTATAGCAGAGGGTATCGCAAAAGCTCATCCATTAAAGAGATTGGGTGAAGGCAAAGACTCAGCATCATTGGCTAAATTTTTAATCACAGATGATAGTTCTTGGGTAACTGGTCAAATAATTGCTGTTGATGGTGGTAGATCTAAACTTTCATAAGGTGATAAAGTTTTTTTTTTCTGTATTATTTTTGATTTTTCAAATTTCCAATAGTTTTTCTGCTAATTTTAATTTTAAAAAAATTGCTTCACTTGAAGATCCTTGGGGATCATCTTTTATTAATAAAGATGAAATAATTGTTTCTGAAAAAGGTGGAAAAATAAAAATTATAAATATTGATACAAAAGAAATATTAGAAGTTAAGCATAATCTTAATTATTTAGTTTATGGTCAGGGTGGTCTTTTAGATATTATTTATCAAAATAATGAAATTTGGATTTCTTACTCAGAAGATAGAGGTGGTTGGAAAACGAGTACATCTATTGCAAAAGCAAAATTAAATAGAAAAGAATTAAATTTCGAAAATATTTTTCAAGCAAATCCTCCCATAGACTCTGGTTACCATTTTGGATCTAGATTGGCAATTAAAGGTAAATTTTTATTTGCATCTGCTGGAGAAAGAGGACAAGGAATGATTTCTCAAGACCCAACGAAACATCCAGGAAGCATTATTAGAATTCATCTTGATGGCAGTATACCTAAAGATAATCCTAAATTTAAGGGAAAATCAAATTGGTTACCAGAAATTTATCAAATTGGAGTAAGAAATCCTCAAGGATTAGTTTTATCTCCCTATGATAAAAAAATTTACATGAGCAATCACGGTGCTAAAGGTGGAGATTGGTTTGGAGAAGCAAAAAAAGGTGAGAATTACGGTTGGAAAATCTTAGGTTGGGGTGGAACTAACTACTCAGGTACTAAAATAGGTCCCAAATGGAAACCAGGCTTTACTAAAGCAATCCAATACTGGGTACCATCAATTGCTGTAAGTGCAATTACAATTTACAAAGGGAAAGAGTTTCAGAATTGGAATGGTGATGCTTTAATTACTTCCCTAAAAGATAAGTCCCTTAGAAAAGTTGTTTTTAACGATTTAAATAATATTGATGAACAAATTATTTTTAAAGATAAAATTGGAAGAATAAGAGACATTCAAATTCATCCGGAAAACGGAAAATTATATTTTTTAGCAGGTAATAACCTTTGGTTAATGGAGAATAAATAATTTTTGTATATAGTTGTTATTTATTTTAAATATAAAACAAGTTTTTAATATTTTCTAATGAGTTGGATAATTTTTACTATTTCAGGCGCTTTTTTTCAAAATCTTAGATCCTCTTTACAAAAAAAGTTAAATAAAGACCTTTCAACTGTTGCTTCAACTTATGTAAGATTTGCCTTTGCTTTACCTTTTGCAATACTAATTTTTTTTTTAAACTTTGGTAACTTTGAGATAATTTCTAAGATATTAAAGCAAACAGATTTTATTTATTTAACAACTATAGCATCAATTTTTCAAATAATATTTACTTTTACTTTACTCTACCTTTTTAATTTTTCAAATTTTGTTGTCGGAACATCTTTAAGCAAAACTGAGGTCGTTCAAGTTGCTATTTTTGAATATTTTTTGTTAAAAGATAAATTGAATGTTTTTGGAATTTTTGGAATAATAATTGCAACAGTTGGTGTAATAATTATATCAATAAAAGACCTAAAATTATTTTTTAGTAACTTTTTTTCAAAGACAACATTTATTGGATTGTTAACGGGACTTTTTTTAGGATTAAGTGTGGTTTTTTTTAGAGCCGCTGCATTATCATTAGAAGATTTTTCATCTAATTTTGACAAGGCGATTATTACTTTGTTTTTTGGCCTAATAATTCAAACTTTTTTAATTTCTATTTATCTATTAATTTATGAGAGATCAGAATTTAGGAAGTTTAGAAATAATAAATTAGAGAGTTGTTTGGCTGGACTTACAGGTTTTTTAGCAACATTATCGTGGTTTTTTGCTTTTACTTTTATTCAAGCATCTTTTGTAAGAGCTTTAGGGCAAGTTGAAATATTTTTTAGTTTTGTATCATCAAAATATTTTTTTAAGGAAAAAATAACAAAAATAGAAATTATTGGGATTATAATATTTGTGTTTGGAGTTACTATAATGTTATTTACAAAAATGAATTAGTTCGATTTAGTTGCTTAATAACTTATTTTTAGCCTTTTCAAATTCTTCTTGAGTTATAACTCCATTTTCTCTCAGCTGATTTAATTTTTCCAACTCATCACTTAAAGAGCTACTTTCTAGTGGGGTATTAGCATCCGTTTCATCTGAAACGGTATCTTTTTCAGCTCTATTAGCCTCTTTAGCATTAAATCCATTCATAATTGCCATACCACCTAAATATAGAACATAAGCCATAATGGGTATTACTAATCCAAAAAAAATTATCTTTTCCATATGTTAATCGTCATCTTCCTCTCTCCATTTTTTTTCATACAATAAATACGCTGCATAAATTACTGAAACAGTACCAACAATCATTCCATAGTCAAACCCTGTTTGCTGATCATGAAGATACCAGCCAAGTTGAGTTGCTCCAATTGTCGGAAAAGTTAGTAAAAGAAAAATTATGGCAATCCTATAAGGATACTTTGGTTTTTTCATAACTTAGATTAACAGAATAAATTGTGAGATTTAATTGCTAAATTTGCGATCTTTTGAAACACTCTATAGTATTTTTCAATAAACACGCGATTGTCATTGGGCCCACACCACCAGGCACTGGTGTTAAAGCTTTAGCATTTTTAGAAACTTCATCAAAATCAACGTCTCCTACGATACCATTTTCAATTTTATTTATACCTACATCAATAACAATAGTATCTTTTTTAACCCAATCACCTTTAACAAGTTCTGGGATACCAACTGCTGCAACTATTATATCAGCCTCTAAGCATTCTGCTTTTAAGTCTTTAGTTTTTGAATGTGTTATTGTTACTGTACAATTTTCTTTTAAAAGAAGTTGAGTCATTGGTTTACCATTTAAATTTGACCTTCCAATTATTACTGCTTTTTTTCCACTTAAGTTAGGTTCAACTTTTTTAATTAATAGATAACAACCTAAAGGCGTGCACGGCACTGAGCTTTCGTATCCAGAAGAAAGATTTCCAACATTCATTGGATGAAAGCCATCAACATCTTTTGAAGGTAAAATTGTTTCTATTACTTTTTGTTTATCAATATGTTTTGGGAGTGGTAACTGAACCAATATTCCTGAAACAGTCTCATCTTTATTTAGTTCCTCAATTTTTTCTAATATAGTTTTTTCTTCAACTGAATCTGGGTACTTTAATACTTCAGATTTTAAACCAACCTCATTTGCTGATTTTTCTTTGTTTCGAACATAAATTTGGCTAGGAGTTAAATCTCCTATAAGGATAACGGTTAAACCTGGTACCTTGTTATATTTTGCTTTTAAGCCTTCAACTTCATGCTTTAGCTCTTCTCGTAATTCTGCAGCTGCTTTCTTTCCATCTATTAAGATCATTTTGACTTTCTAAAAAATTAATGGCGCGATGTAGAGCTTCATACACATTTCAATAAACCAAATCAATAAAAGAAGAACAATTGGAGAAATATCTAAAGAGCCTAAATTTGGCATAAATTGTCTTATTTTATTTAGTATTGGATCTGTAAGTCTGTAACTTAATTCTAAAATTGAATAAACGAATCTGTTTTGTGTATTTAAAACATTAAAAGCAATTAACCAACTTATAATTACATTGGCAATTACAACATATGAGTAAAGTTTTAAAATTTGTAAAACTAAATAAAAAATTGCTATCATTTTTTTTCAACATAGATAGACTGACTTGGGAAGGCAAAAGAAGCACCATTTTTTTCAACAATTTTTTTAATTTCAATTGCTAATCTTTCTTTCACTTCTAGAGAATTACTCCAGCTATCAGATTTTGTAAAACACCTCACCAACAAATCAATGGAACTATCTGAAAACTTTTCTATCCTAACAGCAACACCTGTTGCCTGATTAAAATCTTCACTTTTGTTAATATATTCTTCTATTTCGTCTCTTACTTTTTTTAATTGTTCGATTGTGGAGTCATACTGAAGGGTTATAATCCACCTCACTCTCCAATTTGAAGTTTCACTAACATTTATTACCGCATTTTCTGCAAACTGAAAATTTGGAATGATTGCTAGAGACTTATCAAACTTTCTAATTGTAGTTGACCTAAAACCGATTTTTTCAACTATCCCTTCTATAATTCCTTCGACTGAAATCCAATCTCCAATTTTAAATCTTTTTTCAACCAAAACTAATATTCCTGAAATTAGGTTTTTAAATAAGTCTTGTGCACCAAGAGCTACTGCAACACCAAACAAACCTAGTCCAGCAATAATTGGTCCTATTTTAATTCCCCACAACTCAAGTACAGCGGCCAAACCAAGTATAAAAATTAGTACTTTTAATGATTTAATTATCCATCCAATAAGTTCTCTTGTTAAAAGTTTATCTAGTCCACTTAATATATATGATACTGGCTCTATTATTTGATGTATAACCCAAAATATTAAAATTGTTATTAAAGTTCTGTTAATTGTGTCTACCACATCTCTACCTTCTGCAGAAAAGGTCATGTAATAACTTGCTATAAAAAAACCTAAAACAATTGGTAAAAATCTGGCTGGGCCTTCTAAAGATCGAACAAAAGTATCATCTAGTTTGTTTGTAGTTCTCTTTGAGATAATTTCTAATTTTTTAATAACTAACTTACTAATTAATCCTCTAAAAATTAGAAAAACTAAAAATATACCAATACCAATTAAAATTTGAAAAATATCAACTCCAAGAATTCCCTTATTCCAAACTGATAAAAATATATCAGAAAAATTATTTATTAAATCCATGGCTAAATTTTATATAACAAAAACTCCTCTTCTCCAGGATTAAAAAGAAATATCTTTTTCCATTTAATTTCATTCAATATTGACGAGGTTTTTTCACCTATACACATTAAATTTGTTTCCATCCAAAGGCTTTCAAGTTGATGAATTTTGATAAAATTTAAAAAACTTGATCCACTATTTTGAGAGTAAACATAGACCATATCAGGCATATTTTGTTTTAATTTATTAACGAATTCGTCTTTAAAATTTTGATTATGATTAACTGTATAATTTATAATTCTCTTAATACTGTAACCCTCATTTATTAATTCCTGATCAAGATCGACGGTTATAGTTTCTCCACTAACATAAAGTAATTGTCCATTCGATGAATTGTAATTTTGTAGAATTAACTCTTTTAAATTCAAAACATTTCCCTCTGCTGCAATAGTATTTTGGAAACCAAAACTTCTTGCTTTTTTTTCAGTTGCCTCTCCTACACAAAAACATTTAATTGTCTTATTAATTTCATCGTGATTTATAAATTTTAAAGCATTTGCACTAGTGAAAATAACTCCACTAAAATCTTCAAAATTAATCTTATCATGAACTACTTCCTTAACACTTAACAAAGGAAGATGAGAAACTTTATGACCTAAAGATTTAAATTTAACAATCATTTCAGAACAGTCTTCAAGCGGTCTTGTTAATAAAATATGCATATTATCTTTTATAAGAATTGTTAGATTTTGTTTTTAATATTTGACCTACTTCTCTGCCAATTTGACTAAATTTTTCTGCTTTACCAGTTTTTTTTTCATAAAATCTTTTAGACCCATCTAAAGAAAATAGTTCAGCTTCAACAGTAATCTTATCGCCCTCTATTTTTGAATGAGCCCCAACAGCAGTTTCACAGTCACCCTCCAAAGCTTTAAGAACATTTCTTTCAACATGTGCTCTAATAAATGTTTCGTTATGATTTATTTTTTTTAAAACTGAGATAATTTCTTCATCACCTTCTCTGCATTGTAAGGCAATTATACCTTGTCCAGCACTTGGAATTACTTGTTCTGTGGAAAAAATTTCTGAAATTTCATTATCAAAATTTAAAAATTTAACTCCTGCATAAGATAAAATTATTGCATCATACACTCCATCTTTTAATTTTTTAATCCGCGTATCAACATTTCCTCTAATAAGTTTACACTTAAGATCAGACCTAATTTTTTTAATTTGATATTCTCTTCTAAAAGATGAAGTACCAATTATAGAATTTTTTTTTAACTCACTTAATTTTTCTTTATTCATTGTGATAAGAATTTCTCTTGGATCATTTCTTTCTAAAAATGAATTTGTTTGAAGACCTTTTGTTTCAAGAGCTGGCATGTCTTTAAGTGCGTGAACTGCAATATCAATACTTTTATCTTGAAGCTCTTTTTCAATATTACTAGAAAATAATCCTTTGCCTCCAACTTCTGATAATCTAACATCCTGTATTTCATCTCCTTTGGTAGTAATTTTTTTAATAATAATATCTTCATCACTAAAATCATTACTTTTGGTAATTTTATCTTTAGCTTTTTGGGCATAAAGCAGCGCCAACTTGCTTCCTCTTGCTCCGATTATAATTTTACTAGTCATAAATATTTTTATTTCTTACTTGTATTGAGATTGTACAATTAATAAAAACTATTTGAATGAACAAAAAACCCTTAATTCTTGGAATAGAAACAAGCTGTGATGAGACGGGAGCATCAATAATAACTGAAAATGACAAAGGAAATCCAATAGTTTTATCAAACATTGTTTCAAGCCAGGTTGAAGTGCATAAAGAGTTTGGAGGAGTAGTTCCAGAATTAGCTGCTCGATCTCATATTGATAAAATTGATTGGATTGTTCAAAAAGCTATAGATGATAGTGGAAAGAAAATCGATGAAATTGATGCTGTAGCATCAACCGCTGGACCAGGTTTAATTGTTTGTCTTTCAGTTGGTTTAAGTTTTGGAAAAGCTTTTGCAAGCTCGTTAAAAAAACCTTTTATAGCAGTTAACCATCTTGAAGGTCACGCATTGAGTCCTAAATTAAATTCAGAATTAAATTATCCATATTTACTATTGTTGATATCAGGTGGACACTCACAATTTTTAAATGTTCAAGGATTAGGAAAATATAAAAGACTAGGTACAACAATTGATGACGCTTTAGGGGAAGCATTTGATAAAACTGCAAAACTTTTAGGAATTGAATTTCCAGGTGGTCCACAAATTGAAATTTTAGCAAAAAAAGGTGATCCTAATAAATATAATTTACCAAAACCTATTTTAAATAAAGGTGGTTGTAACTTATCTTTTGCTGGTCTTAAAACAGCAGTATTAAGAATAATAAATAATATTAAAACAGATCAGGAAAAATTTGATCTAGCTGCATCTTTTCAAAGGACGATAGAAGAAATTTTGTATAAAAAAACTAAAGTTGCTTTTAAAGAATTCGAAAAACAAATTGATTTAACTGAAAAAAATTTCGTAGTTGCTGGAGGAGTAGCCGCTAATAAAAATATTAGAAATATGCTAATCAATTTATGTGGGGAAGAGAATTATCAAAGTATTTTTCCACCAATAGAACTTTGTGGAGATAATGCTGCAATGATAGCTATGGTTGGTTTGGAGAAATTTAAATTAAAAGAATTTAGTCAATTAGATCACCCTGCAAAACCTAGATGGCAGTTGGATGAAGATGCTGCTTTTTTGAAAGGCGCTGGAATCCAATTATAATGCAATAATGGCTAATTAAAAGACTAGTACAAATTAAGTATAATAGATTAGTATGGTAAATTATTTGACTGATAAAATATATACTGAGAGTCAGTTAAATTTATGATAATTTTAAAATTCAATGAAGATATCTGAAAATCTAAAATCTATAGTAATACAAATAATAAAATTTCTACCCATTAAAAATAAAAATTTAGTTAGATTTAGGATTAGAAATGCATTCATTAATATAATTTTAAAATTATATTCTTTTAATCCCTATTCAAAACTAAGCAAATTTTTTTATTATTCATTAAGCGATAAGTACGCAAACTATAAAGATCTATATAACCTTCTAGGTCATTTAAAAAAAAGGGATAATCCAAAAACTATTTTAGAAATTGGAATAGGAGGTCATAATAAACAATATTCAGGAGGTTATTCATTGGTTGCATTAAGTCATTATTATTATAATTCAAAGATTTACGGATTAGATATAAATGAAAAAAGTTTTTTAGATTCTAAAAAAATAAAAACTATTCAGGGCAGTCAATCAAATGAAGAGCTTCTTGAAAAAATAGGAACTAAGAATGGTCCATTTGATATAATTATTGATGATGGTAGTCATTATGTTGATCACCAAATTATAACATTTCAAAATTTATGGAAACATCTTAATGATGATGGATATTACTTAATAGAGGATTTGTCAGGATCTTATTTAACAAGGCTTAGAGGCTCTCCTGAACTTGAAAAAGATAAAAATCTAATAACTTTTTTTTCTGATTTGAATCATATGGTAAATGCAGAGCGATTACTAAGAAAATGGCTAGATAAATCTAAAAATTATATCAATATTAATCAAATTTTTTACTTTGAAAGTGCAATTTTAATCCACAAAAAAAATTACGATAGCCCAATAGCTGGAGCCGATGAAGATGAAAAAAGCAATGATTATAAATTAAAAAAAGACTCAGATGGGAATCTTGATATTCCTGATGATTTTGATTAATTTTAGAATATAACTATATTATTGGTTTATCATGATAAAACAATTTAAAAATTTGATACGGAGAATAAAATTTTATCTCAGAAAAGCTGACATAAAACTTTCTAATGATGTTAGTGATAATTTAGAAATTAGTACTCTTCGAAAGAATGGTGTTATATTTAAAAAAAGCAGTGAAATAAATGACTCGGGATTAACAGAGATTGTAAATTATTGCTCTAAAATTATTAATGCGGATGACTTTAAAAAAAAATGTGAAAAAATTACTAATGCAAAAAATAATAGTAACTTACATAAAAAATACAAAATTGATATAACTGATATTTTTGATGAAAATATTTTATCAAATTTAGAAAAAAAAAGTTTAATGCCATCGATAGCAAAAAAATATTTCAAAAAAGTTGCTTACATGAATAATTTTGCTATTACAAAAGATGTTTTTGTCAACAACCCACCTCTACATACACAAATTTTTCACAGGGATGGAGATAGTTTTTTTCTTCTCAAATTTTTTATATACCTTAACAAAGTAAATGAGAGTAATGGACCTTTTCAATATTTAAAATCATCTCATATAAATAATGACGAGTTTAGTAAAAAAAAAATTGAAAGTAAATCTCATGAAAATCTTTTAACATATTGTGGAAATGTTGGTGATATTATAATAGCTGACACAAATGGTTATCATAAAGGAAAACAAATTTTAAAAGAAACTGAAAGTAGATATCTTTTAACTTTTATGTATTCAGATAAAAATTTTTATCAAAAATGAAAAAATCATATTGGTTACTTAAGTCTGAGCCAAATGTGTGGTCTATTGATCAACAAAAAAAAGCAGGTGCTAAAGGTGCTCCATGGGATGGTGTAAGAAATTATCAGGCTGCAAATAATTTAAAGACAATGAAAAAAGGTGATGTTTGTTTTTTTTATCACTCAAATATTGGTAAAGAAATTGTAGGGATTGTAGAAGTCATTAAAGAACATTACCCAGACAAAACTGACAAAAGCAGCCGTTTCGTTGCCGTAACTGTTAAGTTTAAGAAGAAATTAAGTAAAACGGTTACCTTAGAAGACATAAAAAAACATAAGGAATTAGGTGATTTAGCGTTGATTAAACAAGGTAGATTATCTGTGATGCCAATCGATTATAAAAGCTGGAAAATTATAAATAACATGAGTAGAATTTAAAATAAAAAACTTCAAATGCCAAAAAAAAAGAAAAAAAAGTCAAAAGTAAAAAAAAAATCTTCAAAAAAAATTAAGAAAAAAAATAAAGTAAAAAAAGTTTCAAAAAAAATTAAAAGAAAAAAAAAAAGTAAAAAAGAAAATGGTTCTTCTCCTCCTGAAATAGTCATTAAAACTAAACCAGAGTGGGTAAAAGCAAGTTTAGCAAATAAAAGCAAGTACCAACAAAAATATTCTCAATCAATCAAAAGTAACGAGGATTTTTGGAGAAAAGAAGGAAAAAGAATTACTTGGATAAAACCTTATAAAAAAATCAAAGACGTTAAGTACAGTACTAAAGAAGTAAAAATTAAATGGTATGAAGATGGAACTTTAAATGCTTCTGCAAACTGTATAGATAGACATTTAAAAGATAAAAAAGATAAAACTGCAATTATTTGGGTTGGGGACGATCCAAAAGATAGCCAAAAAATAACTTATAAACAATTGCACCAAAAAGTTTCAAAAGCTGCAAATGGTTTAAAAAAACTTGGGATTAAAAAAGGAGATCGAGTTACAATTTATTTAACTATGATCCCAGAGCTTGCAATATTAATGCTAGCATGTGTTAGAATTGGAGCAGTCCATTCAATAATATTTGGCGGTTTTTCTGCAGAATCTATTTCGGGAAGAGTTAATGATTGCGAGTCTGAATATATAATCACAGCAGACGAAGGTGTAAGAGGTGGAAAAACAATCCCATTAAAGTACACAACCGATGAGGCTCTAACAAGTTGCCCAAATATAAAAAAATGTATCGTTGTTAAAAGAACTGGAAATTACATCAACTGGAATGATCAAAGAGATGTTTGGTATCATGATCTAATTAAGGATGTTCCTAGTCAGTGTGAGCCTGAAGAAATGAACGCTGAAGATCCTTTATTTATTTTATATACTTCAGGTTCAACTGGTAAACCAAAAGGAGTTCTTCATACTACTGGGGGCTATATGGTTTATGCATCAATGACCCATCAATATATTTTTAATTATAAACCAAAAGATATTTATTGGTGTACTGCTGATATTGGATGGGTAACTGGACATAGTTATATTATTTATGGACCTCTTGCTAATGGTGCAACCACAATAATGTTTGAGGGAATTCCTAATTATCCTGACACTTCAAGATGGTGGCAGATCGTTGATAAATATAAAGTTAATATTTTCTACACCGCTCCGACAGCAATTAGAGCTTTAATGCGTGAAGGTGACAAACCAGTTAAAAAAACTTCCAGAAAATCACTAAAATTACTTGGGACTGTTGGTGAGCCAATTAATCCTGAGGCATGGATGTGGTATTACAAAGTAGTTGGAAACTCTAAGAGCCCGATTGTAGATACTTGGTGGCAAACTGAGACGGGAGGAATACTGATCGCTCCTCAAACTGGAGCCATTCCTTTGAAACCTGGTTCAGCAACAAAACCTTTCTATGGAATTAAACCTGTTATTGTTGATAAAAACGGTAAAGAGATAAAAGGCGCAGGTGAAGGGAGACTTTGTATTGCTCAATCTTGGCCAGGTCAAATGAGAACTGTTTATGGAGATCATCAAAGATTTATCGATACATATTTTTCTCAGTTTAATGGAAAATATTTTACTGGTGATGGATGTAGAAGAGATAAAGATGGATATTACTGGATCACTGGACGGGTTGATGATGTAATTATTGTATCTGGACATAATTTAGGTACTGCTGAGATCGAAAGTGCGTTTGTTGCTCATCCTAAAGTTGCTGAAGCAGCAGTGGTTGGTTATCCACATGATATTAAAGGAAATGGTTTGTATTGTTATGTAACTTTGAATGCAGGTGAAACAGAAACTGGAGATCTTGAAAGAGATTTAAAACTTTGGGTCAGAAAACAAATTGGACCACTTGCAACTCCTGACTTGATACATTTTACTCCAGGTCTACCTAAAACAAGATCAGGTAAAATAATGAGAAGAATTTTAAGAAAGATTGCTGCAAACGAACATGGACAATTAGGTGACACCACTACTTTAGCTGATCCAAGCGTTGTTGATAGTTTAGTTGATAATAGAAAAAATATTTAAAACTGAATTAAGTTTTGAAATTCTTGTTTGATAACATCCCATTTTAGTATCATAGAGTTTAATACAATTTTACGATCTAAGGTTTTTAACTCTTCAGCAATTGGTGCCCATTTATATAATGAGAGTGCGCTTGGATTAAATGGTAGATCTGTATAATAAGTATCCCAATTAATATTTTGAAACCTATTGTCAAAATCTATTCTAGCTTGATCAACAATATCTAGTGGCATTTTATTAGAAATTTCATCGTCTAATATTTTATTAAAAATTTCTTTTGCTTTATCAGTGTCTTGAAAATTGAAATTAACTCTCAAATAAGAGAACGTAAAAAGTGATAAATCTTGAAGTGCAACAGAATAAATATTCCATTTAGCAAGATTAACTGAGCCCATGAATTTATCATTTTCAAAATGAAGAACATATCTAGTTCCCATTCGAGTTTTTAAATAATTATATAAAGTTACTTGTGTAACCCAAGCAGATTTAGTTTGAATGAAGACTTCAAGTTCATCTAAATTCTTAATTTTTTTTTTTGGAATGAATGCTTTAAACATTGCAAACAAATATGTCTTAAAGTCCGTTGTTGTTAGATCTTTCCAAGTTAACTTGTATTTCGACATAATTTGCCCCGTATGTGGCATTTATACCTTAAAAAAGTCAGTAAATAAGTACCTATTATGGCTAAATTTAAGTCTTTTCAAAACGCTCATAATGGTTATGGTTTTGCCAGTTATAACTAAATAGAGAGGTAAAAATGTCAAATCAAGAAAAACATTGGGAGAAATCCAGAGGTTTGCTAATGATTACGTTAGCAATCTGGTTTGTATTCTCAATTGGCATCTTCCTTTTTGGAGCTGAAATGAACAAGGTCACAGGACCTTTCGGTTATCCGTGGACATATTGGTTTACATGTCAGGGATCTCTTGGAGCTTTCGTAATCCTTATTTTCTGGTTTGCGAATAGACAAGAAAAGATCGACGAAGAGTTCGGCTTTAGCGAAAGAGAGGATGAATAATGAAAAGTACTAATTTCATTGATAACTTGCCTAAAGTTTATGGGATCTATACCGGAGGGTTTATAGGTTTCATAATTATTATGGCAATTGCAGAACAGATGGGTATGACTGCTAAAGCGATCGGTATTGCTTTTGTTGCATTTACTGTATTCATCTATGCATTAATCGGTTGGCTATCAAGAACGGCCCAAGCGGATGCATATTACGTAGCTGGAAGACAGGTACCAACAGTATTCAACGGAATGGCCACGGCGGCAGACTGGATGTCTGGTGCTTCATTCGTTGCAATGGCTGGAGGTATTTACTTTAAAGGTTACGGCTATATGGCTCTACTTGTAGGTTGGACTGGTGGTTACGTGTTAGTTGCATCTTTATTAGCACCATACTTAAGAAAATTTGGCTGTTATACAGTTCCAGATTTTATAGGTACAAGATACGGTGGTAATTTAGCGAGGTTTAGTGCGGTAGTGGTTTTAACCGTTGCTTCATTTACTTATGTAACAGCACAAATTAACGCTACAGGTACTATTGCATCTGTTGCACTTGATATCCCATTCCAATACGCAGTTTATATTGGACTAGTAAGTATCTTACTATGTTCAATGTTAGGTGGTATGAGAGGGGTAACTTGGACACAGGTTGCGCAATATATCGTACTAATTATAGCTTACTTACTTCCAGTATTCTGGATCAGTAACAAGATAGGTGCAGGTTTCTTCCCGCACTTTATGTTGGCTGATGAAGTAGCTAGAATTGGTGAGTTAGAGGCACAGTTTGGGTTTGTTAAAAACTCAGCTGCTGATCTAGCAACGGTACCTAAGGGCTTAGCAGGAATAACTAAAGCTCACTCTGCAGTTAACGCAACACCTTGGGCATTTATTTCATTAGCATTAGCGATGATGATGGGAACAGCATCATTGCCTCATGTGATGATGAGATACTTTACTACTCCAAGTGTTAAAGCAGCTAGAAAATCAGTAGGTTGGTCACTATTCTTTATCTTCCTACTTTATTCTTCTGCTCCGATGTTAGCTACACTATCTAAATTATCTTTGTTAGATCCAAATTTATCTACGGGTATAATCGGTAGATCAATTGCAGATGTTCAAGCGATAGATTGGTATCAAAACTGGAATGCAGCAAACTTAATGTTTGTCAGCGACTTTAACGGAAATGGAACTGTTGAATTAAACGAGTTCTTCATGGGTGGTAAAGCCGTTGTGTTAGCAACACCAGAGATAGCTGGATTACCTTACGTAATCTCAGGTCTGGTTGCTGCTGGAGGTATGGCAGCTGCCATGTCAACAGCCGATGGTTTGATTCTAGCAATTGCAAACGCTATATCACATGATGTTTATTATAAGATCATTGATCCAAAAGCGGAAACTGCAAAACGACTGGTTGTTGCAAGGGTATTACTTGTAGTAATTGGTTTTGCTGGAGCAACTATTGCGGCAATGGAGATCCAAGGTATCTTAGGTTCGGTTATCTGGGCATTTGACTTTGCGATGTCAGGATTGTTCTTCCCACTTGTACTTGGTGTATGGTGGAAGAGAGCTAACAGACAAGGTGCTATTGCTGGTATGTTAGGAGGTCTAGCTGCTGGTACTTGGTACTTAGTTTGGGTACGAACTGGTGGAAGTGGATTCCTGGGAATTACTCAATTAACATTTGGTATCTTCGGATCAGCTGTTAGTTTGGTTGCGATGGTGGTTGTGAGTTTAATGACTCAAGAGCCAGACAAAGCAACTCAAAAAATGGTTGATGAAGTACGTGTACCAAGTGGTAAAACAATTCTTGGAAAACAGTAAATAAACTTTATAAGGGGCGATTAATTTCGCCCCTTTTCTTTCTTTTCTTTTTCAAATATAAATCTTAAATGTCAGCAAACTTCCATCCGTTTATATATTTTATTGATTATTTCTTTGGCATAATCATGTGGACATTAATCGGTCGAGTTGCAATGAACATCTTTCAAAGGGAGGATTCTCAATTCTTTTTTATGAGAGTATTTGTTAAATATACAAATCCTTTAATCAGACTATTTAAACCCATTACCCCATCATTTATTATAGGTCCTCTTGTGCCTTTATATGTGGCTTGGTTTTTTTATATGATCAGATTTTATTTAATGCCTTGGATCTTAGGCTATTCTGTTATGGGTATGCTATCATTTCCTCTCGAAAGTGAAATATCGAGACAAATTTATCAATTTTTTAATTCAATTAAATTTTAAAAGTTGATACTAGTAAATCTAGCTATCAATGAAAAAAATACAAATTTCACCCTCAATTTTATCAGCTGATTTTAGTCAATTAGGTAATGAAATTAAAAGATTAGAGGAAGGTGGAGCAGATATGATCCATGTGGATGTCATGGATGGCCATTTTGTTCCAAATCTAACTATTGGTCCCCCAGTTATTAAAGCTCTTCGAAAGCACTGCTCTTTAAAGTTTGATGTACACTTGATGATTTCACCTGTGCATAAATACATAGAAGCATATGCAGACGCAGGAGCAGATATTATTACAATTCACCCAGAAGCTACTCAAAACTTGGGTAAGTCAATTAAAACAATTAAAGATTTAAAAAAAAAAGTCGGAGTTTCTCTTAATCCAGAGTCGAAAATTGAATTAATTACAGAATTTTTAGATCAAGTAGATTTAGTTTTAATCATGAGTGTTAATCCAGGTTTTGGAGGTCAAAAATTTATGCCAGAGGTTCTAGATAAAATTAAACAACTTAAAAAAATTCAACAAGACAAAGATTTGAACTTTGATATTGAAATAGATGGTGGAATAAATTTTGAAAATTGCAAAATTGCTATTGATGCTGGAGCAAATATACTTGTTTCAGGCACAACTGTATTCAAAAGTAATGATGGAGATATAAAAAAGAATATTGATTTATTAAAACTAAAATAAGTTAATGATTAATGTAAATTCCTTAGGTTTTTTTGGCCAATTTTATTTTGGTTTAAAAGATAATTTTAAAAAAATTTATAAAAATTCTAATTTTTACGAAAAAAAAATTTCAAAAACTTTTGATAATAATTTTCAATACAAACCGAGCCCTCACCTTCTTTCTTCAATTATAAAATATCAAAATAAAAAATACCGAATTGAAGATTTTGCTGTTGAGTCTATTTGGCAAAACAAAATGGGTGCTAAAGATTATGAAAAATTAAATAATTTTTTTTGGTTTTTCAGTCTTGATTTAAAATCTTCAAAAGAAACTACACAGTCAGTCATTAAAAATTGGGTAAAAGAGAATGGCAAATATAACAAAGATAGTTGGGAATTTGATTTAACTTCTAAAAGAATAATTGCGTGGCTATCCAATCACCAGCTCTCCTATCAAGACAGTGGCAAAGAATATCGTTTAATGTTCGATCACATGATACAAAAACAAACTAATCATTTATTAAGTGAAATTGGATCCTCAAATACATTTGAAAATAAATTAATTGGTTGTTCTGCAATAATTTTAACTGGATTAGCTTATAAAAGTGAAAACAACTATCTTGAAAGCGGATTGGGCATTTTAAAAAATATAATTAAATCCTCAATTGATAACCAGGGCTTTACAAAATCTAGAAATATTAATCAATTAGTCTTTTATCTAAAGTATTTTATCATCATAAGAGAGTGGTTCAAAGAATCTCAAAATGTCATTCCTGAATATATAGATGAAACAATATTTTATTTAGGATCAAGTTATGCATTTATCTGGAAAAATACTGGCACTGATATTTTCTTTAATGGAAATTACCATTCAAATAATAATGATTTCGATCAATACCTAAAAAGATTTAGTTATACTTTTAAAAATGAGGTTAATGAACTTGGTGGATATGCCATTCTAAAAAATAAAAAAATCATTTTAGCAATGGACATTGGTTCCAGTCCAAGCCAAAACTTTTCTACAGATTATCAATATGGAGCGCTATCCTTTGAAATATTTTCAAATCAGAAAAAATTAATAACCAACTCTGGATATTTCTCGGACAAAAAGAACAAATTTAACACACTCTCTAAAAGTACTGCTCTTCATAGTACATTGATAATAGAAGATTTTTCATCCTGCTCTTCCAAAAAAGTTAAAAGTAATATTCTAGTTGGGGAAGGACTAAAAGTGTCAAAAAAGAATATTGTGTTTGAAAAAAATTTCTGGAAAATTACAGGATCACATGATGGATATTTGAGAAGATTTGGCGTAATCTATGAAAGAGATATTGAGTTCTATCCAGAACAAAATAAGTTTACTGGATACGATAAAATATTTAGAAAAAAACCCAATAGAGACATTAAATTTGATATTAGATTTCATCTTGATCCAAATTCCAAGGTAATGAAAACTCAAGATAATAAATCAATACTTATAGAATTAGAAGATGAGGGTTGGAAATTCAGTTGTGATAATTTGGATATAAATATTGATAATAGTATATATTTTGGCAATAAAAATTCATACAAAGATAATCAAAATATTTTTATTTCTGGAATAAATAAAGAAAATGAGCAAATTATAAAATGGGAAATAATTAAATTGTAATGAAAAAAATAAAAACAGCTTTAATTTCTGTCTCAGATAAAAAGAAACTTAAATCTGTTTTAGAGGTATTGAAAAAAAATAAAATAAAAATTATTAGTTCTGGTGGTACTTTTAAAGAAATTAAAAAATTGAAATTTAATTGCATTGAAATTTCAGAATTTACTAATTCAGCAGAAATTTTAGAAGGAAGAGTAAAAACCCTTCACCCAAAAATACATGCCGGAATTTTAAACAAGAGAGACAGTAAATTGCATTTTAAAGATTTAAGAGTTAATAATTTTGAAAATATAGACTTGGTTATCGTCAATTTTTATCCGTTCGAAAATACATTGGAAAAAACAACCAACCATAATAAAATAGTAGAAAATATTGATATAGGAGGACCTACACTAGTCAGATCTGCAGCAAAAAATTATAAAGATGTAACTGTGATTACTTCGTTAGTGCAATATGACGAATTAATATATGAACTAAATAAAAATAAAGGTTCTACATCCTTAAATTTTAGAGAAAAACTATC
>CABXYF010000009.1 GCA_902516435.1 uncultured Pelagibacteraceae bacterium | reverse complement strand
TTACTGCAAAAAATCAAAAAATATTGACCTTCAGTGCTTAAGTGTTCATATAGGTAGTCAAATTTTAGATCATAAACCTTATGAGAAAATGCTTAAAGCTGTGAGTGCTATTATTAGTAAAACCAACTTTAAATTCAAATTTGTTGATTTAGGTGGAGGTATGGGTATTTCTTATAATGATAAAATTAAAAAACTTGATTATAAAAAGTATAACTTAGCAATTAAAAATTTTTTAAAAAAACATGAAACAAAAATTATATTTGAACCTGGTAGATCCATTATTGGTAATACAGGAACTTTGATAACTAAAATAATTTATATCAAAGATAGCAAGGGTAAAAAATTTGTTATTTTAGATGCTGCAATGAATGATCTTATGAGGCCAGCTCTATATGGTGCGGTTCATAAAATATTGCCAGCAAAAAAATCAAATCGTATATCAAGAAGTATGTATGAATTTGTGGGTCCTATTTGTGAAAGTACAGATAAATTTGTAACTTTAAAAAAATATCAAAAACTAAAAGAAAAAGATCTTTTAGCCATATGTGATGTGGGAGCATACGGAATGTCTCTAAGCTCTAATTATAATCTTAGACCAAAAGCTGTTGAATTACTGCTAAATGGAAGAAAAATTAAAAAAATTAAAAATAGACAAAAGCATACAGACTTGATTTAGCTTTTGATAAAAATGATCAGAAACTTACTATTTTCAATATTTTTTTTCTTAGGAATAATTATTATTTCGATAGTATTTCTACCTGCTTTACTTTTACCAAGAAAAATTACTTTATTTGGAGGCAAATTGATGGGCCATTGGGCTGGATTTTGTTTAAGAGTTTTCCTTACAGTAAAAATTGTAATTAAGGGTAAAGAAAATATTATGGGTGACCAAAAATTTTTTATTGCTGCGTCGCATCAATCTATGTTTGAAACATTTTATCTACAAACTATTTTTAATTCACCAATATTTATTTTAAAAAAAGAATTACTCAAAATTCCAATTTTTGGATGGTATCTAAAAAAAATTGGATCCATATCTATAAATAGAGATAAGGTAAGTAAAGACAATTTAGGATTTTTTGAGGATGTTTTCAGAACAGTAAACAATAGTGATAGACCGTTAATAATTTTTCCTCAAGGGACAAGAGTTTTACCTGATGAGCGTCCTTCTTTTAAAAAGGGGGCAATGAGAATTTATCAGGAGCTAAATATATCCTGTCAACCAGTTGCTATTAATTCTGGTTATGTGTGGCCAAAAAAAGGACCAAAAAAAGATAAAAGAACCATAACAATTTCTATTTTAACTCCAATTTCTACAGGATTAGAAAAAGAAAATTTTCTAAAAATTTTGGAAGAAAAAATATATTCTGAACTAAATTTGCTTAACTAGCCTTTCATTGGCATTACAACGAATATGCTATCAAAGTCACCTGGATCTTTTATTAAAGCAGGTGAGCCCGTATCATTGAATAATATTTCTACATTTTTTCCATCTAACTGAGAGGCTACGTCAATTAAATATCTTGAATTAAAACTAATTTCTAGTTCATGATCAAACTTAACACTTAAAGTTTCTTTACCATCTCCACTATTAGTATTATTTACTGATAGGTTTAGAGTATCTTTTGAGAGATTAAATTTAACACCATCTTTTTTATCTAAAGACACTGATGCAACACGGTCAACTGAATTTAAGAAAGCTTGTAAATCAATTTCTAATTTTTTTTGATTATTTTTAGGAATGACCTGAATATAATTTGGAAATTTACCATCTATTAGTTTAGAAATTAGAATACTATTATTTAATTCAAATTTAATTTTTGATTTTAAATTTGAAATTTTTACTTCTCCATCGTAATTATCAAGAAGCGAGCAGAGTTGAAAAATCGTCTTTTTTGGTAGAATAATTGGTTCAAAATCAATTTTTTTTTCTAATCGAATTTTAGAAATTGACATTCTGTGACTATCAGTAGCTGCAGCAGTTAAGTAATTTTTATCCTCTACCTCTGTTTGATGAAAATAAATACCACTTAAATAATGTCTAGTTTCGTCATTTGAAACTGAAAACTTACATTTATTCAACAATTTTAATAATTGCTTTGACTTTATAGAAAATTCATTTTCGTTAAAATTTTCTTCAGTTAAAGGAAATTCAGTAGCATTAATACAATTTAGATTAAAAATAGATTTGTCCGACTCTACTTGTAATTTACTAACATCGGTTAAAGAAAGATTTATTTTTTTTCCAGAGGAAAACTTTCTTACGATATCGTACACAATTGAGGAAGTAGTTGTGGTTTTTCCTTCTTCTATTATTTCAACATTACTTAATTGATGAATAAAGATTAGATCTAGATCTGTTGCAGTAATTGTGAGTTTTGAATTATTTGCTTCCATTAAAATATTTGACAAAATTGGAAGCGTACTTCTTTTTTCAATCACCCCCTGACAATAATTCAGTGCTTGCTGAAAATCCTGTTGATTTACATTAAATTTCATTTTCTTTGTTATTATATAATATTTGGTTTTTTAATATATTAATATTGTCTACCATTTCAGAATCCTTTTCTTTAATTTTTTCGATCGTTTTTACCGAATGAATAATTGTGGTATGGTCTCTATTTGAAAATTCTCTTCCTATTTCGGGTAAAGATTTTGAAGTAAGAATTTTAGTTAAATATATTGCTGTTTGTCGAGGTCGTACTAAATACCTAGATCTCCTAGATGAAAGCATTTCATTTTTGCTAATTTTAAAAAACTTGCAAACTACTGTTTGTATTAAATCTATTGTTACTTTATTTTCTGATAAATTCAGCAAGTCTTTTAAAACTACCTTAGTTTCTGATAAATTAGGCACTTTGTTATATATTCTTGAAAAAGAAACTACTCTATTTATGGCTCCAACTAACTCTCTAATACTTCCTGTAATTTCTTTACTTATAAAATCTTGTATTTCTTTAGATATCTGTAGCTGATCAGAATAAAATCCCTTTAATTCATCAGTTTTTTTTTTAACTATTTTTTTTCTTAACTCTTGATCTGGTTTTTGAATGTCAACTACAAGACCACCTGAAAATCTTGATTTAATTCTATCTTGAATTCTTGCCAATTTACTCGGAGCTCTATCTGCTGATATAACAATCTGTGACCCTTTATCTAATAATGCATTAAAAGTATGAAAAAATTCCTCCTGCATTGCTTCTTTACCACTAATAAATTGTATATCGTCTATCAATAAAATATCAGTATTTCTAAAATGATCTTTAAACTTCACCATATCATTTGACTTAATCGATTTAACAAACTGATACATAAATCTTTCAGCAGATATAAACATAACCTTATTGTTTTTTTTCAATTCTAATCCTATAGAATTTAATAAATGTGTCTTACCCATTCCAACTCCACCATAAATATAAAGAGGGTTAAAATACGAAATATTTTCTGAAACTTTTAAAGATGCCTCAAATGCAAGCTTATTGCTAGAACCAGTATAAAAATTATCAAATCTTTTGTTTGGATCTATTCGATTATATTGTAAGTGATAATCTTTTATAAAAGATATATTTTCTTTTGTGTCTGCTAAATTTTTTAATTCCTTGTCATCTATAAAATTATCTTTTTGATCAGCTATTTTAAATTCAACTCTAATAATCTCTTTTTTATAGATTTTAACTATTTTTAATATTTGATCCAAATATCTTGATGTTATCCAGTCTCTAATGAATCTTGTTGGGACTGATAGTAACAGATAGTTGTTAAACTCTTGCAAAAAAGAAATTTTTCTTAACCAGCTATCAAATATCTCAGATCCTAATTTATTTTTCATATCTGTCTGAACTTGAGTCCAGTCTAGACTTTCTGGCTTTAAATCTTTTATATTTTGTTTATTTATGTTTTTATTCATAACTTAAGGAAGAATTATACTTAGAACTTATTTAAAATAATTTGCAACAAGTTAATAAAAAAAAATAAAATCTATGATTGTGAGTTTCTATGCCGTATATTAAATTTTAAATTCTATTTTGGAGATAAAAAAAACAAATTAAAATTTTAAATTGAATCAAATACAGATTGAATCAAACATAGATTGAATTGATATATTTCAAATATTTACCAAATCTAAATGTAGTAAAATTAAAAATTATTTAAATAGATAGTGTGCGTACTAAAAGTTGTTGTACTTCTTATCAAAAAGCTATCGTTTAAATTGTAAAAATTTTCTTTGTTATTCTAGAAACATTACGTGAAGCATTTTGTTTTTTTATTACTCCAGTTTTTGCAACTTTCATTAGTGCAGAATTAAGTTTAGGTAGGTATTTTAATGCTTCATCTTTCTTTTTTTCACTTATCAAAAGGTTCATTTTCTTTAGAGCATTTCTATATTTACTTTTTCTTGCTTTATTAACTAATGATTGTCTAGAAATTCTTCGTATTCTCTTAATTGCAGATTTTGTGTTTGCCATATCCGCAGGGGTATAACTTGAGAATTTATAGTGGTCAACAAAATATTTGTCTAATTTTGGCAAGAATCACAAAAAAAAGTTGATCTATTAGAAATAATTTTTTTTTTTATAATACCTAAACATCCAACAGTTTTGCATCCATTTCCTTCTTGCTGATAAACTTTAAATTCTTTTTGATAACCTCCCAATGCTCCAGATATATCTTGAAAATTTCTAATACTGGATCCTCCTTTTATTATTGCCTTATATAAAATTTTTTTGGAATTCAAAATAATTTTTTTACATTCATTTCTTTTTAATAATTTTGCTTTTTTAAATGGATCAATTTTAGATGAAAATAATATTTCACTAGCATATATATTGCCGATTCCTGAAACAAATCTTTGGTCCAGTAAAAAACTTTTAATATCTTTGTTTTTATATTTAAAAAAACCTAATAAATAATTTAAATTAAATTTTTTATCAAATGGTTCGGGACCTAAATTTTTAAATCTTTGTTTTAGAGCATTTCTATTTTCAATTAATTGAAAAAAACCAAAACGTCTAGGATCATTGTATATTACTTTAAAATTATCAAATTCAAGCTCAACATGATTATGTTTTTTAGGAAGTATTGGTGAATGATAAAAACTTGTATTTGTAAATTTTGATAGGTTAAATTTATCAACAATATGAATTGTGCCCGACATACCTAAATGAACTAAGCAATAATCCCCCTCTAAAAAATGTATTATTAAATATTTTGAAAATCTGTCTACTTTAATTATTTTTTTATTTTTAATATAACTTTTAAAATTATTAGGTATTAAAAATCTTAAATTTCTATTTCTGATTATTACTTTTTTGACCCTTTTTTGTTTAATTTTTTTATCTAATGATTGTCTGACAATTTCTACTTCTGGTAATTCTGGCATTTCACACTATATTCAATATATAATTTTTTATGCAACAATATCTTCAAAATAAAATCGGACTAGTAGAGGGTGTATTTGATCAAGTATATAACCGTTATGATTTGATGAATGACTTTATGTCGCTAGGTATACATAGACTTTGGAAAAACAGTCTAATTAAAATGATGAGCCCATCTCTTAATAAAAAATTGGTAGATGTTGCTTGTGGCACAGGTGATATTGGCAAACTTTTTTTAGATAAAACTAATGAGAAATCTGATGTTACGTCTATCGATCCAAACAAAAAAATGATCAGTCAAGGTAAGAATAAATTATCAAAATATAAAAATATTGAATGGATTACAGCTCCAGCTGAAAAATTGCCATTAAATGATAACTCTTATGATTACTATACAATCAGTTTTGGTTTAAGAAATACAAAAAATCTAGATCAAGCACTGTCTGAAGCTTACAGGGTTTTGAAGCCTGGCGGTCGATATCTTTGCTTAGAATTCTCGAAAGTCCAAAACACTAATCTAAATTTATTTTACAAAAATTACTCAAAATTAATTCCTATTATCGGTAAATTTATAGTAGGGGAAAAAGAACCCTATGAATACTTGGTAAAAAGTATTGAACAGTTCATTAATCAAGAAGAGTTGATTGAATTGATGAAAAAACATAAATTTCAAAAAAATTCTTATAGGAATTTTTCTAACGGTATTGTTTCTATTCATAGTGGCTGGAAAATTTAATGATAAGAAAGTTAATTACCTTATTCAAATTAGGAAGAAAAATTGCAAAATCAGATATACTTTCCGTTTCATCAAAGTTTAAAAAACCACCCCTAGCTATAACTATTTTATTCAAATTATTATCATTTTCATTTCAAAAAAAAAATAATCAAGATTTAGAAAAAAAAGATGAAGGAGAGAGACTCTCTAGATCTTTAGAGACAATGGGCACTACTTTTATAAAACTAGGACAATTTCTAGCTACTAGACCAGATATTATCGGTGAAGATTTATCAAAAAAACTTGAAAATCTTCAAGATCGTTTACCTCCATTTTCTGTGAATGAAGCAAATAAAATTATTAAAAGTGATCTTGGGGAAGAAACTTTTAATTCTATAATAGATTTAAGTGAGCCTGTTGCTGCAGCATCAATCGCTCAAGTGCATAAAGCAAAAATTAATGACAATGGAACAATTAAAGATGTTGCTATTAAAATTTTAAGACCAGATATAAAAAAAATATTTAATGAGGAAATTGATGCAATAATGTTGTTTGCATTCATTATTGAGTCTTTTGTAAAAAAAACAAAAAGATTAAAACTGATAGAGGTTGTTTTTTTATTAAAAGAGATAACAAATCTTGAAATGGATTTAAGGTTTGAGGCAGCAGCTGCAAATGAATATGCGGAGAATACAAAGAATGATGCTGGATTTAAAGTTCCTGAAATTTATTGGAATTATACAAGTGAAAATGTGATGACTCTAGATTGGATTGATGGTGTTTCAATAAGAGAAACCGAGGAATTAAAGAATAGAAATTTAGATACCAGCAAACTAGCAGAAGATATTATTCAAAATTTTTTAAGACATGCTGTTAGAGATGGTTTTTTTCATGCAGATATGCATCAAGGTAATATTTTCATTGATAATAGTGGGCAAATAGCACCAATAGACTTTGGAATAATGGGAAGACTTGATAAAGTTAGTAAGAGATTTCTTGCAGAAATTTTGTTTGGTTTTATTCAAAGAGACTACCGTAAGGTTGCTGAGGTTCACTTAATGGCAGGATTGGTTCCAAAAAATGTTCCAATAGATGACTTGTCTCAAGCTTTAAGGTCAATAGGAGAACCAATTTTTGGCCAAAAAGTAAAAGATATATCAGGTGGAAAGTTGTTAAAACAACTCTTTGATGTTACAGAAAAGTTTAATATGCAAACCCAACCACAGTTGTTAATGTTACAAAAAACAATGGTAGTAGTTGAGGGTGTCGCAAGAAAATTAGATCCAAATACAAACATATGGACCACATCAAAGCCTGTACTCGAAAGTTGGTTAAGAGAGACAAAAGATCCAATAAATAATTTAAATGAAACATTAAAAAGCACTTCTGAAGTAATTAAACGATTACCAGAATTTCCAGAAATAATGGACAAAGCAAATCAAGCTTTAACATTTCTAGCTAGCGGGCAAATTCCACAAAATTCAAATTCTTATAATGCTTTAAATGATAAAAAAGAAGAAATGAATGCTTTTAGAAATCAATCTATTATTGGTTTATTACTTCTTGTAATTTTTGGACTTATAGTATTTTAATTCTGAAAATGAGAAATCTCTTAGGTAAAAAAATTTTATTCATCATATGTGGTGGAATTTCTGCATACAAAAGCCTTGAAACAATTAGACTTTTTAAAAAAAGTGGTGCAGTGATCAAAACTATACTTACTGAAAGTGCTAAAGAATTTGTAACACCTCTTTCAATTACAGCGCTATCTCAAGGCAAAGTTTATAGTGAATTGTTCAGTGTAGAAAACGAAAACGAAATGGACCATATTTCACTTTCCAGATGGGCTGACGTTATTATTATTGCTCCTGCAACTGCAAATACTATTTCAAAGCTAGCTCAGGGTACTACAGATGATCTTGCTTCAACTGTTGTTCTAGCTTCAGATAAAAATATTTATTTAGCTCCAGCAATGAACGTGAGGATGTGGGAACATCAGACTACGAAAAAAAATATAAAACAATTAAAAGAATTTGGTTATAAATTAATTGGACCTGAAATTGGTGATATGGCATGTGGAGAATATGGTGAGGGTAAAATGTCTGATCCAGCAAAGATTGAGCAAGAGATAGATCAATTTTTTCTTAACAAGAAAAGAAATAAAAATTTAAAAGCTTTAGTAACAGCAGGACCCACAAACGAATATATTGATCCCGTGAGATTTATAACTAATAAGTCAAGTGGTAAACAGGGGTATGAAATTGCAAAATCTCTATCTAAAAAAGGATTTGATACAACTCTCATTTCAGGTCCCACTAACTTAGAAGTTAATGATGATATTAATCTAGTTAGAGTTGAAACTGCAGATGAAATGTTTCTTGCAACCCAAGAAAATTTGCCAGCCGATGTAGCAATTTTTTCCGCAGCTGTAGCTGATTTTAAAATAAAAAAAAAATATCAAAATAAAATTAAAAAAAAAGAAATATTAAATTTAAATCTTGAAAAAAATATAGATATTTTAAATTATGTTTCTAATCATAATTCAATGAGACCAAACCTTGTTATTGGTTTTGCAGCTGAAACGAATAATCTTAAAAAAAATGCAGAGGAAAAGTTAAATAATAAAAATTGTGATTGGATTATTTCAAATAACGTTGCAAATAAAAATATAGGATTTAACTCTGATTTTAATGAGGTAACTATTCATTATAAAAATAAAAAAATAAATAACGAAAAACTAACTTATAAAAAAAAGTCTGAAATATCTGATGAAATAGTTGATAGAATTATTGATCAATTAAATTAATGACAAAAGTTTTAATCAAAAAATTAGATTCATCAGTTAAATTACCTGCTTATAAAACTAATGGAGCTTCAGGAATGGATTTAATGGCTTTTATTTCTGAACCAATTATCCTTAAACCAAATTCCTCTTGTTTAGTTCCAACTGGTCTTTGTGTTGCATTTTCAGAAGAATTTGAAATACAAATTAGGCCAAGATCTGGTTTGGCAGCTAAAAATAATATTAGTGTGTTAAATACTCCAGGTACAATTGACAGTGACTATAGGGGTGAAATCAAAGTTATTCTTTTTAATCATGGAAATAAGGATTTTATAATCAGTAATAATGATAGAATAGCACAAATGATTTTGACACCAGTTGTTAAAATGGAGCTAGAAGAAATAGAAAGTTTGCCGGAAACAATTCGAGGAGAGGGTGGATTTGGCTCAACAGGAAAATGAGCACAAAATTAAATAAAAAAGAGATAGAGAAATTCTCTCGTCAAATTATTTTAAAAAATATTGGTACATTGGGTCAAAGAAAAATAAGAGGAGCCAAGGTTTTAATGATTGGAATGGGTGGCTTAGGGTGTCCTGCTACTGAATTTTTAACACGCTCTGGAATTGGAACACTGGGGATTGTGGACGATGATAAGGTAGCTTTATCAAATATCCACCGACAATCATTGTTTACTGAGAAGGATATTAATAAATCAAAAGTTAGAATAGCAAAGAAAAGATTAAATGAAATAAATCCAAAAACAAAAATAAATATTTTTAATTATAGATTAAATAAAGTTAAATTTAGTAAAATAATCAAAAATTATGATTATATTATTGATGGCACAGATAACTTTGAGAGTAAGTTTTTGATTAATGATATAAGTTTAAAGTATAAAAAATTCCTCATAGTTGGAGCTATAAGTAAGTTTGATGGTCATATTTTTAGTTTTGATTTTAAAAATAAAAATAGTCCTAGTTTAAGAGATTTTTATCAGGAAGAAGTTGTTACAGATGATATTTTAAATTGCGAGTATGATGGCATTTTAGGAACAGTAGCTGGAATTGTTGGTACAATACAGGCGAATGAAATATTAAAAAAAATTCTTAATATTGGTCAAAATTTAAATGGATTTATTTTAATTATAGATCTATTAGATTTGAATTTAAGAAAGGTGAAAATTACTAGAAGAAAAAAATGATATTTAGTTTTTTTAAAAGAAAAATTTTTATATTTTTTTTTTTAATTTTTTTTACACCATTATGTTTCGCTAATGAAGTATTTATCTCATTAAAAAAGAATAAGGTAAATGTTCGTTATGGACCAACTTTTGATTCTGATATTAAATATGTATATAAAAAAATAAATCTTCCTTTGAGGCAAATTGACAAAAAAGAAAATTTTAGACGCATCATTGATTTAAAAAATAACAGTGGATGGATACATATCTCGCAATTAAAAAAAAATAATTCAGTAATTCCTACTAAAGACAAAATTTTATTTAAAAAGCCAACCTTATTTGCAAAGCCAATAGCTCTAATAAAGTCTGGAAGGGTGTTATTAGTTAAAAAATGCGAAGATAACTGGTGCTATGTTAGCACAGAAAACTTTAAAGGATGGGTTGCTAAAGACAACCTTTGGGGAATGTAAATTAACACTCTCTACTTAATTTTATTAATTTACTTATTTTGTACGCAAATATCTTGAATTACAGGAGTGCTTGCACAATCTATACACTTTGTTTTTTGGACAATGCAACCGTCATCAAGAATCTCAACATCAACTACTTTGTCACATTTAGAGCAAGTAGATGAAATTGTTAATCCACATTTTTTGCAATTATAATTTTCATTTAACATGAACTGAAAATAATAATTCACTGAATTTAATCAAGAAATATTAGTGAAAATGATTATCACTCTCAAATTTTTTTTGAGAATGATTATCATTATTATGATTTATTCAAATAAAACCTGTTAGGGAGGGAAATCGTTAAAAAAATTATTTTATTTGGTGAACGGACTTTCGAGAACACAAGCAAC
This sequence comes from uncultured Pelagibacteraceae bacterium, assembly GCA_902516435.1. GTDB lineage: Bacteria > Pseudomonadota > Alphaproteobacteria > Pelagibacterales > Pelagibacteraceae > Pelagibacter. The sequence continues at coordinate 20,597 of CABXYF010000009.1, read as the reverse complement.
TAAATGTACTCTTGCTTGTTCTCCACCATTAAAAAAATTATGATATTTTGTATTATTAGTAATCCAGACTTTTCCATCAGCTGGTAAATGTTTAGCTACATTCTCTATAACCATAGAACAGCCCTTATTTGTAATAATTGGAACGTGAAGTCTGCATTCTGGATCTTTATGCCAGCTTAATGTTGATCTAGGTTCTTTTAATAACAGTCTTACCCTTCCTAATTTAAATTTTTTACTTAATTCTTTAAACACATCTTTAAAATAAGTTTTTTCAAATTCAGGAATTAGTTGAGTATACTTACTTTCATCTATATCTACATCTCTAGATACTTCTTTGCCAGTTTCATCTGCAATAGTCCAGTATTTACCTCTGATATTATTTCCCTCAATTGAACTTTTATCATTAGGAATTTGATTTAATGGTATTGCACCAAAATGTGTAACTCCAGGAGTATTAAACTTTTTACTATCTAGTATCTTGTTTAAGTCGCTTCTAAGTTTTACAATATCAAATTCAAGATCAGGGACTTTATAAAAGTCCTCAAAGCTTGCGGCTGTCATAAAAATTACTTTCTAATTAAATTTTAATTTAATTTAAGATCAAATCGGTCGGCGTTCATAACTTTTGCCCATGCTGCTATAAAATCATTTACAAATTTATCACTTGAATCTTCACATGCATAAACTTCGGCCAGAGCTCTAAGTTGAGAATTTGAACCAAAAATTAAATCAACTCTTGTAGCCTTCCACTTAGTTTTATTTGTTTTTCTATCTTTACCTAAAAATGTTTGCTCAGATTTATTCTCTTCTTTCCAGGTAGTATTCATATCTAACAAATTTGTGAAATAATCGTTAGTAAGTGTACCAGGTTTATTTGTGAACACACCATGTTTTGATCCGTCGTAGTTGGTATTTAATACTCGCATTCCACCTATAAGTGCTGTCATTTCAGGAGCCGTAAGACCCATTAACTGAGCTTTATCAATCAATTTCTCTTCTGCAGAAACAATTGATGCACCACCATTTAGATAGTTTCTAAAACCATCGGCTTTAGGTTCAAGTAGACCAAATGAATTTACATCAGTTTGGCTCTGCTTTGCATCTCCTCTACCTGCTGAGAATGGAACTTTTACTTTATGACCAGCTTTTTTGGCAGCCATCTCAACACCAACACCTCCTGCTAAAACAATTAGATCAGCCATTGAAACACTTTTATTTTTATTATCAAATTTACTTTTAATTTTCTTCAAAACATTAATTACTTTTGATAATTTTTTTGGATTATTAACTTTCCAGTTTTTTTGAGGTTCTAACATAATTCTAGCACCATTTGCTCCACCTCTTTTATCTGATCCTCTAAAAGTAGATGCTGACGCCCATGCAGTAGAAACAAGATCTGAAATCGATATTTTCGATTTAGAAATTTTCTTTTTTAAATCAACTATATCTTTTGATTTAAGTTTATATTTTGGTTTATCAATTGGATCTTGCCAAATTAAATTTTCTTTCGGCACATCCGTTCCAAGGTAACAAACCTTTGGACCCATATCTCTATGAGTTAGTTTAAACCACGCTCTAGCAAATGCATCGTGGAATTCTTCTGGGTTTTTGTGAAAATGTTTTGTTATAGGTCCATAACTTGGGTCAACCTTCATTGATATGTCTGTTGTTTGCATCATTGGTGGATGATAAACATTTTTATCGTGTGCATCAGGGACCATTTTAATTTTCTGTCCATTTTTTTTTGGTGTCCATTGATGAGCACCTGCTGGACTTTTTGTAAGTTCCCATTCGTGATCATAAAGACAATCTAAATAACCCATATCCCATTGTATCGGATTTTGAGTCCATGCGCCTTCAATACCACTACTTATTGTATCAACGCCTTTTCCAGATTTGTATCCGCTATTCCAACCAGTAGATTGATCTTGAAGTTTTGAAGCTTCTGGGTCTGGACCTTTATGCGACTCTGGTGCTGCTCCATGCGATTTTCCAAACGTATGTCCACCTGCTACTAGAGCTGCAGTTTCATAATCATTCATTGCCATTCTTCCAAATGTTTCTCGAATATCATGTGCTGCAAGTTTTGGATCAGGATTTGCGTCAGGGCCTTGTGGATTTACATATATTAAACCCATGTGGGAAGCTCCTAAAGGTTGTTCTAAATCTCTTTTTTTAGTGTATCTTTCTACACCCAACATTTCTTTTTCTGACCCCCAGTAAATATCATCTTCTGGTTCCCAAATATCTGTTCTACCTGCTCCAAATCCAAAAGTTTTAAATCCCATTGAATCTAATGCAACATTACCAACTAAAATAAATAAATCTGCCCATGATATTTTCTTTCCATATTTTTTCTTAATCGGCCATAAAAGTAATCTTGCTTTATCTAAATTAACATTGTCGGGCCAAGAGTTAAGTGGTGCAAATCTTTGATTGCCTGTTCCTGCTCCACCTCTTCCATCTCCAGTTCTGTAAGTACCTGCGGCGTGCCATGCTAATCTAATGAATAATGGTCCATAATGACCATAATCTGCTGGCCACCAACTCTGTGAGTCTGTCATTAATTTTTTTAAATCTTTTTTAAGGGCTTTATAGTTTAGTTTTTTAAATTCTTTAGAGTAATCAAACTTCTTATCCATTGGATTTGATAAGTTGGAATGTTGACTTAAAATTTTAAGATTTAAACTGTTTGGCCAAAAGTCTCTTACTGATTGACCTCTGCCTGCAGAAAACTTTGCCGGTGTACCTACTCCAGTAAAAGGACATTTACTTAATTCATTAGTTTTAAACGATTTATTCTTAAAATTTTCAGTACTCATTATTTACCCTTTATAGATTAATTTAACTAGTTTATAATGATTCTAAACTACGTGTCAATTGTATTAAAATGTCGCTTAATTTAAGAATAATATTAATCTTCTAGTTTCACTAGAACTTCAACAGATTTTATTTTTTTTCCGTTAATTTTTTTATAAATATTTATTGGTCCCACATCAGAGTTATCTAGATCGATTAATTTTTTTTCTTTTACATCATAAAAATGATGATGGTCAGAAATATTAGTATCAAAATATGCTTGGTTAGCATTTAACGGAATTTGCTTTAAGTATCCTTTTTCCTTAAAAGCGTGCACTGTATTGTAAATTGTTGCTAATGATATTTTTTGAGATGACTTGTTGTTAACTATTTTTGAAAGATCATTTATTGAGAAATGAAAGGTTTTTTCTGTATCAAATAATACTTCACATATCTTAATTCTTTGCTTTGTGGGTCTTAATCCAGAATTTCTAAGTTTTTTTGCGTAAATACTGACTAAATTCATAGTTCTTTATAATTATTCTAAACAATTAATATATTATAATGCTCATAAATCAAGTATTAAGGGATCTCAAATTTTATGAAAAAAAATTCATATTCATACGATGATCTAATTTCTTGTGGCAATGGTGAGCTCTTTGGACCTGGAAATGCTAAATTACCACTTCCCCCAATGCTTATGTTTGATAGAATAATAGATATTAATGATGATAAAGGAACTTTTAACAAAGGTTCTTTAAAAGCAGAACTGGATATAAAAGATAACCTTTGGTTCTTTGATTGTCATTTTAAATCTGATCCAGTTATGCCAGGATGCCTAGGTTTAGATGCTATGTGGCAGTTGGTTGGTTTTTACCTAGGTTGGTTAGGAAATCCTGGAAAAGGTAGGGCCCTAGGAGTTGGGGCTGTAAAGTTTACTGGTGAAGTTTTACAAAGTGTTAAAAATGTAAGGTATGAAATAGATATGAAAAAAATTATGTCCCCTGGAGGTACAACTGTAGGTCTTGCTAATGGAATGGTTTTCGCTGATGACAAAAAAATATATTCAGCAGATAATTTGAAAGTAGGTTTATTTAAATAATGAGAAGAGTAGTTGTTACAGGTCTGGGAGTAGTTTCTTGTTTGGGAAATAATCAGGAAGAAGTGCGCCAGTCATTATTGAACACAAAATCTGGAATATCTTTTAGTGAAGAATATAAAGAGCATAATCTAAAAAGCCATGTCCATGGTAAACCCAATATAAAACTCGAGGATCACATCGATAGAAAAACAATAAGGTTCATGGGTTCAGGTTCTGCCTATAACTATATAGCAATGAAAGAAGCAATTGAGGATTCTGGATTGGAAGAAAGTGAAGTTAGTAACTTTAAAACTGGAATAGTTATGGGTTCAGGAGGACCTTCGATTGAAAATGTAATTTTAGCTGCAGATAAAACTAGAGCAAAAACGCCAAAATTAATGGGACCTTTTATTGTTCCAAGAACAATGGCAAGCACAGCTTCAGCAACACTTGCTGTTCCGTTTAAAATTAAAGGTACGAACTATACAATGAGCTCTGCTTGTGCAACAAGTGGCCATTGCATTGGAAACTCAATGGAATTAATTCAAATGGGAAAACAGGATATTGTTTTTGCGGGTGGCAGTGAAGAGATACACTGGGCGATGACTGCAATGTTTGATGCCATGACAGCTTTATCATCAAAATATAATGATACACCGGAGACAGCGTCAAGAGCCTATGACAAAACTAGAGATGGTTTTGTTATTGCAGGTGGTGGTGGTGTATTAGTGCTTGAAGAATATGAACATGCTAAAGCTAGGGGTGCTAAAATTTACGCAGAATTAACAGGTTATGGAGCAACCTCAGATGGATACGATATGGTAGCCCCATCAGGAGAAGGAGCTGTAAGATGCATGAAGATGGCTATAGCAACATCCAAGAATAAAATTGATTATATCAATACTCATGGAACATCTACTCCAGTTGGAGACATTACGGAATTAAATGCAGTAAAAGAAACATTTGGAAATGAAATTCCTAAAATTAGTTCAACAAAATCCTTATCAGGACATCCTCTGGGAGCTGCATCTGTTCATGAAGCGATCTATTGTTTAATTATGATGAAAAATAATTTTATAGCAGGATCAGCTAATATAAACGAGATGGATGAAGAAGCTAAAAAATTTCCAATAGTTGCTAAAACTGAGACAGGAGCAACTTTAAATACAGTAATGTCTAATAGTTTTGGTTTTGGTGGAACTAATGCTGCTTTAATTTTTGAAAAGGTATAATCATGAGCTTGATGAAAAATAAAAAGGGATTGGTAATGGGAGTTGCCAATGAAAGATCTATTGCATGGGGTATTTCACAAAAACTTGTAGAAGCGGGAGCTGAGCTTGCATTTACTTACCTTGGTGATGCTTTAAAAAAAAGAGTTATTCCTTTGGCTGAAAAATTGAATTCAAAAATTACCTTTAGTTGTGATGTAGAAAAAAAAGATGATGTAATAAAATTATTTGAAGATATTAAATCTCAATGGGGTGAAATTGATTTTGTTGTTCATGCAATAGCTTTTTCGGATAAATCGGAATTATCTGGTGAATATTTAAATACAACTAGAGAAAATTTTTTAAGAAGTATGTTAATTTCATGCTTTTCATTTACTGAAGTTGCAAAAGAAGCATCTAAAGTAATGAAAGAGGGTGGAAGCTTAATCACTTTGAGCTATGAGGCAAACAAAGCTATTCCTAATTACAATGTTATGGGTGTTTGTAAAGCTGCACTTGAGTCTAGTGTGAAATATCTGGCCAGAGATTTAGGTGCTAAAGGTATGAGAGTAAATGCGATTAGCGCTGGACCAATTAAAACCTTAGCTGCTTCTGCGATTGGAGATGCAAAATTCCTTTATAAATGGAATGAAGACCATTCATTATTGAAAAGAAACGTAGATATCCATGATGTTGGAAATTCAGCATTATATCTATTAAGTGACCTTGCAAACGGTGTTACTGGTGAAATTCACTATGTAGATGCAGGATATAATAAAGTTGGGATGCCAGATCCTAAAAATATTACTTAACAGATTATAGATTTATGGAATTATTAATAATTCTAGTTTCTGTAATATTTATTATTATTTACTTATTTAGACCAACTTCTAAAAAAGAGAAAGATCAATTTGATGACAAAGATAATTGGAGAGGTGGATTTTAATATTTATTTTTAGTGATTATTAACCATTAATACAAGTTCATTTTATAAAATTATTCTACATAAGCTTACTTTATAGAAAGTTTAACTTTAGCTCTAAGAGCTAATCTTTAATTTTATTCCATTCAGCAATTCCACCAGATATATTTTTAACATTTTTTACTCCCATATCTTTCATGGTCTTTGTAGCTAAAGTACCTTGGCCGCCAACACCGCAGAATACAACGTATTCTTTATCAGGATTATTTTTTATTATATCATTTTCTATCGGGGAACCTTCAGCTAAATAAAATTCTAACAATCCTCTATCCATATGAATGGCATTTCCTATAGTTCCTTTGGAAAAGCTTTCTTTATCTCTAACATCTATAAACTGAACATTAGGATCATTTAGCTTTTTGTTTGCTTCTTGTGCAGTAATATTTTCTATTTCACCACTAATAGACATTAATTCTTCAAACTTCTTCATAATTATCCTTTTATAAATTAAACTACTGCTTGTTTAATAGAAAGTTTAACTTTACCTCTATCAAAACCAATTACTTTAACTTTCACTTCATCGCCTTCTTTGACAACATCAGTAACTTTAGCAACTCTTTTATCTGCAAGTTCTGATATATGAACAAGCCCATCTTGTTTACCTAAAAAATTAACGAATGCACCAAATTCCATTATCTTCATTACTTTTCCTGAATAAATTTTATTCATTTCAGCTTTTGCAGTAATGTCTTTAATCATTTGCATTGCAATATTTCTAGATTCCTCGTCTGGAGCAGCAACTGTTACAACACCTTCGTCATTTACGTCTACTTTGGCACCTGATTTTTCAACAATTTCTCTAATAGTTGCTCCACCTTTTCCAATAACAGCTGCAATGTCCTTTTTATCAACAGTTACTTGTTCCATTTTTGGAGTATGCTTTCCAACATCAGATCTTGATTCACCTAAGGCTTTATTCATTTCACCTAAGATATGAATTCTTCCATCTTTCGCTTGGCTTAATGCCTGCTCCATGATTTCAAAAGTGATCCCAGTAATTTTAATGTCCATTTGAAGTGAAGTAATTCCATCTTTAGTTCCAGCAACCTTAAAGTCCATGTCTCCTAAATGATCTTCATCACCTAGAATGTCTGATAGGACACTAAAATCGTCGCCTTCTTTAATTAAACCCATTGCAATACCTGCAACTGGCTCTTTAATCGGAACACCCGCATCCATTAAAGCAAGTGATGCTCCACAAACAGTAGCCATAGAAGATGAACCGTTAGATTCTGTTATCTCAGATACTATTCTGAAAGTGTATGGGAACCCCTCTTTTGAAGGTAATGAAGAATTAATTGCTCTCCAAGCTAATTTACCATGACCAATTTCACGTCTACCAGTTCCAATTCTTCCAGTTTCACCAACCGAAAAGGGGGGGAAATTGTAATGAAGCATAAATCGTTCTCTTTGTAAGCCATCTAAACTTTCAATTCTTTGTTCATCATCAGATGTACCTAGAGTAGTAACAACAATTGCTTGTGTTTCTCCTCGAGTAAACAAGGCAGAACCATGGGCTCTTGGTAAAACGCCAACTTCACAGGATATAGGTCTTACATCAGATAATCCTCTGCCATCTATTCTATTTTTGTTTTTAAGAATATCAGTTCTAACAATTTTCTTTTCTAAATTTTTAAGCTGTGAGTTAACATCAAGATCAGAATAATTTTCATTTTCTTCAAAAAGCTTTTTAGCTTTATCAGTAATTTCAGAAATTTGATTTGACCTTTCTTGCTTATCTCTTGTTGCAAAAGCTTTTTTTAAATCTTCTGTAAAAGTTTCCTCAAGCTTATGTTTAACTTCTGATAAATCTTTTTTCTCAACAGTCCATTCAGGTTTTTTACATTCTTTTGCAAGTTCCTCGATCATTTCGATTACTGGAACAAAGCCTTCGTGACCAAATTTTACTGCTGCTAACATTATTTCCTCAGATAAACCTGATGTTTCTGACTCAACCATGAGTACCGCATCTTTAGTACCTGCTACAACTAAATCTAAACTTGAGCTTTCCAACTCCTGTTTTGATGGGTTGAGTATATATTTACCATTAACATATCCTACTCTAGACGCTCCTACAGGTCCCATAAAAGGCATGCCTGAAATTGCTAAGGCTGCTGAAGAAGCAATAATAGCAAGAATATCTGGTTGATTTTCTTTATCATATGAAATTACCGTTGGTAACAATTGTACTTCGTTTTTAAATTCATCAGGAAACAAAGGTCTGATTGGTCTATCAATTAATCTTGAGATTAATGTTTCGCTCTCAGTTGGTCTTGCTTCTCTTTTAAAATATCCACCAGGGATCTTTCCACCTGCATAATATTTTTCTTGGTAGTTAACTGATAAAGGAAAATAATCCATATCTGGATTTACTCTCTTTGCTCCTACCACAGTTGCTAAAATAACTGTTTCACCACATGAGGCAATAATTGCTCCGTCTGCTTGTCTTGCTACTTTACCTGTTTCTAAACTTATTTTCTTCCCTGCTACTTCTATTTCTTTCTTGTATACTTTAAACATTTCATTTCCATTTCGTTTCGTTCCATTTCGTTCTATCTATCTTGACTTCTATTTTCTCAAATTCAATTTCGACAGTACATTTTTGTAAGAATCCATTTTATTTTTTTTAAGATATTCTAACAATTTCTTTCTTCTATTTACTGCTCTCAACAATCCAACAGATGAATGCTTATCTTTTTGAAATTGCTTAATATGTTTAGAGAGAGTTTCGATTTTCTCTGTTAACAATGCAATCTGTATCTCTGAAGATCCAGTATCTTTATCATGCATTGCTAGTTCTTGTGCTTTTTTGTTCATACCTCGTTCTACCTATTTATTTGTTTGTTTTATTAAGTTTTCTATTTTTTCCGCATACTCAAAAGACTCATCTTTTCTAAAAAGTAATTTTGGTAAAAATTTCATGACCACTTTTTGTGATAAAATTTTTCTTATTAAGAATGTGTATTCTTTTAATGTATCAATCGTCTTCTCGGCATCTTTTCCTCCTAATGGAAGCACATACGCTTTAGCAATTTTTAAATCGGGACTCATTCTAACTTCAGTTACTGTTATTGTATTAGTTTCTAAATTTGGGACCTTAGCCTCGTTTCTGATAAAAATCATGCTTAAAGACTGCTTGATCATTTCTCCAACTCTAAGCTGTCTTTGTGAAATTGGTTTTCCTATTCTATCTGCCATTAAATTGACCTTTCTGTAGAAGTAACATTAAAAGCCTCTATTGTGTCGTTTTTTTGGAAGTCCATATAATCTTTGACCGTTATTCCACACTCCTGTCCATCACTAACCTGTTTTACCTGATTTTTTTCTCTAAAAATAGTTCCAACTTTTCCTGTATAAATTATTGCTCCATCCCTGATAATTCTAACATCTGAAGTACTGGTAATTTCCCCGTCAGTTATTTTAGAACCAGCAACTTTTCCAGCTCCTGAAACTTTAAAAATTTCCAAGATTTGAGCCGATCCAGTAATAGTTTCTTGAACATCCGGAGTTAATAATCCTGACATTTTTTGTTTAATATAATCTAGCACCTCATAGATGATATTGTATGAAGAAATTTTTATTTTTTCATTTTCTGCAAGTTTTTTTGCTTCTTTACTTGGTTTAACGTTGAAAGCAATTAGTACAGCATTAGAAGCTTTTGCTAAAGTAACATCAGTTTCAGTAACCATTCCTATATCTGCCAAAATAATTTTTGGTTTAACTTCGTCATGTTTAATTTGACTAATTGCATTTTTTATTGCTTCGGAAGATCCATGAACATCAGATTTAATAATTAAATTTAGCTCCTCTGAAGATTCATCAGAGAATGCTGACTCTTGTGTTGCAAAAGTTAAAGGATTTTTACCTTCCTTTGTCTCTTCAGCTCTATTTTCACTTAATGTTTTAGCTTCTTTTTCACTATCAAGAACAATGAAATCGTCTCCTGCTTTTGCTGCACCGTTGATGCCTAATATTTCAACTGGGGTGGAAGGAGAGGCTTCATTTATGTTTGTGCCTTTATCATTGATTATTGCTCTAATCTTTCCCCACTTCAATCCACTAACAAAAAAATCTCCCTTTTTAAGAGTTCCTGTGGTTACAATAATTGTAGCAACTGGTCCTCGGCCTGTATCTATCTTGGATTCTAAAACAATTCCTGTAGCTTTAGACTCATAATCAGTTTTCAAATCTAAAATTTCTGCTTGAAGAATTATAGATTCAACTAATTTATCTAAATTTAATTTGGTCTTTGCTGAAATCTCAACCATTAAAGTATCACCTGACAGATCTTCGGCAACTAATTCATGTTCTAATAATTGATTTTTAATTTTTTGTGGATTTGCATCTGGAAGATCACATTTATTAATGGCAACTACAATTGGAACATTTGCTGCTCTTGCATGTTTAATAGACTCTATTGTTTGTGGCTTGACCCCATCATCCGCAGCAATCACTAATACTACTACATCAGTTAATTTTGATCCTCTTGCACGCATTTCAGTGAAAGCTGCATGACCCGGGGTGTCTATAAAAGTTAGTTTGTTTTCTTGGCTTTCAATTTGGTAAGCACCTATATGTTGAGTTATTCCTCCAAATTCTCCTGAAACAACATTTGCACTTCTTAAAACATCAAGAACCGAGGTCTTACCGTGATCAACATGTCCCATAACTGTAACAATTGGTGGTCTATTTTTTAAATTTTCTACTCTGGTTGCTTTAATTTTTTGAATTATTTCCTCTGCTTTTTCTTCTCTAATAGGATTGTGTCCAAACTCTTTAACTAAAAACTCAGCTGTATCTGCTGCAAGAGTTTGGTTAATTGTAACTGTTACCCCCATTCCAAATAAGTATTTAATAACATTACTTGATTGCTCAGCCATTCTATTGGCTAACTCTCTAACAGTGATTGCCTCTGGAATATTAATATCTCTTTTTACTGGTTTAAGATTTTCTTGAATTTGATCCTTAGATAAATTCTTGTTTTCTTTTTGTCTTGCTCTTTTAACAGAAGCTAAACTTCTTTCTCTAGCTTCTATTTCATCACTTAAAGCTCTTGAAACTGTTAATTTTAATTCTCTTTTCTTAGTTCCTAATTTTAAAGTCTTTTTATCTTTTCCATCACTGTCTCCTTTAAGTCTTTTTGTTGCTCTCTGCTCGGCAAGCTTACGTCTTTCAAAATCATTTGTTATAGGGGGTGATTTTGGTACAAAAGATGGTTTTATGTTAGTGTCTCTGCTAAAAAAAGAAGTTGATTTTGGTTTGCCTGATTTAGGTCTAAAAGATCCTGCTCTATTTGGAAATTTTCCAGTTTGCTTTTCTATGACAACTGCGTTTTTTCCTTGAGTTTTAGCAATCTCAATATTTTTGATCGATTTTTTGGCTGAGCCAGATAATGTTAATTTTGTTTTTTTTTCCATAGCTCATCACTCAATCTTTATAAACAATTTTTCTAGCAGACATAATTAATTCATCTGCTTCTTCCTTTAACAAAGCAAAATCTTCAAGGTAACCTTGAATTTTTACTCTCTCTCCTTTTATTATATCAAAACCACCAGTCAATTCGTCGGACGCTAAATCTGCAAAATTTTCAAGGGTTAAAATTTTTTGTTCTCCTAGCGTAACTAGCATCCCTGGAGTTAAACCTCTAAGATTAATTAATGCATCTTCAAGACCTAACTCTTTAATTCTTTCGGAGATATCTTCTTGGTCTTTTTGATGAAATTCTTTTGCTCTTTCTATAAGTGCCTTTGCAGTATCTTCCTCTATGCCTTCTATTTTCAGTAAGTTTTCAGCAGAACTATCTTTAATATCGTCAATTGTTGAAAATCCTTCTGCCACTAATAGTTGACCAAGTGTCTCGTCCAATTCTAAATTTTTTACAAAATTTTCTGTTTTTTCTTTAAACTCAAATTGTCTTCTTTCAGAGTCCTCAGCATCAGTCATGATGTTTATCTCATAATTTAATAACTTCGTCGCAAGTCTAACATTTTGACCTCTTCTTCCAATTGCTTTGCTAAGATTTTCCTCAGTAAGAATAACATCAAGTTTTTTTCTTTCTGCATCAACATTAACTCTTTGAACTTCGGCTGGCGACAAAGCGTTTGATACTAAAAGTGCTGGATCTTCAGACCAATTTACAATATCTATTTTTTCACCCTGCAATTCGTTTACAACTGCTTGAACTCTAGAACCTCTCATCCCAACACATGCACCTACTGGGTCCAAAGAGGTATCCACTGCTTTAACACATATTTTTGCTCTACTTCCTGGATCTCTTGATGAAGATTTAATTTCAATTAATCCGTCATATATTTCTGGAACTTCTTGAACAAAAAGTTTTTCCATAAATTTTGGATGAGCTCTTGATAGAAATATTTGTTGCCCTCTAGGTTCTCTTCTCACATCATAACAATAAGCTTTTATACGATCCCCTGCTTTGATATTTTCCCTAGGTATTAACTCATTTTTTTGTATAATTGCCTCTGTTCTACCAAGATCTACAATTACATTTCCAAATTCTAATCTTTTTACTATTCCACTTAATATTGAATCTTTCTTATCAATAAAATCATTAAACTGTCTCTCTCTTTCTGCTTCTCTAACGTTAAAACTAATAACTTGTTTTGCAGTTTGTGCAGCAATTCTTCCAAAATCAAACGAAGGTAAAGGCTGGAGAATTTCGTCTCCAATTGATTTGTCTTTATTTATCTCATTTAAATTAATTGCATCCTCAAGTTTAATTTCTGTATTCGTATTTTCTGGGTTTTCTGCAATAATTAATTTTCTAAAAAGCTCAATATCTCCATTGTCTCTATTTATTAGAACTTTAATTTCATTTTCTTGGCCAAATTTAGATTTAGCTGCTTTAGCAATGCCAGTTTCCATTGAACTAATTATCAACTCTTTATCAATTGACTTTTCCAGAGCTACAGCTTCAGCAATTCTTAATAATTCAAGTTTATCAGATCTTTTATTTAACATAATTTAGTTAGCTCCAAAAAAAAATGGGCTAAAGCCCATTTTGAAAGTTCAGCGATTTATCTGAAATATAAGTATTTTTTTTATATTTTCAACTTTAATTGATTATTTAAAAACCCCAGATTTATCTGTTTTTTCCCATGAAAATGAACCATCAGCCTCCGGCTCTCTTCCAAAATGACCGTATGCAGCAGTTTTTTGGTATATTGGTTTGTTTAAACCTAACATTTCTCTAATTCCTCTAGGGCTTAAATCAAAATTCTCTTTTATCAATTTTTCTACATGACTATTTTTTTCCTCGTCATTAGCAAATAAATCTACGTATATTGATAAAGGTTTTGAAACACCAATTGCATATGCTAATTGAATTAAACATTTATCAGCAATACCTGAAGCTACAACATTTTTTGCAACATATCTTGAAGCATACGCTGCTGATCTGTCTACTTTTGTTGGATCTTTTCCTGAGAAAGCACCACCACCATGAGGTGCTGCACCTCCGTAGGTGTCTACAATAATCTTCCTACCAGTTAAACCACTATCACCATCTGGACCACCAATTACAAAGTTTCCAGTGGGATTTATATAGATTTCGTTTTCATCTAAACTTCCTAATAAATTTTTTGGAATTGACCTTTCTATATATGGCATACAGAGTTCTTTTACTTTTGCTAAATTTACATCCTTAGAATGTTGTGTAGAAATTACTACTGATTTTACAGCGGACGGTTTACCATCTTTATATTCAATAGTAATCTGACTTTTTGAATCTGGTTCTATTCCATTAAGATTTCCTGATTTCCTATCTTCTGCCATTAACCTTAAAATCTTGTGTGAATAATGTATAGGTGCAGGCATAAGAACATCTGTTTCATTACAAGCATATCCAAACATTATTCCTTGGTCACCCGCTCCCTCATCTTTATTTCCTGATGAGTCTACACCCATAGCTATATCTGCCGATTGAGAGTGTAAATGGATGTCTATTTTTGTAGCATCTTTCCAAGTAAAACCATCTTGATCGTAACCTATATCTTTAATGCAGTTTCTAACTTTTTCAGTCAACTCATCTTTTTTAATCTCTGGTCCCCTTACTTCACCTGCTAGAACAACTTTATTTGTAGTTGTTAACGTTTCACATGCAACTCTTGAATATGGATCTCCAGAAATAAAACTATCAACGACCATGTCTGATATTCTGTCAGAAACTTTATCCGGGTGCCCTTCAGAAACTGACTCGCTAGTGAAAAGATAATTTTTTAAATTACTCATTTTTAACTTTATTAAACGAAAATATCAGAAAAATATACATTAAAATTATAAATACAAAAATTATATTTCCGTATCCTGCAAACAAGGTTGATTTTATTTTTCTTGTCTCATTTAAGTCAATATATCCAGATTTATTATAATCTACTTGTTTTTCTACAACACCTAGTGGATTAATAATTGCTGTTTTTCCGTTATTCGAGGACCTTAAAACATATTTTCCACTTTCAATAGCCCTAAAAATACTGTGAGTGAAATGCTGTTCTAGACCTATGGATTTACCAAACCATCCATCCTCCGAAATATTTATAATATAATCAAAACGATTATTTTTAAAAATTTTACCAGAATAAATTATTTCATAACAAATAAGAGGCAATATCTTTATAGAAAAGTTGCCATAATTTATTTTAAAAAAATCTCTTTCTTCTCCTTTTGAATAAGACTGATAATTATTGGTAATTGATTTTAGACCAATAATTTTTAATATATTTTCCATAGGCAAAAATTCACCAAAGGGAACAAGATCGATTTTTTTATATGAATTTATTAAATTTAGATTGTGATCATAAATAGAAAAAGAATTAAAATATTTTATACTTTGATTTTCTTTTTCTTTTATATTAATCCCAATTCCAAAAAGATGTTTCTCATTAAATTTATTTTGAAATAACCATTTATATTCTTTAAGCTGATCTTGTAAAATACCTGGCACTATACCTTCTGGCCAAATAAAAATAATATTTTCGTTTTTTTGAGGAGAACTTATTTTAATTAAATCCTCAATTGCAGAAATTGGATCTATATTATTATAAAATCTATCTATGCCTATATTTGATGCTATTAGTCTTATCTTATAATCATGTTTATTTACCTCTTCTTTATAAAATTTTTCTAGGTTTTGTGAGCCAAAAAAGTAAAAAGAGATTATTGCTAAAAGAAATGTCATACAAACGATAATTTCTTTTTTATTTTCTTTTAGAATAAATATAGATGGGCTTGTAAAAAGTGAAATACAAAAAAGATTAAAACTATAAGTTCCGACAATTGATATAATATTTAAAATTTCAAGTTCGTTCGAAAAACTATAAGCTATCAAATTCCATGGAAAACCAGTAAAAATTGATCCCCTCAGATACTCAATTATTCCAAATATCAAAGAAAAAAGGAAAAAAGAACTTAAATTTTTTTTTGTTTTTATAATTACAAATAAATATACAGCTAATGCGTAAAATAAAGCTAAAAATCCTGGAACTATTATTGTTGCCAAAGGAATTAAAAATTTAAAGTTTTCATCAAAAGCTAATGATATTGAAATCCAGTATAAATTGCTCAAAAAATAACCAAATCCGAAAAGCCATCCATATAGAAAATATATTTTTTTGTTTTTTTTAGAATGATATTTTTTTATTAAAAAAATATAAAATAAACTAAAGGTTAAAAAATTTATTAAAAAATAATTAAATGGTGGTAAGCTTAATGAAGAAAGAGCTCCTAAAATTATTAGAAAAATTAATTCAATATAAAATTTTTTATTCAATTTAATTTATTTTCGATTTTATTGAATTATATAATAAGTTTTCTTCTCTTAACATTTTTGAGTAATCTTTATTTTTTATATGATTAAAACCCAGCAGATGAAGAAAGCCATGAATAAATACTTTTATAACTTTTTCTTTAAAAGATTTTAAATCTTGAGATTTTGGTTTATCTAAATAATTATAACTGATAATAATATCTCCTAAGTAAGTATTTTTAGAAATCTTAATTTTTTTATTAATCGGAAAAGATAGAATATCAGTAGATTTATTTTTATTTCTAAAATATTTATTTAATTTTTTAATATTTTTATTGTTTGAAAGTAGCAAAGTAAAAGATACCTTTTTATTTAAAAACTGATATTTTTTTGGAAACGCTTTGCAAATTTTTTTAAAAAAAAGATTTTTATTACTAATTCTCTTTGACCAAGCCTTCTCTTCTGAGAAGACATTAACATTAATCATTATTTGAATAAGCTTTTACTATTTTTGAAACAAGTGGATGTCTAACCACATCAGAATGATTAAAATCAACTATTGATATCTCTTTTAAATGTCCAAGCAATTCTTTTGATCTGACGAGTCCTGACATACTTTTATTAGGTAAGTCAATTTGAGTTGGATCACCATTAACAACAATTTTTGAATTTTCTCCTAGACGTGTTAAAAACATTTTAATCTGAGTATCCGTAGCATTCTGCGCTTCATCTAAAATTGCAAAAGAATTTTTTAATGTTCGGCCCCTCATAAATGCTAGTGGTGCAATTTCAATATCACCTATTTCAATCATTCGTTGAATTTTTTCAAAATCAAACAGATCGTATAATGAATCGTACAATGGCCTCAAGTAAGGATCTACTTTTTCTTTCATATCTCCTGGTAAAAAACCTAGTCTCTCTCCTGCCTCAACAGCTGGTCTTGATAATATTATCCTCTCAATTTTTTTTTCTAACAGCATAGTTAATCCTACAGCTACAGCTAAAAAGGTTTTACCAGTTCCAGCCGGTCCAGCTGAAATTATAATATCACTTTGTCTCAGGGCTCTAACATAATCTTTCTGTTTCTCTGATCTTGGAATTATAGATTTTTTAGGAGTTTTGATTATATCTGTTATATTATTATTTTTAACTTTTTCATTAATCATAAATTTATCCACTGAAGAAATTATATCTTTGCTTTCTATGCCTCCATTACTAACAAACTGATTTGCCAAGAATTGAATAGCATTTTTTACTATTTCGTTGTTCTGTGGTTCGGATTTAATTAATATTGAGTTCCCACGAGAATACAAACTACAGTTTGTAATTTTTTCAAGTTCTTGTAGATTTTTATTAAATTCACCTACAACACCCATCAACAAGTTATTGTCGTGAAAGATTACGCTCAAGGTATTGTTATCTGAGTAAACAAATTTTAAAGACTGGTCTATTTTTTTTTTTATTATCCCACTCAAGTTTTATGCAACCTTTTGATTTGAATTACTTACAATTTCACCAAATAAACTATTTCGATTACTTTTTTTAATTCTTACTTTCACAATTTTTCCAATATCACTCTTATTACCATTAAAAATTACAGAAGTCATATACTCAGTTCTTCCAAATACTTTCATTTTATCGTCAGTTAAGTTCTCACCTAAAACATCAACTATACTATTCTCTAAAGATTGGTTTATTTCAATTTGATTTTCAAATAATTTATGTTGAATTTTTTCTAGTCTCTCGATTGATATTGTTTTATCAATTAAATGTAAATTTTCAGCAACTGTTCCAGGTCTTGGACTAAAAATAAACGAGTAAGAATTAATAAACTTAACTCTTTCAATTAAATTAAAAGTATTTTCGAAATCTTGATTTTCTTCTCCAGGATAGGCTATTATAAAATCACTTGAAAATTGTATCCTTGGATTAATTTCTTTTAATCTATCAAATGTGTTTAAATATTCTTCTACAGTATGTTTTCTATTCATTAATTTTAAAATTTTATTAGAGCCACTTTGAACTGGTAAATGAACAAGTGGCATTAATTTCTTAGAAGTTTTATACACTTCAATTAGATCATCCGTCATGTCTTTTGGATGAGAAGTTGTATATCTTACCCGTTTTATTTCAGATAATTTTTCAATATTTGTTATCAAATCTGACAATCTATATCCTTCATAATTATAAGCGTTTACATTTTGACCAAGTAAAATTATCTCTCTTGCTCCATTATCGGCTAAACATTTTGCTTCATCTAAAATTTGTTTAAATGGGCGTGAATATTCTGGTCCTCGTGTATATGGCACTACACAAAAATGACAAAACTTATCACATCCTTCTTGAATAGTTAAGAAAGATGAAACTTTTCCATCTTTGTTTTGAAATTTACTCAAGTATTGAAATTTAGAAACAGCATCAAATTCTGTTTCTTCTTTTTTTTTCTTTTTTTCATTAAAATTTAAAATAGTATCATTAATTTTATGGTAAGCTTGAGGACCAAGTACTAAATCTATATAGGGCTCTCTTTTAAGCATTTCCTCATTTTCTGCTTGAGCAACACATCCAGCAACAATCACAAGTGGTTTTTTTTTAAATCTAAATAATTTTTTTACTCTACCAATTTCATGATAAACTTTTTCTTTAGCTTTGTCCCTAATGTGACAGGTATTCAATAAATAACAATTTGCTTCCTGATAATTATCTGTTTTTTCATAACCGATTTTTTTAACTGAATCATAAATCCTATTTGAGTCATACTCATTCATTTGACATCCAAATGTTTTAATAAAAATTTTATCTTTTTTTTTTAAATTATCTAAATCTTGCTGCATCTTCATCAATATTTGCGTTAATAGAAAAACTAAACGGCTTCAAAATTTTTGAAGACATGTTATTTTTTTTTAACGCCGTAAAGTTCTAGTTTATGATCTACTAAAGTATATCCGTATTTTTCAGCGACTTTTTGTTGAAGCATTTCAATTTCATTATCTACGAACTCTATTATTTCGCCAGACTTTACATCAATTAAATGATCATGATGTCCCTCATTTAACTCCTCGTATCTGGCTTTCCCTCCTTTGAACTCATGCTTTGTTAAAATACCAGACTCTTCAAATAATTTTACTGTTCTATAAACTGTTGCAATGCTAATTTTTGGATCAATTTTGGAAACTCTATTGTACAACTCATCAACATCTGGGTGGTCTGACGACTTAGACATCACCTGAGCAATTATTCTTCTTTGGTCGGTTAATTTTACTCCTTTGGATATACATTTTTGTTCAATTGTTTCTGACATTTTATAATTCTAACTTAAATAAACAGGATTAATCAAATTTTTTTTAATTTTAAATTTGTCACACAAATTCGGGATATTTTCATATTTTGCATCAAATTCTCCCATGAAATCTTTAAAACTAAAGCAATAATAATCGATTTTTTTAGAAACATTGAATGCTTTCACTACTGATAGCGAATTTCTAATTCCTGCAAAACTACCCGGACCTCTATTTACATATATTGTGCTTATATCTCTTATTTCTAAGTTATTTGAATTTAAAAAATTGTTTATAATTAAAGTCAATTTTTCATAATTAAATTTAGTATTCTCTTTAGTAATATTATAAATATTATTATTAGTAATGATCATTAAAAAAATTTTTTCATTTGCTACATCAATAATCAGTTTATTCATAATTATATTATTTTTTAATATCAATTCTAAAGCAGATGGAAATAATATCAAATATTATTCCAAAGATGAGGGCATTCTATCAATTATGTATCATCGTTTTAACGAATCAAAATATCCATCAACAAATATACAAATGGATATTTTCAAAGAACATATTGGGTTAATAAAAAATTCTGATTTTAATTTTCATGATCCACATAAATTTAAAGATGAATTTAATTTACCTAAATTTAAAAAAGAGATTTTAATTACAATTGATGATGCTTTTGAATCATTTTATATTGAGGCTTGGCCATATCTTAGAGAAAATAAAATTCCATTTATTTTATTTGTTTCTACAGAAGCAGTTGGCAAAACAGGATACATGACATGGGATCAGATAAAAGAGATAGAAAATGAAGCTTTTGCTATGATTGGACATCACTCTCACAGTCATGAATATCTTATTGATGTAACAAATAATGAATTTATATTTGATATTCAAAAAGCAAATAAAATATTTTTAAACAAACTTGGATATGTACCTCATCTATTTTCTTACCCATTTGGTGAATATTCCAAGAACATGAAAGATTATATTTCTAAAAACTTCGATTTTGCTTTTGGTCAACATTCTGGTGTAATTGATTTAAACAAAGATAAATTTGAATTGCCTAGATTTCCTATAAATGAAAAATATGGTAAACTAAAAAGATTTGTTTCTATAATAAATTACTTTCCTCTAGAATATAAAAAATTACATCCTTTAGAAAAGCAATTAACAAAAGAAACCAACCCTCCTAAATTTAAAGTCGAATTTTTTGAAACCCAGAAAAATTTAGAACGAATTAACTGTTATTCAAATGAGGCAAATAAATGGGAAAAATCAATTACTAGTTTTTCCAACAATATTCTTTCAATTGAATTTAGAGCTCCATTTGAACCAAGGAGAGGAAGAATTAATTGCTCTTTAAATGATGATGGAAAGTGGAGATGGTTTGGAATTCAATTTCCAATTAAAAAAAATTAAATTAAACTTTCTAAATCCTTGCTGGAAGGCAACAATCTAGCATCATCAAAATCTTTTA
>CABXYF010000008.1 GCA_902516435.1 uncultured Pelagibacteraceae bacterium | reverse complement strand
CAATTCTCGATAGAGTTATTAAACCAGATGTATCAATTGGGGATGCATCAAGATGCGCTCTCATTTCAATGGACTCCACTTTAAAAAGTGATCTTACAGTTGGACCACCAATCGATTTTGCCGTTTTAAAAAAAGATGCTGATGAACTTTCTTCACTTGAATGTTTAAATGTTACTGATGAGACTTATTCAAAAGTGTGTAATCAATGGTCTGATGGAATTTTTAAAGTTTTTGACTCTTTTCCGAGATTTGACTGGGAAAAATAAAATTATTCAACTTTCCAATCAGTTTTAAAGGTAACGTAATTTACTTGTAAACATCTTCTCTCTTTAAGGATTTTCTTTTTTTCCATACCATGCCAGGTATTTGGCCCACTAGTAAAAAGATAACCATAGTTATTTCTGTAGGGCAAAGTTTTAACTTTCTCTAACTTATCATTATAAAGATCCGTTCCCAAATTTTCAGACTCATTGGTATTATTGACAAATATAAGTCCAGACATAAGTTTTTCTTTAATATCACAATGAGGTTTTAACCAAAATCCCTCTCTGTCACATATTACCTCAACTCTTACATAAGAATTTGATAAATTTTTACCGATCATTTTAGAAATTGTTTCATATATTTCTTTAGATTGTAATTCATTAATAAATTTAACTAAATGTGGAAACTGTGTGGCATTTTCTCTAGATACAAAACATCTAAATTTTATTGCTTTACCTCCAGAAGCAATTCCTTCTCTAAATTCTGCACCGCCTCCGTCTATTGCTCTTGTACCATCATATGAAAGATTATGTTTAATTAAATCAGGAATATCTGCTTTAATTATTTCTTCTATTGAACCCTCACTTAAGGCATTACTATATTCCCAATGATCGAAGGGAGTTTCATGTTTTGTTGAATTATTTTTTATTGAATTTAAAAATGTCATTAAGATTTAATTTTTTCCTTTATAAGTTTTGCTACTCTATTAGTTTCATCTAATTTTTCATAGTTCCAAATTTCAACTTCTTCTCCTAAATTTCTTATAATATTCAACTCTCTAAACAGGTCTCGAAATCTTCGAAATCTTTTATCATTTTTTTTTGGTAAAATATTAGCAACATATATTGGTTTACCAGTCAAAGCAGCTTCAGAGATCATTGAGCTTGAATCACAAGTAACAACTATATTTTCAGAAATTGCGAGTGCTGATAAATACGCTTTTTTATCTACATCCATTATTATAGTATGATTTTCTCCAAAAAATTCTTTAGCATAATGAATTATACTAAGTGGTGTTCTCATTGAGGGAACAACTACAAGTTGGAAATTATGTTTTTTTAATAATTCATAAAATATTGAGAAAATATGTTTTATATTTTTCTTTGAGTAATCATAATATTTTGTTGGTCCCCCCAAAATTAAGGCCCATACTTTCCTCTCGTCTTTTTTAATGTAAGAGTTTAGATATTCTTTATTCTCTAAAATTCCTTGCTCGGTTAAGTAGTGAATAGCACCCTTAGTATTAATAACGTTCTCCCCTTCTATTGCATCGTGCTCTGGCGCAACAACAAAATCAAAGTGCCTGAAGTCTACTTTTGGATCTTGAATGTGAATATTAAATATTTTTTTATTAGAAATTTTTTTTAAGTGAATTGAAGGAATAACACTTTTTCTTCCACATGAAATTATTATATCAAAATCTGTTTCATCTATTTTTTTATAAGCGCTTTGAAAGATTGGAGTGAATCTCGGAGGAATAAACTTCCAAATATTATTTGTTTCAACCTTGCAGTGTATAAAATCAATATCAAGAGCTTTAGCCAAGCCCTCTACTTGACTTATCATTCCGTGCATACCTTGTGTTAATAATAAACCTTTTAATTTGGACATTTATTACTATATAGCTTTCATATGAGTCAAAATCCAACTAAACACACAAAAGTGTTAATAATTGGATCTGGTCCAGCCGGATACACAGCAGCGGTTTATGCTGCTCGTGCTATGCTAAATCCTATTTTAGTTTATGGCGCAGAACCAGGTGGACAATTAACAACTACTACAGACGTTGAAAATTTTCCAGGATTTGCTGACGTAATTCAAGGACCTTGGTTAATGGATCAAATGAAAGAGCAAGCTAAAGCTGTAGGAACAGAGATGATTGAAGATCATATTGCATCAGTGAATTTAAAATCCCAACCTTTTGAAGCAATTGGTGATAGTGGCCAAAAATATACTGCTGATAGTATAATTATTTCAACTGGTGCTCAAGCAAGATGGTTAAATATAAAATCTGAACAAGAGTTCAGAGGGTACGGAGTCTCTGCATGTGCAACGTGTGATGGTTTCTTTTTCAAAGATAAAGAAGTTGCTGTAATTGGTGGGGGTAATGCTGCTGTTGAAGAGGCAATGTTTCTTACAAAATTTGCGTCAAAAGTTAAATTAATCCACAGACGTGACAGTTTGAGAGCTGAAAAAATGCTTCAGAAAAAATTGATGGAAAATAAAAAAATAGAAATCATTTGGGACTCTGTTGTTGAAGATGTAATAGGAGACAGTGAACCTAAAAATGTAAAAGGTATTAAAATTAAAAACGTTAAAACAAATAATATTCAAGAACTAAAACTTGATGGAGTATTTATTGCGATTGGTCATGACCCAGCTACATCTTTATTTAAAAAACAGTTAGATATGGATAAAGAAGGTTATTTAATAACTAAACCAGATTCAACTGAGACCAATGTACCAGGAGTTTATGCTGCCGGAGATGTTAAGGATAAAACATTTAGACAAGCAGTAACCGCTGCGGGAATGGGGTGTATGGCAGCTTTAGAGGCCGAAAAACACCTTTCACACAATTAAATGTCAGAAAAAGTACTTCTTACTGGAATAAGTGGGTGGATAGCAAAACACACCGCTATTAAGCTATTAAATTTAGGTTATGAAGTTTTAGGAACAGTAAGAAATAACAGTTTAATTGAACAAACTAAAGAGACTATAAGTAAGTACTCACCGATAGATAATTTATCATTTGTAGAATTAGATCTTTTAAAAGACGATGGGTGGAGTGAAGCTGCTCAAGGGTGTGAATACATAATGCACATTGCCTCCCCTTTCCCTTACAAGGTTTCTAACAATAGAGATAGTTTATTAGCACCTGCAGTAGATGGAACTTTAAGAGTTTTAAATGCTGGCTTGAATGCAAATGTGAAACAGATAATCAAAACCTCTTCGATAGTTGCAATGTTTAGAAAACCAAATAGAACAAATCCATATTCTTTTGGAGAAAATGATTGGACAGATGAAAATTGGACCAAGGGAGTTACAGACTACTTTTTGTCAAAAACCAAAGCTGAAAGACTTGCTTGGGAATTGATGGAAAGCAAAGGGTTAAAGAATAAGTTGACTACTATTTGTCCAGGTGGAGTATTTGGTGATGCGTTAGATACTAAAGGAGGAACCTCAATTGAATATGTAAGACAGTTTCTAAAAGGTAAATTTCCAGCAGCACCTAAATGGGGGGTATTAATTTCTGATGTTCATGATGTAGCAAAATCCCACGTAGCTTGTATTGGTAATGATAAAGTTGGAGGAAGAAGATTGATCGTGGGTAAAGAGGTAAAAACTTTAATTCAGCTATCTCAAATAATGGCTGAAGCAATGCCTGAATACGCAAAAAAACTTCCCAAAAAACAACTGCCAAATTTTATGGTTAAATTATTTAGTTACATAGACTCAAGTGCTAAGACAATGATACCAGACCTTGAGATTACGATGCAAACTGACACTACATATTCTGAAGATTTATTGGGATTAAAATTTCAACCGGCAAAAGGTTGTATGGCGGAAACTGCTAAGTCAGTTGTTAGATTGGGTTTAGTCTAAATTTAGCTCAACTATCTCATCAGACTCAAAAATAATTTTTTTCATATTTTCATTTGCCGCTCTAATCATTACTTTTGCTACTATATCTGAATGAATTGGTTTCATTTTTCTTAGAGAACCTAAAAATAAAGGTGAAAGAAGATTAAAAATAGGAATTCCTACTTTCTCAATAATTCTTTTTTCTTTTCTTTTACCCATCAGGAACGATGGTCTCATTATTGCAACTTTAGGAAAATTTAAATTTTTAATTTCTTCTTCTACCTGTCCCTTAAATCTTAGATAATCACTTGAGCTTTTTGGATTAGCTGAAATTGAAGATACAAATAAAAATGATTTGATATCATTTAATTTTGCTATTCGAGCGACTTGTATTGGTAGGTCAAGTTCTACTCGTCTATATTCATCTTGATCGGGAGAGTTTTTTTTTGTTGTTCCTATGCAAAAAAAACAATCATCCCCTTTGATATAATCTTTAAAATTTTCTAAATCATTAAAGTCTGTTTTAATAATCTCTAATTTATTACTATGAATTTCAGGTTCAGATCTTACAAAAATCTTTATTTTTGAGTAATCTATATCATTGGTTAGTCGATTTAAAATCTGTCCTCCAACTAAACCTGATGATCCAAACAAAAGTGCTGTTTTCACTTACTAATTAATACTCTCACAAAAAGATTTTATCCTATTCATTGCTTTTTTTAGATTTTCCATGGAAGTTGCATAAGAAATTCTAAAGTAACCATCCAAACCAAATGCTGAACCTTGAACAACTGCAACATTTGATTTTACTAACAATTTTTGAACAAATTCAGTATCTGTTTTTAACTTTGTTTTTTTATTTAGTAATCCTTTGCAGCTAGGGAAAACATAAAAAGCTCCATTTGGTATTAAGCAATTAATTCCTTTAATGTCATTTAAACTTTTGACAACAAAGTCCCTTCTCTCTTTAAAAGCTTTTGCTCTTTTTTTAATAAAACCCTGATTACCATTTAAAGCTTCTACAGCTGCAGCTTGACTTATTGAGGATGGATTTGAGGTCGATTGAGATTGAATTTTTCTGATTGCTTTTATGATATCTTTTGGTCCTGCAGCGTAACCAATTCTCCATCCAGTCATTGCATAAGATTTACTAACACCATTCATTGTCAATGTTCTATTTTTTAATTTTGGTATTTGTGCAATTGTAAAAAAATTAAAATTATCATATTTTACATGTTCATAGATATCATCACTTAAAATATTTACCTTTTTATTTTTTATCAAAACTTTTGATAAATTTTGAATTTCTTTTTTTGAATAACCTGCACCTGTTGGATTAGATGGTGAGTTTAAAATTAACCATTTCGTTTTTTTTGAAATTACTTTTTTTAATTTCTTTGGAGTGAGTTTAAATCCTTCTTGCTCTGTACATTTTACAATTTTAGGTTTCCCTCCAGCCAGCAAAACCATGTCAGGGTAAGATACCCAAAAAGGAGCAGGAATAATTACTTCATCACCCTTATTTAGTGTGGCCATAAAGGTATTATAAAGAACCTGTTTTCCTCCTGTACCAACAGTTATCTGATCAGTTGAATAGTTTAGTTTATTTTCTCTTTTAAACTTACCTACTATAGCTTTTTTTAAAGCAGGTGTTCCATCAACTGCAGTATATTTGGTATCTCCATCTTTTATTGCTTTTATAGCTGCCTCTTTAATATTATTTGGTGTATCAAAATCAGGCTCTCCTGCACCAAGACCAATTACATCATTACCAGCTGCTCTAAGCTCTCTCGCTTTTTGTGTAACGGCTATAGTTGGCGAGGGTTTAATTCTCTTTAGACTGTTTGATATTATGCTCATTGAAATAAAAAATAATTCTACTACCTTATTTAATATATGGAAAATACATATCAAGATTTAATTACAGATATCCAAAGTAAAAATCCTCAAATCGGTGGAAAACTCGAAGGGGGAAAAAAATTCAAAATAAAATCAGATTTTAAACCTGCAGGTGACCAACCTGATGCAATAAAAAAATTGGTGAAAGGTGCAAACAAAGATCAATTTAATCAAGTATTACTCGGTGTTACAGGATCAGGTAAAACATTTACTATGGCGAAAGTTATTGAGGCGACTAACAGGCCTGCGTTAATTCTTGCACCTAATAAAACCCTTGCAGCTCAACTTTATGGTGAAATGAAAACTTTTTTTCCAGACAATGCAGTGGAATATTTTGTCTCTTATTATGACTATTATACACCAGAGGCATATGTGCCTAGATCAGATACTTACATAGAGAAAGAAGCATCAATAAACGAGCAAATTGATCGTATGAGACATTCAGCTACTAGATCTCTACTTGAAAGAGATGATGTGCTTATCGTTGCTAGTGTTTCATGTATTTATGGACTGGGTTCTGTTGAGGCTTACAGTAAAATGACTTTAACTCTCCAAAAAAACAATGATTATAACCGTGAAGAATTAATAAAATCCCTAGTTGCTCTTCAATACAAGCGAAACGATCAAAACTTTTATAGAGGAACCTTTAGAGCCAGAGGAGAGTATTTAGAAATTTTCCCATCACATTTAGAGGATAGAGCATGGAGGCTAAGTTTGTTTGGAGATAAGCTAGAACAAATTGAGGAATTCGATCCTCTAACAGGAGATCAAATAAGAGATCTAAGTTTAGTAAAAGTATACGCAAATAGTCACTACATCACACCAAAACCGACGATAGAACAAGCAGTCATAAATATTAAAAAAGAACTAGAAATTACCCTTAAAAAACACAGATCAGAAAATAAATTATTAGAAGCTCAAAGATTAGAAGAAAGAACTAAGTTTGATCTTGAAATGATAGAAGCCACAGGTTCATGTGCAGGAATTGAAAATTATTCGAGGTTTTTATCAGGGAGAAAACCGGGTGAACCACCTCCTACTCTTTTTGAATATTTCCCTGATAATACTCTAATTTTCGTTGATGAATGTCATGTAACAGTTCCTCAGCTTAATGGAATGTATAAAGGAGACAGATCTAGAAAAAGTACGTTAGCAGAATATGGATTTAGACTTCCGTCCTGTATGGACAATAGACCATTAAAATTTGAAGAATGGGATTTAATGAGAACTCAAACTGTATTTGTATCAGCAACTCCTGGTCCCTGGGAACTAGAACAAACTAAAGGTAAATACATAGATCAGGTTATCAGACCAACAGGTCTGATAGATCCTCCTGTAGAAATAAGACCTGCAAAAAACCAAGTAGACGATTTAATGCATGAATGTAAAAAAGTTATTGAAAATAACCACAGAGTTCTTGTTACGACTTTAACTAAGAAAATGGCAGAGGATTTAACTGAATATCTTCATGAAAATGGGATTAAAGTTAGATATCTACATTCTGACATAGATACTTTGGAAAGAATAGAAATTATGCGAGACCTTCGTTTGGGAGTATTCGATGTTCTTGTTGGGATTAATCTTTTAAGGGAAGGTCTGGATATACCTGAATGTGCACTTGTTGGAATATTAGATGCAGACAAAGAAGGATTTCTTAGATCTGAGACATCTTTAATTCAAACAATCGGAAGAGCTGCAAGAAATGTTGATGGAAAAGTAATTTTATATGCAGACAAAGAGACAAAAAGTATAAAAAAAGCTGTAGCTGAGACTGATAGAAGAAGACAAATTCAGTTAAATTATAATAAAAAACATAAAATAGATGCAAAATCTGTAAAAAAAGAAATTAGTGATATTTTAGAGAGCGTTTATGAAAAGGATTACGTAAAAATAAGTGATGGATCTAATATTGGTGGAAATCTTAAAAAACACCTAAAAGGTCTTGATAAAAAAATGAAAGAAGCGGCATCAAACTTAGAGTTTGAAGAAGCTGCTAAAATAAGGGATGAGATTAGAAAACTAGAAAGCACTGAGCTTGAAATAACATTAAATCCAAAAATTAGGCAATATGATGTAAAAAATAAGCTCTATCCAAAAGGTAGATCGACAATGGGAATGCCGGGAACTAAAGTCACAAAAAAAAAAGATAAAAAATGGAAGCACGGAAAATAATTATAACTGGTGGCGCAACAAGGATTGGTGCTGCAATTGCTAGAAAGTTATCTGGCGCTAACAAAGAAATTCTAATTCACTTCAATAAGTCAAAGTTGAAAGCTGAAAAACTTAAAAAAGAGCTTGAGAGTCTTAAAACTAAAGTTTATCTCATAAAAGGTGATTTAAGTAGAGAAAGTGACGTAAATAAAATTGTTAAATACGCAAAATCAAAATTAAAATTTTTTGATTGCTTGGTTAACAACGCTTCATTATTTGAAAACGATAAATTAGAAAATTTCACAACTGATAGCTGGGGACAGCACTTGAGAACAAATTTGAGAACTCCAGCATTACTATCTAAAGAGTTTGCAAAAAATATAAGAGGGAAAAATAACAATATAATCAATATTATTGATCAAAGAGTTTTTAAACTTACTCCTTATTTTTTTTCTTACACAATAAGTAAAACCGGCCTTTATACACTAACAAAAACAAGTGCAATGAGCTTAGCACCTAACATTAGGGTGAACGGAATTGCACCTGGGCCTACGATAAGAAATAGTAGGCAATCGGAAAAACATTTTAAGAAACAATACATGGCAACACCATTAAAGAGACAAGTGGACGTTGATCAAATTTGTAATGCTGTTGACTTTTTCATTAAAAATAGATCTATTACTGGTCAAGTAATTTCAGTCGATAGTGGTCAAAGTTTAAACTGGCAAACACCAGATATAATGGGAGGGAAAGAATGAAAAAATTAATTTTAATTTTTATTGCATTTTTTTTTACAACAGCTGCATATTCGCATTCTGTAAAAAGTTTAAGTTTAGACAAAAAAAAAGAATGTAAAAAAAGTAAATCAATGCTTAATTGGGTTTCGAAAAATAAATATTATCAGGGTGGAGAATTAATTAAATATCAGTCTTATACGGGATTCGACCAAAGAACTGTAATAATTGGTGGACACAAAAAAAATCCAGTGGAAATCACAGCCTATCTTCAACTTCCAAAAGGAGATGAAAAGGTACCTATTGTTATTTGGACTCATAGCAGCGGTGGCCCAGGAAACTATATTTGGAATGATTTTACTTATCATGCACATCAAAAGCTTTTAGACGAAGGAATAGGAGTTATGTTTATTGATAATTTTTGTCCTAGAGGTGCTAAAGATACTTGGAGAGATCAATCTAAAGTTCCTTTGATCAATGGTGCAATTGATGGAATTTTAGCTTTAAAATTACTTAAATCACATCCAAGGTCTAATGGAAAATTTGGAACTACTGGACATTCTAGAGGAGGAACTAATAGTCTTTATATGGCAGATATAAAATTTACTTCTTTATTTTTGAATGGTACAGAGGGTTTTGACGCAATTCTACCTGAGGCTGCTGAATGTCATGCGGCTGGTCTTTTTTCTAAGCCAGAGTTAACAAGTAATACTAAATTACTTTATGTGCATGGCGGAGCTGATGATTATACTTTAGCAAAACCGTGCGAAGAACATGTAAAAAGAATCAAATCAAAACCTGGTCAAATTGAAATAGATATTAAAGAAGGATGGTATCATGAATGGCATATGGGGAAAAAACCATTCAAAGTAAAAGGTGCAATGACAACAAGTAAGTGTCCTGACCATTTTATTGATGAGAACGGATTTGGGACTAATCCTACCTGGGGAGAATGGTTCATAAATAAATACAAACTTTATCCTAATATTGAGGCATTTTATGACGCTGCACAAACGAAACCAAGAAAAACATGGAAACAAGCTTTTAAGGTAATGAAAAAAGAAAAATGCTTATCAAAAGGTGTTACTATTGGTGGTCAGAATCAAGAAGAATATATGCCACAATTTATAAATTTTTTTAAAGAAAATTTATTATAATGAAAAGAAGTAATTTTAAAGTTGTTAAAATAGATAAAAACAAAAGTCTATTTAATTACGAAAAAAAAGTGTTAATTAAAGAATTAATATTAGATCTAAAGCTAGGTTATTTTGAGTTCGAAAAAGAGAAAACACAGAAAGTAAAATTTAATTTGGATGTTAATTATGAAGATAAAAAGCCTTCAAATGACAAAGATATTAAATCAATTGTAAATTATGCAAAAATTGTAAGGCTACTAAAAAAACTTGTTAAAAATAAGCATTACAATTTTCTTGAAACATTGGCAGAAGACGTTTTTGATGAATTATTCAAAGATAAACGAATTGATAAGATTAGTCTTCAAATTGAGAAATTAGAAATCATGAAAGATTGTTCTTCTGTTGGTATTCAAATTTCGAAAAAAAGAAGCCATGATAAGCTCTGATTTAGGTAAAGAAGTCATTAAAAAGGAACTTCCGCTAATCCCTAAACTTCCAGGAGTTTATCGAATGTTAAATTCAAAAGATGAAATACTGTACGTTGGAAAAGCAAAAAATTTACCAAATAGGCTTAAAAGTTATGTTTCTGAGAAAAATCATATTATCAGAACTGAGAGAATGTTATCCCAAACAAGAAAACTAGAGATAACAACTACTTCTAATGAAAGCGAAGCCTTGTTGCTCGAGGCAAATTTAATAAAAAAATATAAACCAAAATTTAATATTCTTTTAAGAGATGACAAATCATTTCCTTTCATATTTATTGGAAATAAAGACCAATGGCCTCAAATAAAACGCCACAGAGGAAAAAAAGTAAAAGACGGTTTTTACTTCGGTCCTTTTGCCTCTGCAGGATCAGCCAATTGGACTATTAAAATGATCCAAAAAATTTTTCACTTGAGAGTTTGTGATGACACAGTATTTAAGAATAGAGAAAGACCATGTATATTATATCAAATCAAAAGATGTTCTGGTCCATGCGTTGGTTATGTAACTAAGGATGACTACCGACAAACTGTTGATGATGCTATTGAGTTTGTTTCGGGAAAATCAAGAAGAATTCAAAAAAATCTTTCTAATCAAATGGAAAAGGCAAGTGAAGAACTTGACTTTGAAAAGGCAGTAATTTTAAGAGATAGAATAAAATCATTAAATATAATTCAGTCATCTCAAAGAATAAATGAGGCAAATTTAGTCGAAGCAGATGTGATCGCTGGATACAAAGAGTCTGGTAAGGCCTGTATACAAGTTTTTTTTTATAGATCAAAACAAAATTGGGGAAATCAAGCTTTCTTTCCAAAACACGATCCAGATGAAAAACTTAGTGATATTATAAATTCATTTGTTTCACAATTTTACGAAAATAAAAGTGTTCCCTCCTCAATTATACTATCCGAAGAAATTAAAGAAAAAATTTTAATTGAAAAAACTCTTTCTTTTAAAGAGGAAAAGCAAATTACAATCTCTGTTGCAAAAAAGGGTTCGAAGTTAAAAGTTATTAATCAAGCAATTAAAAATGCAAAAGATAGTCTCAATAGAAAACTTTATGAAAGTCAAAATAATAGACAATTACTTGATGCTGTTGCTAAAAAGTTTAATTTAGAGACAAATATTAATTTAATTGAAGTTTATGATAATAGTCACATACAAGGCACTAATAGTGTTGGAGCACTAATAACTTATGGAGATGAGGGATTTGTTAAAAAAAGATATAGAAAATTTAATATTAAACATAAAAAAAATGAACAAGATGATTATGGAATGATGCGTGAAGTGTTGAATAGAAGATTCAAAAGAGCTGTTCAAGAAAAAGATAATTATTTAACCTTTCCAGATTTAGTTATGGTTGATGGAGGGAAAGGTCAATATTCTGTCGCAAGAGAAAGCTTAAATGAACTTGGTCTACATGATATTCCAATTGTTGCAATTGCAAAAGGGAAATTGAGAAACAGTGGTGATGAAACTTTTTTTCATAATGGAAAAGAGTTCAAATTTTTAAAAAATGATCCAACTTTATTTTTTCTTCAGAGAATAAGAGATGAGTCGCACCGATTTGCAATAAGCGCTCACAGAGCAAAGAGAAAAAAGGGAATAAGTAAATCTTTACTTGATCAAATTGAAGGGATTGGGTCGATTAGAAAAAGGGCATTATTGAACCATTTTGGCTCAGCAAGGTCAGTTGAGTCTGCAAGTTTGGATGAAATAAAATCTGTTGAAGGTGTTGAGGAAAAAGTGGCAAAAAAGATATATAATTTTTTTCACGAATAATTATGCTTAGAAAAATTCCTAACATTCTCACAATTGGACGAATAATTATTGTTCCGTTTTTTGTTTTAGCATTTTATTTACCAGGATTTTATGGAGATTTAACTGCATTGATATTATTTGTAATAGCGTCATTTACTGATTTTCTTGATGGAATGTTAGCTAGGATGATGGGTGAAGAGTCAAAGTTAGGAGAGTTACTAGATCCAATAGCAGATAAAATTATTGTTGCGACAGCTTTAATACTTTTGGTAATGGATGGAACAATCAGAAATTATGAGGTAATCGCTGCAATTATTATTCTTACAAGAGAAATACTAATTTCAGGACTTAGAGAATTTTTAGCAAAAGGAAAAATTAAACTTCCAGTTTCAAGTTTAGCTAAACTTAAAACGGTTTTACAAATGATTTCGATTGCTCTTCTTTTGTCAGGAGATACTGGAAATAAAATTATAAATTTTCAAGATTATAACGCTCAAACTATAGGTATTATTCTTTTGTGGTTATCAGCAGCATTAACACTTTTTACTGGATATGATTATATGCGAAAAGGAATAGACCACGCTATGTCTGAGGACAGCAAAGATTAAGCTGCTTTTTTCTTTCTTACTAAATTTTGATAACTCTCATTTAAATCAATTATGGTATTGCAAACCTTAAATTGGTTTTCTGCAATAGTTGAAACTGGTGTTACTTCTGCTGCTGTGCCAGTTAAAAAACATCCAACAAAATTTGGTAATTCATCTGGACTTATTTTTCTCTCATGAACTTTAATATTTTTTGATTTTGCAATCCCAATCACTGTCCTCCTTGTAATTCCATCCAAAAAGGAGTCTGGAATTGGAGTATGAAGCTCTCCGTTTTTATCCTTAAAAAAAACATTTGCTCCAGTTGCTTCAGCTACGTTTCCTTCATGGTCTAACATTAATGAGTCTGTGTAACCTTGTTTTTCTGCTTCATGTTTTGATAATGTACAAATCATATAGAGACCAGAAGCTTTTGTATCCCATGGAATTGTATTTGGAGCTGGTCTTCTCCAATTAGAAATATTTAATTTTATTCCCTCAACTTTCAGTTTAGGATCGAAATATGAGCCCCATTCCCAAGTTGCTATCGCAACGTGAATTTTTGTTTGTTGTGCTGATATGGCCATCATTTCGCTACCTCTCCAAGCAATTGGTCTTACATATCCATTTTCAACATTTTGGTTGGCAATAATTTTGTTTGAAGCTAAATTAATTTGCTTCTCAGTATACGGTATATCAAAACCCATTCTTCTAGCTGAATGAAAAAATCTAGAAGTATGTTCTTCTAATTTAAATATGGATCCATCATAAACTCTTTCTCCCTCAAAAACACAACTAGCATAATGTAAGCCGTGACTTAAAACATGGAGTTTTACGTCTGACCAGTCTACAAGCTCGTCGTTGTACCATATTTTTCCAGTTCTTTTATCGTAAGGTATCATGATTGAATTATTTAATTATATATGAAAAATAACTTTGTATCTTTAATATGTCAATATAACTTACCCATAATGAAAGAACTTTTATATTTAAAAGATGATCAGCTTAAAGATTTGATAGAAAAACTTTTTGTGAGCTATCGAGAAACTTTTTCTGACTCTAAAAAAATATTAGATAAATATTCATTAGGTTTGGCTCACCATAAAGTAATCCATTTATTGTCTATGTATAAGGGTATTTCGATTTCAGAACTCTTGAAAAGATTAAAGGTCACCAAACAAAGTCTTAATAGAGTTTTGAAGGATTTAATAAAATTGGACATCATTACATTTAAAAAAGATGAACAAGACACCAGGGTTAAACATGTATTTTTGAATGATAAAGGTGAAAAGATATTTAATGAGGTTTTTCATCACCAAAAAAAAAGAATTTATAATGCATTACTAAATTCAAGTTCAGATGAAGTAATAAATTTTGATAATGTTTTAAGTAAAATTATAAATGGATAAATTTAAAAATCATATTTTACTAGTTGATGATGACGAAGGTATCAGGTCTTTAGTAAAAAAATATTTAAATGAAAATAATTTTTTAGTTACGACTGCAGATAGTGCTGAAAACGCGTCTGAAAAAGTAGAAATAATCAAATTTGACTTAATCATCCTAGATATAATGATGTCCGGAAAAAGTGGTTTAGATTTTATCAATGAACATAAAAACGCTTTGGATACTCCAATTATACTTTTAACTGCAAAAGGTGAAGCAAGTGAAAGAATTGAAGGCCTTGAATCAGGAGCAGACGATTATTTGGCTAAACCATTTGAGCCAAAAGAACTAATTTTGAGAATAAAAAATATTTTAACAAAAACGATTAAAACTGATCAAAAAAGAGTCGTCGAGTTTGAAAATATAAAAATTGATTTAAATAAATTGTTAATTATTAAAGACAAAAAAGAATTCAAAATAAATAATACAGAAAAGATAATTTTAGAAAAAATGATTAATAATCCTGGAAATACATTTTCAAGAGAGAGCATTGGTCAATTAATTAGTTTAGATAAAGAAAGATCAATTGATGTAATCATAACTCGTTTAAGAAAAAAAATAGAAATTGATCCAAAAAACCCAAAATTTCTTCAGACGATAAGAGGAGCCGGATATGTTCTCTGGATTGAATAATTTATTAAGAAAAGTTTTGCCTAAAAGACTTTTCTATAGAGCACTTTTGATTGTAGCGGTGCCTGTTATTGTTCTTCAGTTGATTATCACAATCGTATTTTTTGATAGCCTTTGGATTAAAACTAACAAAGGAATGACAAGAACATTAGTAAATGAAATAAGTGCATTTATGGAAACTTATGAAAGTGAGAAAGTTGACAAACAAGAAATTAAAAACCTGTTTTCATTATTTTTAGATTTAAATATTGAACTTAAACCTAAAGAAGAATTGCAAAATCAACAAAATGAAAGATGGTTTAGTCCAATAGATCGAACATTAAGAAGAGAATTAAAATCAAAATTTTCTACAGAAGAATATTGGTTTGATTCAACAAACTATAAAGAGTTAATTGATTTAAGAATTAAATATAAAGATGGTTATTTTAAATTTTTAGTCCCTAAAGATCGTGTTGCTAGTTCATCTGCGAGAATTTTCGCTCTTTGGATAACTGTGCCTGCAACAATTATGGTGATCATATCTCTAATATTTTTAAAAAATCAAACTCGACCAATTATAAATCTTGCCCGTGCTGCAGAAAGATTTGGTAAAGGTGAAGAAATTGAGGAATACAAACCATCTGGAGCACTTGAAATTAGACAAGCTGGTCATGAGTTTGATAAAATGAGAAAAAGAATTGTAAGACATCTTAATCAAAGAACTGAAATGTTATCAGGTATAAGTCATGATTTAAGAACACCTTTGACAAGAATGAAGTTACAGCTTGCATTTATTAAAGACAAAGATTCAACAGATAAATTAACTGAAGATATTAACGAAATGGAAAAAATGTTAAATGAATATCTTCAATTTACAAGCTCATCGTATGTTGAAAATGATCAATTGTTTAACTTATCTGAACTAATTGATGAAGTAATCAAGAAATATAATAATAAAAATATTTCAAAAAATTTGTTACCTAGAGTCTATATTAATGGTAGAAAAAATTTAATCAGTAGGTGTCTAAATAATCTAATTGATAATGCGTTAAAATACGCAAATAAAGTAGAATTAAGCCTTAATAAAAAGAACACCAATCTATTTATTATGATTGACGATGATGGCCCGGGTATCACAAAAAGTGAATACAACAATGTATTCAAACCATTTTATAAAATAGATAAAGGGAGAGCAGACTCTAAATCAAGTGTTGGACTTGGTTTGTCAATTGCATCAGATATTATTAAATCCCACGGCGGAAATATTAAACTTGAGAAATCTAAGATGGATGGCTTAAGAGTTAAGATTTTTTTACCTGTTTAGTTTTTGTTTTTTTTTTACCTTCAAGCTTTTTAATTTTGATTTCTAAGTTTTCAACTCGTTTTGAAAGAACATCAAATTCATCCTTACTTGTTAAGCTCATTTTAAAAACAAATTCATCTCTTTTAGATTTGAAAATATTTAGGATTTCCGATGATATATCTTTTGAAGAAACCAACCCTTGCTCAATCAATTTTGCAAACTTATCAATTATAAATTTAGAATTTTTCATATTTAAGATATACATTATAATTATATATTAAAATGTTCATCAATAATTTTGACCCAGTTGCAATTGAAATTTTTTCCTTAGAAATCAGATGGTATTCATTAGCTTATATTATAAGTATTTTATTTGGGTGGTTTGTTGCAAAAAAAATATTCATTAAAAATGAGGATTTCAATAAAAAGTTTGACGATTACATCACTTATTTAATAATTGGAATTATTTTAGGTGGAAGAATAGGATATATATTATTTTACAATCTTGAATATTATTTAAAGAATTTAACAGATATTTTTAAAATATGGGAAGGCGGTATGTCTTTTCATGGTGGATTAATCGGAGTTATAATTGCTAGTATAATTTTTGGAAAAAGAAATAATCAAAACCCTTTTTTATATATGGATATTGTAGCCCTAGTCGCTCCAATCGGAATTTTTTTTGGAAGAATATCAAATTTTATAAATTCAGAACTTTATGGAAAAGTAAGTGATCTACCATGGTCAGTAACTTTTATTCAGATCGATAACTTACCAAGACATCCCACACAGATATATGAGGCACTGCTAGAAGGAATAATTTTATTTGTTATTTTAATGAATTTTAAAAATAAAAATTTTTTAATTAAGCCAGGCCTTATATCAAGCTTATTTTTAATTTTTTACTCAATATTTAGATTTTCTATTGAGTTTTTAAGAGTTCCGGACGCACAGTTGGGTTACTTATTGTTTAATTTAACTATGGGGCAAATTTTAAGTGTAATTCTAATATTAACCGGATTAGTTCTATTTTATTTTAAAAATGAAAATAAACAAATTAACTAACTTATCTTTAGACCAATTTATTGACTTGGCACTCTACGATAAAAAATCTGGCTATTATATGAAGCAAAATCCCTTTGGTAAGGAAGGTGATTTCATCACAGCTCCAAATATCACAAGACTTTTTTCAGAGATTATAACTATTTGGCTAATTACTTTTTTAAAGAGTTTAGGCTCCCCAAAGAGGTTTAATTTAATTGAGTTGGGAGCTGGAAACGGTGAAATGATTAAAGTGATTTGCGAAACATTAAAAAATTTTCCAGAACACTTTAATTCTTGTAATTTTATGATTCACGAAAAAAGTCAATATCTAATAAAACAACAGAAAATGAATCTTAAAACTGAGAGGATCAATTGGATTCATGATTTAGAAGTAAATTATACAAATCCTACTATTTTTCTAGCAAATGAATTTTTTGATGCTCTGCCAATAAAACAATTTTTTAAAAGACAAGATAAATGGTATGAAAAATTTGTTGACCTTACAAATCCTAAAGAGGCTAAATTTAATGATATTAAAACAAACATAAAATTAATTGAGGAAAAATTAAATTTTGAAATTTCAAAAGAGCAAAATATAATTGAATATTCTCCTGATGCCTTCAAATATCTAAAAATTATAGGCAATATAATTGAAAAAAATGAAGGTGGAATATTAATCATAGATTATGGTTACTTAAATCAAAGAATGCAGGATACTCTTCAGGCAGTAAATAACCATAAATACTCAAACATATTAAAAAATATTGGTGAGTCTGATATTACTTATAATATCAACTTTAATTTATTTCAAAAATATATTAATCAATATAAAAATTTAGATACCCTTGTAACAACTCAAAAAAAATTCTTAACAAGTATGGGTATTCTTCAAAGAGCTGAGATTGTGAGTAAGGATATAGCTTTTTCAAAAAAAACTGACTTATTTTATAGAATAAGACGACTAATAGATGAAAAGCAGATGGGTGAATTGTTCAAAGTAATGCTCATAAAAACCAAAAATAATAAATTCCAAACAGGATTTCAGAGTGATTAAATCTAAAAAACTTTCAAAGATAAAGAATTTAAAACATGGCTTTTTTAATAGCAAAGGTGGCATATCAAAAAATATTTATAAAAGTCTTAATTGTGGACCAGGGTCAAGAGATAAAACAATTAATGTGAAAAAAAATTTAGAAATAGTAAGAAAAAAAATAAAGAACTCTGCTAGAGATATTTTTTTACTAAATCAAATTCACAGTAATAAATTTATTTATATTGATGAAAAATACCAATTCAAATCAAAGCCAAAAGTAGATGCGGTAATCACTAATCAAAAAAACTTACCGATTGCTATTCTGACTGCAGACTGTGTACCAATTCTGATTTGTGATGGTCAAAAAAAAATAATTGCAGCAATTCATGCAGGATGGAAAGGAGCATATAAAGGAATAGTTGATAAAGTTATGAAATTTATGCTTAAAAAAGGATCTAGGCCACAAAATATTACTGCTGTAATAGGTCCCTCTATTTCAATTGATAATTATGAAGTTCAGAATGACTTCAAAAATAAATTTTTAAAAAAAGACATAAGAAACAAAATTTTTTTTAAAATAAAGCGTAAAAAGTTATATTTTGATTTATCAAACTACGTAAAATCTATGCTTTTAAAGAATAAGATAAAAAAAATAGAAAAAATTAAAATCGATACATTTGATTTTAGGAATAAATTCTTTAGTGCAAGAAGAGCTTTAAGTTTAAAACATGATGATTATGGTAGAAATATTTCAATAATTATGCTTAATTAGGCTCTTTTCAAATGAAATTATTATCAGGAACTAGCAATAAGCCTCTAAGTAAAGATATTGCTAAATTCTTAAAATCTAAACTAGTTCATTCAAGCATTAGAAATTTTGCAGATGGTGAAATTTATATTGAATTAAATGAAAACATTAGAGGTAATAGTATTTTTATAATTCAGTCTATTTCATCCCCTGCAAACGATAACTTAATGGAACTTTTGTTATGTATAGATGCTTTA
This sequence comes from uncultured Pelagibacteraceae bacterium, assembly GCA_902516435.1. Classification (GTDB taxonomy): domain Bacteria; phylum Pseudomonadota; class Alphaproteobacteria; order Pelagibacterales; family Pelagibacteraceae; genus Pelagibacter. Next base: position 12,556 of record CABXYF010000008.1, on the reverse strand, counting down.
AAAAGATCATCTGCTAAAAATATAACAGCTGTTATTCCATACTTTGGTTATGCTAGACAAGATAGAAAAGTGGTTCCGAGAACATCTATTTCAGCAAAACTTGTTTCAAATTTAATTACAAAGGCTGGAGCAGACAGAGTTGTGACAGTCGACTTGCATGCAGGTCAAATTCAAGGTTTTTTTGATATTCCGGTCGACAACTTATTTTCAACACCCATTTTTGCAAGACATGTAAAAAAAAATATTAAAAGTAAAAATATTGTATGTGTTGCACCTGATGTAGGTGGTACAGAAAGAGCAAGAGCACTTGGAAGAATTTTAAATGTTGGTCTTGCAATTGTTGATAAGAGAAGACCAAAACCTGGTCAATCTCAAGTAATGAATGTTATTGGAGAAGTCAAAGGTAAAACTTGTATAATAGTGGATGATATCATTGATTCAGGTGGAACTATAGTTAATGCAGCTAAAGCTTTAAAAAACCGAGGAGCAAAAGAAGTTTATGTTTATATCACTCACGGTGTTTTAAGTGGAGAAGCTGTAAAAAAAATAAAAAATTCAGTAATTAAAAATTTAGTAATCACAGATACAATTGATAATAAAAACAAAACCAAGAGTGCTAAAAACATTGAAGTTCTATCTATTTCAGCCTTGATGGGAGAGGCTATTAAAAGAATATCAAACTCAACATCTGTTTCTGATTTATTTAAATAATTACCTTGAGTTATTAAGGATCTTGAGCTAAAAACCCTTGATTTTATGAATACATTAGAAGCCAACATTAGAAATACTAAAACTAAGGGCGAACTAAGTTCCCTAAGAGATAACGGGAATGTGCCTGCTATAATTTATGGCGGTGAAGCTCAAAATGAAAAAGTAGCAATTTCAAAAAAATTATTAAAATCATTAATTGAAAAAGAAAATTTTTTATCAAACATTATTGCTTTAAATGTTGATGGCAAAACACAAAATGTTCTTCCTAAAGAAATAAAATATAACATTATAACAGATGAACCTATTCATGTAGATTTTTTAAGAGTGGTCCCAGGTGTAAAAATTAAAATTGAAGTTCCAGTTAAATTCATTAACCATGAAAACTCACCAGGACTTAAAAGAGGTGGCGTGTTAAACATAGTAAGAAGAAAAGTTGAATTGAAATGTCCAAGTGAGAAAATACCTGAAAATCTTGTGATAGATTTAGATGGAATTGATATTGGCGAGAGCTTCAAAATTTCATCTATAAGCTTAGATAAAGAAGTAACGCCTACTATTCAAGGAAGGGACTTTGTAATTGCAACTTTAGCAGCTCCAACTGTAATGAAAGAACCTGAAAAACCAGCAGAAGCAGAAGCAGCTGAAGGTGAAGAAGGAGCAGCCGGAGCTGAAGCTGCCCCTGCAGATGGTGATAAGCCTGCAGCTGAAGGTGATAAAAAAGAAGCTGAAGATAAAAAACCTGCAGAAGAAAAAAAATAAGTTATCAAAATTGAAATTTACTTCTCACTAAAATCCATTATATGCTTTTATTTGTAGGTTTAGGTAACCCAACTCCAGATAGTGAAAATAACAGACATAATGTTGGTTTCAAAATAATTGACTCTATTAATAAAAAATTTAGCTTATCAAAACAAAAACCAAAATTTAAAGGACTGCTTACTACTGGTAACGTTGCTGAGCAGAAGGTTTACGCCATCAAACCATTAACTTTTATGAATAATTCAGGAATATGTATTCGAGAACTTATTGAATATTTTAAAATTAATGCTGAAGACGTAATTGTTTTTCACGATGATTTAGATGTTGAATTTGGAAAAATTAAAGCAAAGTTTGGAGGATCAAGTGCAGGACACAACGGTATTGCTTCAATTGACAAATTTATTGGTAAAGACTACTCAAGAGTAAGAGTAGGAATTGGTAAACCAAAAGAAAATATAGAAGTAAGCGATTATGTTTTACAAAATTTTGATGAGGATGAAATGATGGGGTTAGAAAAGATCACAAATGATATTACAGATTCTATTTCTATATTAGTTAATAAAAAATTAGATTTATTTTCAAGTACAGTTAATAACAAGTAATGAGTTTTAAATGTGGAATTGTTGGTTTGCCCAATGTTGGTAAATCTACATTATTCAATGCACTCACAAATTCTAATAAAGCTCAGGCTGCGAATTTCCCCTTCTGTACTATAGACCCTAATATAGGGGTAGTTCCTGTTCCGGACGAGCGACTTGAAAAATTATCCAAAGTTTCTAATTCAAAAAAAACAATTAATACGACAATTTCGTTCGTTGATATAGCGGGCCTTGTGAAAGGTGCCTCAAAAGGTGAGGGCTTGGGAAATAAATTTCTTTCTCATATAAGAGAGGTGGATGCTGTAATTCATATGATTAGATGCTTTGACTCTGATGATATTCAAAATGTTAACACAACTATTGATCCCATTAGAGATTTAGAGATTATTGAAACAGAAATGATGCTTGCAGATTTAGAATCTATACAAAAAAGATTAGAAAAAAATAACAAAAAAAATGTAGAGGAAGAGCAACTCAAGATTTTAGAAATTGCATTAGATTGTATAAATAGTGATAAAGATATATCTGTTCTCAAATCTCAATTTGAAACAAAACAACTAAATCAAAGTGGATTATTATCCATTAAACCTAAGATATTTGTTTGTAATGTTGATGAACAAAGTGTGAAGGAAGGTAATAATTATACAAATGCTTTCATTGAGAAATATGGAACAGAAAATACTTTAATAGTTTCAGCTGATATTGAAAATCAGATAAATGAATTAGAAAACGAAGAGAAAAAAAATTATATGGATATGATAGGCTTAAAAGATACTGGATTAAGCATGCTAATCCAAAAAGGATATAAAATTTTAGAACTTGATACTTATTTTACATCTGGTCCAGAGGAAACTAGAGCTTGGACAATTCAAAAGAATTGTATTGCTCCAAAGGCAGCCGGTGAGATTCACACAGATTTTGAAAAGGGATTTATAAGAGCTGAAACAATTTCTTATGAAGATTTTGTTGCTAATGATGGTTGGGTGAATTCAAAAAATAATGGAAAAATGAGGTTAGAAGGCAAGGACTATGTTGTAAAAGATGGGGATGTTTTAAACTTCCGATTTAACACGTGACCAAATCCTCTTCATACTGAAATAAACAAGCACTGTTAAAATTATCAAATAAACAATTGCTTTAAAGCCCATCTGATGTCTCGCTTCTAAGCTTGGCTCTGCTGCCCACATTAAGAAAGTAGTCACATCTTTTGACATTTGTTCAACACTTGCTTTTGTTCCATCTGAATATTCAATAATTTCATCTGAGAGAGGTGCTGACATTTTAATTTTGTTTCCATACATATATTTATTATAATGGACTCCATCATCTAAAATCATTCCACTTGGGGCTTCTTCATAGCCTTGTAATAAAGAATATATATAATCTACTCCACCTCCCCTAGCTTTTACTAATACAGACATATCTGGAGGGTATGCACCCCCATTAGCTGCTTCAGCTGCCTTAACATTTTCATAAGGCATCACAAATTTATCAGAAAGTTTTCCTGGTCGTTGAAACATTTCACCATCAGCATTTGGACCATCTGTTACCTCAAATGAGGCGGCAATTGCTTTGGCTTGAGCAACTGAAAACTCTGGCCCACCCTTTTCAGATAAATTTCTATAACTCAAATATTTCATTGAATGGCAAGCTGCACATACTTCTGTATAGACTTGATAACCTCTTTGGAGTGAGGCTCTATCAAATTTTCCGAATAAACCTTTGAAGGTCCAGTCGGTTTTTAAGTACTCAACTTTTTCTGCAGAAATTACAATAGCACTTGATACGCAAAACAATATCGTTATTGAAAATAGTTTTAGAATTTTTTTCACTATTCTATTTTGCTTTCCTTTTTTTTAGCCATTGCCATATTGGGCGACCCTCCCAGCACGGGTTCGGTAATACTTAATGGTAAAGGTATAGTCCTCTCCTTTAAACCTAGCACTGGTAAAATAACTAAAAAATGAAGGAAATAATAAGCTGTTGCAACTCTTGCAATCAATAAGTACAGCCCTTCAGCAGGCATTGCACCCACATAACCTAGTATTAAAACGTCAGCTACTAATATCCAATAAAATTGTTTATAGAGTGGTCTAAATACTGCGGATCTTATTTTTGAAGTATCCAGCCAAGGTAATACAGCTAAAATTAAAATCGCAGATAACATAGCTACAACTCCAAGCAACTTGTCAGGAACTGATCTTAAAATTGCATAAAAAGGTAAGAGATACCATTCTGGCACAATATGTGCTGGTGTCACTAATGGGTTGGCTTCAATATAATTGTCAGCATGTCCTAAAATATTAGGTGCGTAGAATACAAAAAAAGCAAATACAATCATGAACATCAATAATGCAAATCCATCTTTAATCACTATGTAAGGATGAAACGGAACGGTATCTTTTGATGGTTTTTTAACATCAATTCCAACAGGATTATTGTTACCAGGAACATGTAATGCCCAAATGTGTAAAACTACTAATCCTAAAATTAGAAAAGGTATCAAGTAGTGTAAAGTAAAAAATCTAGTTAAAGTTGGGTTATCTACAGAATATCCTCCCCACAACCAAGTCACTACACCCTCTCCAACTAATGGGATCGCACTAAATAAGTTTGTAATTACAGTCGCTCCCCAGAAACTCATTTGTCCCCATGGTAAAACATAACCCATGAAAGCTGCTGCCATCATCAATAAGTAAATAATTATTCCTATAATCCAAATTATTTCTCTTGGTGACTTATATGATCCATAGAACAAAGATCTAAAAATATGAATGTAAACTGCTAAGAAAAACATAGAAGCACCATTTGCATGAATATATCTAATTAACCAACCATAGTTTACGTCTCTCATAATATGTTCAACACTCTCAAATGCCATATCTGCATGAGCGATATAATGCATTGCCAAAACTAAGCCTGTAACAATTTGAGTAATTAGGCAAAATGTTAAAATTCCACCAAATGTCCACCAATAATTCAAATTTTTTGGAGTTGGATAATCAGTTAAGTGATTTGCCAAAGTAAGTAATGGTAATCTATCATTAAACCATTTACCTGCTTTAGACTTGGGTGTGTATTCGTGATCACTCATATATTTTATCCAATTTTAATTGTGTTAGCGTTAACAAATTCATACTTTGGAACTTCCATGTTCCATGGCGCTGGACCTTTTCTAATTCTTCCAGATGTATCATAGTGCGATCCATGACAAGGACAAAACCATCCATCATAGTCTCCTTTATCATTTAAAGGCACACATCCTAGATGAGTGCATACACCTAACATCACTAACCATTCAGGATTTTTTGCTCTATCTTCATCTTTTTCAGGATGAATTAAATCCTCCATTTTTACAGACCTCGCCACATCTATTTCCTCTTGAGTGCGTCTTCTTATGAAAACTGGTTTTCCTCTCCATAAAACAGTAATTGTATTACCTGGTTTCAAAGAACTAACGTCAACCTCAGTGCTAGCTAACGCCTTTACAGATGCATCAGGATTCATTTGATCTACTAAAGGCCAGACAACAGCGGCAGCTCCAACTGCACCTACAGCATAAGTGGCTGTAAATAAGAAATCTCTTCTTTCTGGTTTTTTGTCTGACACGATTAGTAACTGTTTATATTGCCTGTTTTGGTTTAAATTACTTAATATACGAATTCATATAATATAAAATATTAATTTTACTACTGATAGAATGACACAGAATTCAACCATTTCGGGGCCAAAAATTGCATTATATGAGCCGGATATTCCACAAAATACTGCAGCAATTATTAGAACTTGTGCCTGTTTAGGTGCAAAACTAGAAATTATTGAGCCATGTGGTTTTTTACTGTCAGACAAAAGGTTTAAGAGAGTTGTCATGGACTACATGGATCTTGAAAAAATCGAATTTTATCAAAGCTCTGAGAAATTTTTTGAAAAAAAACAGAATCAGAGAATTGTTTTAATGACAACTAAGGGATCCTTATCTTATACTAAATTTAAGTTTAAATCGGATGATACAATTTTATTTGGTCGAGAAAGTGCGGGTGTTCCTGAAAAGGTTCACAAATTAATCAAAGATAGATTAAAGATCCCAATGAATGATAAAGTAAGATCACTAAATATTGCTTCATCTGTTGCTATAGTGTTGGCAGAAAGTTTAAGACAAATTAAATTAATTTAAATGGATATAGATATTAAAAAAGATCTAACAAGTAATTGGTTTAAACTATTACAAAATGCGATTTGTGATGACATCGTCAAGCTTGAAAGGAACAAATTTAAATTTAAATCTACTTCTTGGAAAAGAAATACTAAAAAAGATGAGGGAGGTGGAGAATACAGAATTCTTAGCAATGGAAAAATATTTGAAAAAGTGGGTGTAAATTACTCAAAAGTATATGGAAAATTTCCTAAAAAATTTCAAAAAAATATTCTAGGTGCTGAAAAAGATCCAAGTTTTTGGGCGTCAGGGATATCAATTGTAATGCATATGCAAAATCCTCATATACCTGCAATGCATTTTAATACTAGGTTCATTTGTACAAAAAAGAATTGGTTTGGAGGTGGTATGGATGTAACACCAGCTATCAAAGATATAAATGAAAAAAATAATTTTCATAAAAAACTAAAACTTATGTGTGACCAACATGATAAAAAATATTATATCAAATACAAAAAATGGTGCGATGAATATTTTTATTTATCACATAGAGGTGAGCCAAGAGGAATAGGTGGTATTTTTTTTGATTATAAAAAAGATAACTTTGAAAAAGATTTTAAATTTGTAAGGGATGTAGGTGTAACATTTCAAATGTTATTTAATAATATTATAAGAAAAAAAATTTCAAAAAAATGGAATTTAAAAGAAAAGGAGAAACAGTATATTAAAAGAGGTCGTTATGCAGAATTTAACTTACTGTATGATAGAGGAACAAAATTTGGACTTCAAACAGGTGGCAATGTTGAGGGAATATTAATGTCTTTACCTCCAATTGCAAAATGGAAATAAAAAATGGATAAAGAACCAATTACACTAAATGGTCTAAATAAATTAAAAGAGGAATTAATTTATTTAAAGGAAAAAAAAAGACCTCAAATAGTTGCTGCAATTGCTGAAGCTAGATCTCACGGAGATTTAAAAGAAAATGCTGAATATCACGCTGCAAAAGAAGAGCAATCACATAGTGAAGGAAGAATAACAGAAATTAACGACATAATTGCGCGAGCAAATGTAATTGATGTAACTAAATTAAATAATGAAGGCAAAGTAATTTTTGGTTCTACTGTTTTTCTTGAGGATTTAGATACTGGAGAAAAAATAAATTATAAAATTGTTGGTAAAGATGAGGCTGATTTAAAACAAAAATTAATCTTTTTTCAATCTCCTATCAGCAAGGGTTTAATTGGGAAAAATAAAAACGATTTAGTTGAAATTACCACTCCATCAGGAGTGAAAAATTTTGAGATTAAAGACGTAAAATATATTTAACCTTTAGCAATTTTTTGAACTTGTTTATCTGAGATTTGAAAACCGTTTTGAACCCAAATTTCTTCTATCATCTTCAATTTGTTTCCTAAAACTTTGCCTTCAGGGATATTGTACTTTGACATAAGAATATTTGCCCCAACGGGTAAGGTTGGCAAAGTTTTGTTAGCATAAAAATCAAGTAATTTAACCAGTTTTTTTTCTAATTTTTTTGAAATAAATAACTTAAAACTAATAATATCAGTTACAGCTCGCCTACCATTAAAATAAAAAATTTTGTTCAAATTTTTTTCAGTAAAATAATTGATATTTACTTTTTGCTTATAAAAATTATCAATAAATTTTATTCTTTTTTGATCTTTATTAGAAATTTTAAATTTATATAAAAAATAATCTGCGTTATCAGTTCCATCAATAATTAATAATGAAATCAATAAAATAAAATCAATTTTAAATAAATTTTTCTGTGCGTATGCATTTAACTTTTTAAAACTTTGAAGATTTTTTAATTGAGGGAAAATTATCTCTATTAATTCAAGACTTTCTTTATCTTTAAATAATTTTATAAACCCATCTGTTTTTGTTAATTTTTTAAATTCCTCTACCAGTCTTTCAGAAGAAAGTTTTGAAATTCCTCCAATATTTTTTTTAATAGTTTTAAAAATTTCTAGCTCATGTTTGTTATTAGAATAATTTAAAAAGAAGCGTAGGTATCTTAAGATCCTTAGGTAATCCTCTTGAATTCTTTCCTCTGGATTTCCTATAAATTTTACAGTTCCGCTTTCTATGTCTTTTTTACCATTATGTGGATCAAACAAATTTCCATCTTTATCAGAATAAATTGCATTAATAGAAAAATCTCTACGATTAGAGTCATCCTTCCAGTCTAATGAAAATTCAACATTAGCATGCCTTCCATCTGTCGAAACATCTTTTCTAAGAGTGGTGATTTCGTATTTTTGATCACCTATAATTGCAGTAATTGTTCCATGGTCTATTCCTGTTTCATAAAAGTTAATATTATTTTTTTTGAGTGCATTACAAACTTCTGTGGGTATTAAGTTTGTAGCTAAGTCAATATCATCTACTTCTTCTTTTTTTATAATCTTTCGAATACATCCACCAACATATCTAACTTCGCTAGTTTCGTTAAAATTATTTATTGCCTCAAATACTTTGTAGGCTGAAGTTTCTTGGGTAATTTTTTTTATGTTTTGACTTATGTAATCAAGATTTCTTGATCTGAAAAATATTTTATCTAATAATTTATCCATATATGGCTGGGGCGCTAGGATTCGAACCTAGGATGCCGGTACCAAAAACCAGTGCCTTACCGCTTGGCTACGCCCCAATATTGTTTTCATATAGCACAAAAAATCAAAATTTATATAGTTTTTGATACATTGCACCAATAATTTTTAAATTTTCTTCTAAACTGTATCTTTGCCAACTTACAATCTTTTGAGTATTGATAATAAGCACAAATAGCTGATCCTGAACCAGTCATCCTAACAAATAAGGGGCTATTAAGGTTTTTCAAAAATAACTTTATGTTTTTTAGTCGCGGATATTTTACAAAAGCTATTTTCTCAAGAGCATTAACTTGCTGAGTTAAATAATTTGAACTGAACATTTGTCTTTTTGGAAAATTGAGATTTGGTTTAGTGAATTTTCTAACTCCAGAGTATATTTTTTTTGTAGAACATCCAAAGTTTGGTTTAACCAATAAAGTATTATATTTAGCACAATTCGTGAATTTTTTAATTTGATTGTTTGATTTCAAGATAGAACTAGAAAAATTTATTCCTAATATCACATCAGACCCAATTGAATTACATAGTTTTTCTATCTTTATTTTTGTGAGTTTTATAATTTTTTTTTTTATAAAAAAATTTAATATCGCAGCTGCATTCATTGACCCGCCACCAAGTCCAGCCTCTTGTGGGATATTTTTTTTAATATTTATTTTAAATTTTTTATTTTTTAATAAATTGGATCTATCAAGTAAATCTAGTAACTTTTGAACTGTGTTTTCTCTTTTTATATTCTTTGAAAATTTTCCATAAAAAGAAATTTGGTGATTATCAGACTTTATCTTTCTAATTGAGATTAAATCGTGCAAGTGAATAAATGAAACAATACTCTCAATTTTATGCATTGAGTTTCTTTTTCCTGTTACATTTAATGCTAAATTAATTTTAGCATAAGATTTAAGAAAATAATTCCTCATTTAGGAATTTTTAAGGCCTTCAATTACTTTAATATTTATTTTATTCCTCATACTGTCTTCAGTATCATCAAACTTTAAAACATTATTCCAAAAATATCTCGCTTGTATTTTGCGATTTAATTTCCACAATATATCTCCGTAATGATCGTTGACTATTGGATCATCAGGCATTAATTCCACCGCTCTTTTAAGATATTTTTCAGCCTCAATGTAATCGTCTATTAGATAATAAGCCCATCCAATAGAGTCGATGATATAAGGATCGTTACTTTTTGACTCGTACGCCATTTTCAACATTTCCATTGCTTCATCAATTTTATAATCACGTTCTAACCACGAATAAGCCAAATAATTAAGAACATAAGCGTCATCAGAATTAATTTTCAAAGAGTTAAGTAAATCTTCATCTGATTTTTTATAATCGCCCAACCTCTCATAGCTGCCCCCTCTTCGGTAAAATAAATCTGCTCGAAGCTCAGATTGCTCATCTAGTGTTTCAATAATTTTAGAGTAATATTCAATTGCTTTTTCATAATTTTTTGAATTTTTATAAAAATTTGCAACATCAAATATCATTTTTAAATTTGGGTTATCTATTTGGCTAAATTTAAAATTGATAAATTCAATTGCGTTTTCATAATCTTGCTGCTCTACAATTATTTGAGCTTCTTTCTTTAGTCTAAACCAATAATAAAACTCATCATTTTTATTAAATTTTTTAATAATTTTTTTAACTTTATTAAATTCCTCATTCAAATAAAAATTTTCTGCAACCAAAGACAAATTAAACTCAAATTTTGGATTTAAATAATTAGACAAATTTAAATAAAAATTAGATTTTTCAAAATTATCTTGGGATGAATAGAGATTGGATACTAAAAATAAAAATTCAGACACAACATCATTATGGTTTTGACATAAAAAAATTTTATTAAATTCGTTAAATTTTTTATTTTCTACCCAACTTTTACTTTGTGATAATAAAATTGTTGAATTTATATAATCAAATTGACTAACTACATTTTCTGCTTCGTTTATTTTATTTTTATCAATTAAATGATTAAGGTAAAAAAAGATATATCTAGAATAATCTCCTTGTTGATTATTAATTAAATTAAGAAAAAAAGCTCCAGTCTTTTCATCGTTCAAATAACACCTTTGAAAAGTTTCCGCTATTAAAGATAAATTTCCAAAATTTTTTTTATCATTTAAAATTTTTTTATTTTTAAAGGTGTAGATATATTGCTTTAAAGTTTCAAAAATTACCAAGTTTATTCTATTTTGATCTTGAAATTTTAAACTTTGAATTAAATATTCATCAGCCTGATCAAAATTGTTTTTTTTTAAACTATCAATAATTAATATTAAGTAAGCGTCATAAAAATCTGCATTGTCTTTATTGCCATTGTTTTTAATCACATTAATTGCTTGTGGAACTTTATTATCTAAAACTAATGAATTTACATACCTTTTTAAATATGAGTCATGTTTGTTAAGTAAAACTTTTGTAAGATTAAAAAATTTTAATGCTTTAGAATTATTTTGATTTTCATATGCGATAATTCCTGAAAAATAATTTGATAAATCCCTAGAATTAAAGTCATTAAAACTAGTACTTTTAGAATATATAGGTGTCTGATAAAGTAATCCAAAAATAAATACTAATTTTATTAATTTTTTTAACATTTAGACATTGTATGACTAAAAAAGTAATAAATCAAAATGACAAATTTAGGAAAGAATTGATAAATACAATTGAACCAAACTTTGTTTTTAATGATAAACCAATAAACAGATTTATTAACCATGATACAAAACCTAATGATAATCGGTCTAAAAATAAGATTGAGTTACTCCTAAAACTTAAAAAACAAATTAATTCAATTGAAAATTGTAAATTAAAAGAAAATTCAAGAAATTTAATTCTAGGAGATGGAGATATTAACAGTCCTATAATGTTAATTGGCGAAGCCCCGGGTTTAGAAGAAGACAGTAATGCTAATACTTTTATGGGCGAAGTTGGTGAGCTTCTTGATAAAATGCTGTTGGCTATTGAGATAAAAAGAAAAAATATTTATTGTGGTTATTCAATAAATTTCAGACCCCCAGAAGACAGAAAACCAACTTCAGTAGAGATCAAAAGGTACTCTGTATTTTTAAAGGAACATATATCAATAATAGATCCCAAAATTGTCATTTTAATGGGGAGTACAGCAATGGAGGCTGTTACAGGAATAAGCAATAAAATTTCTAGTAAAAGAGGGAAATGGGAAGAGGTTATACTAAATGGTCGAACTTATCCTTTAATGATAACTTTTAATCCTTCATATTTGATAAGATTTCCAGAAAATAAGAAATACTCATGGGAAGATCTAAAAAAAATAAGACAGAAGATAAAAGACTTAAATTTAAAAGTTTAATGAAAATAATCGCAGGTGTAGACGAAGTTGGTAGAGGCAGTTTAATTGGACCAGTTTATGCGGCAGCTGTTATTTTGAATAAATCAGTTAATTATAAAATACTCAAAGACTCTAAAACACTAACTAAAGAAAAAAGGGAAATTTTATTTAATTACATAAAAAAAAACTCTATTTGGGCTACTGGTAAAGCCTCTGTTAAAGAAATAGATGAAATAAATATTCTTCATGCAAGTTTACTTGCTATGAAAAGAGCAATAAAAAAACTGAAAAAAAAACCTTCACAAGTTTTAATAGATGGAAATAAAATACCAGATTTAAAAAATTACAACTTAAGAGCAATAGTGAAAGGTGACAAAAA
>CABXYF010000007.1 GCA_902516435.1 uncultured Pelagibacteraceae bacterium | reverse complement strand
TGAGCCCATTTATTACTGCTTCCAACCTCGGTTATTGTGTGACTTAGATGATCAATCATCATTTGATAAGATGCACCTTTTATCATCATTTTAAAATTATTTAGAGGTCCGGTAACTTTCTTATTGTTGGGGTGTGCAAAATTCCATGTCTGTTCAATACCGCTATCTTTAAATTTAAGATCATTTTGCTGCAGTCCACTTAGCTGAATTTTCACCACTTCTTTTGGTTTTATATTGCTATTAGGATTAAGTAATTCAGCATTTGAAAAAGAAATAGAGATTAAAAGAAAGATTAGTACTTTAAAAATATTTTTCATTTTAAGAAATATTTATTCTGATGTTTTATATTTACTCTTATTTATAATAATTACAAAAAATATGGGTAGAATTAATGTCAAAAGTGTCACAACAATTAATAAAATCCCAAGTTCAGAGTAATCAGCTGATGTTTGGATTTCACCAGTAACTTTATCTTTTACCTCCCTAGTCACTGTAAATATTTCATTTAAATATTTTGTTCCTAATGCACTAGCTGATAATGCAAGGTTAGTAAAAGAGGCAAAAACTGCAAAGAAAGTTGCTTTTAAATGGGAAGGTGCATTTTTAGCTATCCAAGCTAACAAGGGTATCATTGATACTTGGCCTAAAGGAGATTCTAAAGCAGTATTAATTAATGCGATAAATTTTGCATCAACAATTCCACCTGTCAATGAAGATGTCCAATTATGAAAACCGTAGTACATTCCAACACTTGGTAAAAATAAAATTGCACCAGCTATACTTAACACCACTATAATTTTAGCGATAGAATTGTTAGCCATAAATGGTCTCAACAAAACTATACCAGCTAATGTTAATATTGAGGCCAACAGAGATAATATTGAAAAAAATTGTTCGTTAAATTCTAAAAGATCAATTTCAAACCAAGTTAATCCAGGTCCTGGGCCAGGCATAGCTCTAAAAATAAAAATAATTACAGCAGTTCCTACAATTGTTAATCTCAAATTTTCGGGTAATTCCTTAATTAATTTAAACATTAAGAATAAAATAATTGCGACGGAACCAATAAAAACTATTTCTTGTGCAAAAGGCACATTAAAAGATCCAACTGATAATGTAAAAATTACAAAAATTAAACTCCCCCCTAGTATCCACCAATTAATTTTAGTTTTCTGGTTACCTCTTTCAGTTACAAATTCTAATCCTTTTGATTTAAAATATTTAATTTTTTTATTCCTTAAATAATTTGCTAAAATAACTCCAAGAATTGAGACTAGCGGGATAATCAATGCATAAATATAAATTGATCCATATAATTGAATTTTATCTGCTTGTTCTAAATTTTCTACATCTCTAAACAAAATTACATTTACTAAAGCGACTAAAACTGTGCCACCAATTATTGCAAAACGACCTAACGTCTGCATAGTTGTATGCATGATTTTAATTTCATCCCTATTGTAATGATTTCCTTTTTCATTAGTTAAAGGAACCGCTTCAACTGTCATTGCGTCTGCAACTACATCCTGAACAACGTAACCAACAGGAGCTAAAATTACACTTATTACAAACCATGTTTCTACTGAATAAATTTGAGACATGTCTTCTGTGTGAATAATAAGGCCATACATAATTAATAAACTTAGAGCGATTAGCGTTGCTCCAAAATAGACCATGTAATTTTTTCTTTCCCAAATTAAATCAACCAAATGTCCTAATGGCATTTTTAGTGCCCAAGGTATTCCTGCCCAAAAACCTAATCCCGCAAGAAATGCTGCTGATAAATTTAGATAATCTTTTACAAAAAATGTTCCTACTATTCCTGTTAAACCTGAGATACCTGCCGCAACATAAACCATCAATGGTGGTAGATAGGTCCATTTAAACTGACGACCTAAGTCTAAAAATGTATCATCTAAAAATTTAAAAACTTTATTCATAAAAATATTAATATTAAAATTTAGATGCTTTAAATTTTAAGATCAAGAGGGATTAGTCATCCAGATGACTATACTAAGAAATATTTTCATCTAGGTTAATCTTTTAAAACTGGGAACACTGGATTGGATTTTAAAAATAATCTTTGATACTCTTGTTTTATACACTTGTTAGATAAGTATTTAATATTTGCTTCTTTAGCTATTTTTTCAGCCTCATCATTTTCAATTCCATATTGTAACCAAAGAACATTACCTTTTTTTTCGACTGCTTCTTTTGCAATACCTGGAGTTTCATTTGATGGTCGAAATACATCTACTATATCAATTTGATCGTTAATACTTTCCAAACTTTCACAAACTTCTTCGCCATTTATAATTTCACCCACGGCAAATGGATTTATTGGATAAACTTTATAACCGAAATCTTGCATATATTTCATAACTACATTAGCTGGTTTTCTTTTTAAATTTTTTTTATCTTCACCTTTTTTTTCTGAACTAACACCTATCATTGCAATAGTTTTAGAATTTTTAAGAATCTCTTTTATTTCTTCGTCTCTCATATTTATCTACTATCTCTAATTTTTTCTTCACAAAACTTTCTAGCTTCTTCTAAATCAGTAATTTTAGTGTTTGATAATTTTTGGCTAGCAGCTAAGCATGCATCAACAGCTCTTTTAAAATTATGATCTTTAAAATAAAAAATAATATACATTCCTAAGAATATAAAAAAAATAATCAAAATATTTTTTTTATTAAACACTACTTATTTTTCCAAACTGGTTTTCTTTTTTCTAGAAAAGCTGATATTCCCTCTTTTGCATCCATCGCCATCATATTGATTGTCATCATTTTGCTAGTATATGCATATGCTTTTCTTAATGGCATTTCTAATTGTTTGTAAAAAGATTGTTTTCCAATTTTAATTGTTAGATTTGATTTTGAGGCAATTATTTTTGCAACTTTAAAAACCTCATTATTTAATTTTGCTTTTGTGAAAAAATCATTAATTAATCCAATTTCTTTTGCATAATTTGCGTGAATTGGCTCTCCAGTCAATAACATCTTCATCATTGGTTTTCTATTTACTTTTCTGCTAACTGCAACCATTGGCGTACTACAAAATAATCCAATGTTTACCCCTGGCGTTGCGAATAAAGCGTCCTTTGTACTATAAGCTAAATCACAACTTGCAACTAATTGACAGCCGGCTGCAAATGCTGCACCATGAACTTTTGCAATAACCGGTTTTCTTCCCTCAACAATTTGAGTCATTACTCTTGAACAAAGATTAAATAATTTGAGATATTTGTCTTTTTTTTTTAATCCCCTTACTTCTTTTAAATTATGTCCTGCACTAAAACCTTTTCCTGCACCTTCTAAAATTATTACTTTTACTTTTTTGTTAGTATCTAATTTTTTTAAAGCTTTCAACAAATCTGAGAGATTTTTAAACGATAGAGAGTTATATGTTTTTTGTTCATCAATAATTATTGATGATATGTCATTGTTTATTTTTTTAATTTTGATGTTACTTGTCATTTTAGTCAGTTAATCCATCAGATCTAACTTGATTTCTTTCTATATGAATTGGCAAAACTTTACCATAGATGGCCTTGGAGTGTTCAGGAGTGTTAACTCTCCATGGGTCCAATACGTAAGCTGGAATACACATATATCTTGATTTTTGACCCTCTACTTTAGTTACACGGTGTAATGTAAATCTTCCTTTAAATATTTGTAAATCACCAGGTTCTAATTTTAGTTGTCTTACTTTTGTTCTGTCCCCTTCTAAAACCTTTTTTACTTCATCAAAGTTTTCATTTCCTGGTTCTCTTATGTTTGGACAATATTCAAAAATACCGCCTTTTTCAGGTTTTTTTATCATTAAGCTTAAAGTAAATTCACAGCTATCAAAATGCCATGGAAGAATTCCATCTGGTTTCATAACATTATATGCATGACAAGCTAACGGGTCTGCCCACCTATAAATTGGAGAAACTCCTAGGCAAGCAGATACAAATTTCAAAAGTTCTTCTGTTTCATAAAGATATTTCATTTCTGAGCTTTTTGGAAAACAATCAGAATTTAGATATCCGTTATACCTATTCATAAAATTTCTTTTAGGATGATCCTCTGGCAAGGATGGGTCGTCTTTAGCATATAAATATGCATTGATACTTTCTTTTGACATGTAAACTTCATCAAGTTGTTTTTCTAACTCTGAATTCATAATCTCTAGAGACTGAGGTAAAATAAAATTAGAAATTGTTGAACAACTATTTTCTTTTAATTCTTTTCTACATCTATCTATTAATTTTTTGATACTTGGAGAGCTCAAGTCATGAATGGGGTACTTATCAATATCTACAATAGTTTTAAGTCTATCATTCATTGCTTTATTTTAATTTTCCTTCTTCTCTCATTTTAGCTCTGATTTTTGTAGCTGAAATTTTTTGAGTTTCTTCATCTAAAACTATTTCTTCAATTTTATATCCAACACCTCTACCGTAACAGATATTTGTAATATTTGGGACTACCATAATTTTAAATCTTCCCTCAAATTCAGGATTTAATTTATCCTCAATATTTTTTTTCACAGTTTCAAAATCAAATGGATTATCATCCACACCTTGAACATCTCTTATTTGAATACATACTTGACCTGTTTTTTTAATTATTTCCTTAAATAATTTGTAATGACCATCATGAAAAGGTTGCCATCTTCCAAGCATTTGTGCTGTTGGTTTCTTATTATCCCATTGATAAGTCATTTTTTTATCTCCTCTATTATTTTGGGTGCCCATGAGGCTGCATCTTGTGATGTAACATGGAAATCATATTTATCAGGTTTTACGAACATTTTATTTGTATCATCAAACCTTCCCTCTTTAATAGTATCAACCCAAATAGTATAATCTGCAGGAAAAAGACTTCGGGCTTTTGGTGTTGGCGCAATAAAATCTGCTATAACATAATATCCTTCATTTTTTAATTTTAACGCTGCGTCTGCCATTCGTTTAGCTTGTCTTACTCTTCCTTCTTCTGAAAAATCCCAATCATTTGCAGCTTTTCTAACTTCATCTGCATTTAATCTTTTTGCATTTAACATTGGTGCCATTTCATTTGCTAATGTAGTTTTACCTGCACCTGGTAATCCCATTACTAAAATTATCTTCATTTAATATCTTCTAACGGATGATTGGACATTAATTCAAGTCCGTTTTCACTAACTCTATACTGCTGTTCAAGTTTTACTCCCTCTTTACCATGTACTTTACCTATATAACTTTCAACTGTTATGGTCATATTTTTTTTAAAAACACCTGTTCTTTCACCCCCATCGTCTGGATATCTAATTGCTGGCCACTCATCACATAAACCAATACCATGAACCATTACAGAGTATCTGTTTGGATAATATTCTTGAGGTAAAACCCAAGATTTTTCAACAAACTCCTCAAAAGCCATACCATTTTTAATTAATTTTGAATTATAATCTATTTGTTCCATAGCCATTGAGTATAATTTTTTTTGTTCTTCGTTAAATTTGTTATCAACAACAAATGATCTAGAAATATCAGCACAATATCCATAAGGACCAACCATATCAGTATCAAAACCAACCATTTCTCCATATTGGATAACTTTATTACTACTTTCTTGCATCCAAGGATTTGTTCTTTGACCTGACGATAATATTCTACATTCAATCCACTCTCCTCCATACTCAATATTTGTTTTATGTAAAATTGACCAAAGCTCGTCTTCTGTCATTCCTGGCCTCAGCTCTGATCTCATTTTCGATATACCAATTTCTGCAACATCAATTGCTGCTTTCATGCAAATTATTTCATCAGGTGATTTAATAACTCTAGCTTGTTCTAAAATTGATTTTGCATCAACAACTTCTATTCCATTTTTATTTAAATCTGTAACCGCGGGACCATTTAAAACATCAATTGCAATTTTTTTCGATTTAAAATATTTTTTAGAAAGATCTAAAACTTCGTTAATCCATTTTTTTAACTCTAAAGAGGCTTGATCACCGTTGCTGAAATAATCCCAAGTAATTGCAGGTCTTATTTCATCAATTAAATTTAAATGACTAGATAAATTTTCACAATTGAAATACTCATAAAGTATTACTGGGCCACTAACTGAAACAAAACAATATCTTGTTAAATTATGCATATTGTAAACACTCATATTTACAGAGTCTAATGCATATCGAACATTAACAGGATCAAATAAAATACAAGCTTCTAGATTATTTTTTTCTAATTCTTTTTTAACACGATCTAAACGATATGATCTTAAATTTTCAAAATTAATTTCATCTTCTCTTAATCTTTTCTTCGTAATAAAATTTTGTTTTAAATTAATTTCTGGTGCTATTTTTCTACTAAATTTCATTTTACTTTATATAGTCCTAACCAAGCATTTACATCTTTACTGGCAATATAATTAGATTTAAAAAATTCTACCTCTTCCCATTTATTTTTTTGATTCAATTCTATTATCTTCTTATCAAATCCATATTCTTCATGAATTCCTTCATTAATTGTAAAACAAATGTGACCACCCGGTTTAGTAATTCTAACAAACTCATCTAAAGCAGGAGGTTTTACATGTCCAAATGTAAAAGTTCCAACACACAAAACTGCATCGTAACAATCATCTTTTTCATTAATATTCTTATTTAAATCTACCTGGTCTAGTTTTTGGTATAAGTTTTTAGGCACTAAATCTAATAATTTTTTTGAAAGATCAGCTCCAAAAAAATTTTTATAACCATATTTTTGCAATTCGACACCAACTAAACCTGTTCCACAACCAGCATCATAAATTTTTGCTTCTGTATTTTTTTGATATTTAATAAATACTTCTGTGGTTTCTTTTGGACCTGTATAATTCCAATCAAGCATATCTTGATCGTATTTATTTTCTACGCCCCATTCGTCATAATACTTCATAACCTCATCAGTTTTTTTTAATTTGTAAATTGGCACTTTGTTTCCTACATCCTTCTGGGACATTAGCTCCTCATCTTCTGACCTGTAGGATCATATAATGGTTCATTTATTAATGAACAATTAAACAAATCACCATTAATTTCTATTTGGATCTTATTTTCTTTATTTATTTTATCTTTATTTAAATATGTAAAAGCTACACTTTTATTTACAAAATGAGCAAAACCACCTGAAGTTACATAACCTATACTATCTTTACCGTTCATTACCGCTTCATTATTTGTTACATCAATATCGTTTGTTTCAACTATTAAAGGTGTAATTTTATGTAAACTATCATCTTTTTGAGCATTCTCTTTGCCAATAAATTCTTTGTCCCAATTAATAAAAGTATCCAAACCAGTTTCTTTTGCAGTAAAATCAGGTCTATAATCGAAAGTCCAAGCCCCCCAGTTTTTTTCTAATCTCATAGACATTAATGCACGTCCACCAAATGGTTTAATATCAAATTCTTTCCCCGCTTCCATTATTTCTTCAAAAAGTTTTAATTGATAATGAGGTGCTACGTAGATTTCGTAGCCAAGTTCTCCAGTAAAAGAAATTCTATTTATAATAGCAGGAACTCCTCCAACAAACATTCTACGTGAATCTCTAAATTTAAATTTTTCATTTGAAACATTTTCCCTAACAATTTTTTCTAAGATTTTTCTAGAATTAGGGCCAGCAATTGAAATTCCATGAAATTCATCAGATCTATTTTTATATTGGACCTTAAATTTGCTAAGGTGGTTTTCAAACCATCGTCTATGCATTTCTTGAGCTGCTCCTGATCCAAAAACAATAAATTCATTCTCCTCTAAACATGCAACTGTAAGATCACCATATAACTTACCTCTGTAGGTTAACATCGGGGATAAAGAAATTCTTCCAGGTTTTGGTAATTTACCAGCTAATATGTTATCTAAAAATTTTCTTGCCTCGGGTCCTTTAAATTCATGTTTAGCAAAGTTAGCAACTTCTATTAAACCAACATTCTCCCGAACATTAATTACCTCTTTTGATACATAATTATGTGAACGTGATCTTTTGATAGTTGGTTCTTCATATGCATCTTCTTTATTGTTCGCAAACCAAAGAACATTTTCTAATCCAAAACTATCTCCCATAACTGCACCCTGGTTTAAAAATCGATCATATAATGCAGTAGTTTTTTGTCTTCTTCCTTTAGGAAGAGTTTCGTTTGGGAAAGTCATTATAAATCTTCTTTCATAATTTTCTGAAGATTTGATTGTTCCATAATGAGGTGATGCATAATCTCCAAATCTAGCAACGTCCATTGCCCAAACATCAATTGAAGGCTCTCCATCGATTATCCATTCAGCTATACACTTTCCAACTCCACCCCCCTGGCAAAATCCCGCCATAACTCCAACTGCTACCCAATAATTTTTCATACCTGGAACTGGCCCTATTAAAGGACTGCCATCTGGTCCAAAAGTAAAAGGTCCATTAACAATATTTTTAATTCCTGCTCGCTCTAATGAAGGCATTCGTTCAAAACCAATTGCTAACCTATCCTGAATATTATCTAATTTTGGTTCCAATAATTCATGACCAAAATTCATAGGTGTTCCTTCAACTTTCCAAGGAGTTGATTTTGGTTCATAAGTTCCAAGCAACAGTCCTTTTCCTTCCTGTCTAAAATAAATATTCCCTTCAAAATCAGTACCTATAGGCAACCTTTGTTCTCCCATTGCCTCAATTTCTGGAATAGTTTCAGTTATTAAATAATGATGTTCCATTGGCTGAACTGGAAGATTTAATCCAGCCAATTGGCCAACTTCTCTAGCCCATAGTCCTCCAGCATTTATAACTATTTCAGCATTAATATTTCCTTTTTCAGTAATAACATCCCAAGAACCATCGCGTTTTTGTTTAGTGTCCTTAACAACAGTATGTGTATAATATTTTCCACCAAAGACTTTAGCTGCTTTTGCAAATGCATAAGTCACTCCTGAAGGATCAACTTCTCCATCAATGGGATCCCACAAAGCCAATAAGTATCTAGATGGATCAATTAATGGGTGTTTTTTTTTAACTTCTTCTAAAGAAATAAATTCTTGATCAAGACCCATATATCTAGCTTTGGATCTTTCTCTTTTTAGATAATCTGCCCAAACTTCATTTGACGCTAAATAAAAACCTCCACTAGGTTTAAATCCAACTGAGTGACCAGACTCTTTTTCAATGTCTTTATATAATCCAATAGTATAGGCCATCATTCTTGAAATATTAGGATCATTAGAAATTACATGAACATTTCCAGCAGCATGCCAAGATGAACCGGAAGTTAATTCATTTCTTTCAAGTAAAATACAGTCTTTTAACCCGAATTTAGAGAGGTGATAAAGTATAGAACATCCAACAACACCACCTCCTATAATTACTACTTTTGCATGAGTTTGCATTTATTTAATATTTTATCTCCTTATTAACTTTCTTTAAAGTTTTGTCTGTTCCATGATGAAAATGTTTACTCATGTCAGGCATATATTTCATTGCAATTGGTTTTTTTCCAACTGCTACAGCCATTTCTCTGACATGATGAGCTTCTGCCCCACAACAAATTCCTATTAAATTAATTTTTTCTTTTACACATTCTTTTGCAAATTCAGCCATTTCAAATCGATTGCAAAATAAATTATCTAATGCTACAGGAAAGGCATTTCCACCAGGTATACAATCACAACCATGATCTGTTTGATTTAAAAAACCTGGCTCTTCCTCAGTGGTTCTGTAAGGAACTGGAAGTCCAGCAACTTGACATGAAACTTTTTTTCTAACTTCTTTCAATAATTTCATAGTCATATCTGGTCCTCTATAGCAATTAAGGCCAACAACATCTGCACCGAGGTCTTCTATAATTTTGCACGCATCTCCTGCAGTATAACCATCTCTTGTTAGATCTCCTCTAGGAATTGCATAATTTGTAACTGCAATTAACCCCTCATCTTTAATTGCCTTTAGAGCTATTTTCATTTCTTCAACCCAGTTGATCGTTTCAGCGACTATAAAATCCACTCCAGCCTCTTTTGCCCAAAGTACTTGTTCCTCATACATTTTTTGACATTGTTTAAATGTAGATTTATCATTTGGATCAAATACATTTGTATTAGCGACATCTCCACATACCATTAAGTCTAAATTTTTAAATTCTTTAGCTGCATCTTTAGCAATTTGGAGTGCATTTTTTTGCATTGGTTCAAGTAAGTGTTCTTTACCAATAATTCTCAGTTTCTCTCTATGACCATAGTATGTGAAAGCCTGAACAACGTCAGATCCTGCTCTAATAAATTCTCGATGCAATTGTGTTACAACATCAGGATGTTCTAAGACGACCTCAGGAACAAATGCGCCGGCAGAAAGATACCCCCTTCTTTCCATAGCAAATAAATATCCTTCAGCAAATATAACTGGCCCCTCATTCAGTCTTGAAATTAAGTTTTTTTTCATCATTTACCCTTTCATCTCATTAAATTTGTTACAACCCATTTGTGAAACATCAATGTGGGTGTATCCATAATTGGTGAGAAGTTCCCCCCATTATATACTGGAGAGCTTCTGCCTTTTTGCATTCCCTCTATTGCTATTATATCCTCATTCATAACGTCTTTCCAAAATTCAAAATTTTTTCTTCTTATTTCTTTATATTCTTCGCTGGATGCACTTTCTTCACCTACATAATATAATTCAAAATGTTCTTTTGTTTCATAATTTGAGATTGGCTCAAGCCAAAAGACATAAAAATGATCAACATGTATACCTATCATTGCGTTTGGATAAAGTGATACGTATTCTGCTTTTTGATATAAATTGGCTGGCCAGTTAGGAAAACAATTAAATTTAACATTACCTTCAAATTGTTGAGAATATTTATTACTTCCTTGCCCAGAAAAACTTAAATTTTTATCTTCTATATGATAATGATCCGAAATATTGGAAATTTTATTTAGCTCAGGATGAATACTTGGGAGATGATAACTTTCACAATAATTTTCAATTGCAAACTTCCAATTACTATTGACCTTCATATTAAAATAACCGTTATCAGTAGAATGTCTTATTAACTCCTGATCTTCTTTTTTTATAAATTTTGACCATCTATTTTCTAAAGGTTTAATAAACTCTTTGAATGATTGAGCATTTGAATTAATATTAATAAAAATTAAATCCATCCATATGTATGAATTGATTTCTTTAAGATGACTTTTATTTTTGTCAAAACCCTTTACATCATGCTTTCCTAATCCACCAATATGTGGAGTTGCAACTAGATTTCCATTAAAATCATATGACCAATAGTGATAAGGGCATCTTAAAACATTTTTTAATTTACACTCTTTCTCTATTAATTTAAATCCTCTATGGCTACAAACGTTGTGAAAAACTTTTACCTCATTATCTTTATTTCTAATAATCAAAATGGGAATTCCTAAAAGATTAAATGGTTTAACATCTCCTGGATTAGGTACTGAACTTGCAACACCTATCATTGTCCAATTATTTTGAAAAATTTTTTCTCTTTCAAGTTTTAAATAATCTTCATTTAAATAGCATTCGTTTGGTAAACCGTGTGCTTTTTCAATAGGTTTTTTAACAGCTTCAATTTTGCTAATATCTACAATGTCCGATAATTTTTTATTAAATTTCATTTACCTCCTTTGTTATTTAATTAAAAATTAAATATTAAAGTTTGAGAATTACGACTCTCTGATAATGATTTGTTGAAAAACTGTTTTACAATTTAATAAATATACAAACTCTTTAAAAAAGAAATTTGATGAAAATTTCATATTAATAAAACATTATATTTAAAAAATTCACTTTAAAAGACAATTTAACTTCAATCTGAAGTTGAATGTAATTTGCAATTGACTTTTTATTATGTTCATATGGTTTCAATTAACAATCATTGGGAGAAATAAATGAAAATTAAAAGAATACTGCTTTCACTCGCTTTAGTGTTTGGTTTAACTTCTTTTGGAAGTGTAGCTAACGCGGCTTGTGGAAAATTAACAATTGCTAATATGAACTGGGCATCAGCAAACTTCATGGCTGAAGTAGATAAGATTATACTTGAAGAAGGTTATGGATGTTCCGTTGAATTAGTTCCTGGTTCAACAATGCCTACATTTACATCAATGCAAGAAAAAGGTGAGCCAGATATTGCCCCTGAATTTTGGGCTAATGCTGCTAAAGTTGAGTTAGAAGCAGCAGTTGCTGAAGGTAAACTTCATTCAATTAACAAAGCTCCAATCACTGGTCTTGGAGAAGGTTGGTGGGTACTACCTGCAACTTTAGAAAAGCATCCAGAATTAACAACTGCAGATGCAATTTTAAAAAGACCTGATCTATTTCCACATCCAGAAGATCCTTCAAAAGGTGGGTTTCATATTTGCCCTCCAGGATGGAACTGTGAATTAAGTAACAGAAACCATTTTAGAGCTTGGGAAATGGAAGCTAAAGGATGGATGATAGTTGAGACAGGTTCTGCTGCAGGATTAGATGGTTCTATAGCAAAAGCTGCTGAAAGAGGTGAAAACTGGTTTGGTTATTACTGGTCGCCAACTGCTATTATTGGTAAATATAACATGCAAGCCGTAGATATGGGTGAGTATGCTGGTAAAGATAACTGGGATAACTGTTTGTCAAAACCAGAGCAAGAATGTGCTAATCCTTTAAAATCTTCGTGGGTAAAATCTGAAGTATACACTGTTGCAACTGACAATTACAAAAATACAGCTGGTAAAGAAGGTATGAAGTATCTTGAAAAAAGAACTTATCCAGGACCAGTCATGAATGGTATGTTAGTTTGGATGGGTGAAAACCAAGCTGAAGGTGCAGATGCTGCTATTGAATTCTTAAAAACACAAGAAGATGTGTGGACTAAGTGGGTTTCAAGTTCAGCTGCTAAAAAAATCAAAAAAGCACTTTAATTAAATAAAATTGTCGAACCCGTTGTAAAACGGGTTCGATTGAAATAAAAAAGATTTATGGAATTCTTTAGCAAAATCCCTGTAATGGATAGAACGGCGTTAAGAGAGCTAAAGAAGAGTATTGATTTTAGTTTTAAAGAATTTTCAAGAGCATATGGAGATGCAATAGAGGGTTTTTTTGACCCCCTTTTATATTTTTTAATTTGGTTAGAAAAATTATTAGTTAGTAGTCCGTGGCCCATAGTTATAGGAATTTTTGCATTGCTTGCATGGATTGGATCTAGAAGTATTAAACTTGTTGTTGGAACCATAGCATGTTTCTTGGTTATAGGATATTTTGGAATGTGGAAAAATTGTATGGCTACAGTTGCCATAATATCTGTTTCAACGTTAGTTTGCATAGTAGTAGGAATACCAATCGGAGTTTTAATGTCTAAATCATCAAGAGCAGAGAAGACAATTTTACCCGTTTTGGACATGATGCAAACTATTCCAAGTTTCGTTTATTTAATTCCAATAATTATGCTTCTTGGTATTGGAAAAGTGCCAGGTCTGCTAGCGGTGTGTATTTATGCCCTTCCACCTATAGTAAGACTCACAAATCTTGGAATAAGAGAAGTTGACAAAGAAACGTTAGAGGCAAGTGAAGCTTTTGGAGCAACACCAATGCAGAAACTAAGATCTGTTCAAATTCCTCTTTCTTTACCGACAATCTTTGCGGGTATTAACCAAACAATTATGATGGCTTTGGCTATGGTCGTTATAGCATCGATGATTGGTGTCAGAGGCCTAGGAGTGCCTATTTTACAAGCAATTTCAAACCAATATCTCGCTCTTGGTATGATGAACGGTCTTGCTATAGTAGCACTTGCGATAATCTTTGATAGAGTTACTCAACAGTACGGCCAGAGAATTCAAAAGCACCGAGGTCAGCTTAAAAAATAGAGTTGCCACAGTAATCGAATTTTCTAGACTCATATTTATAAATCAATAAAGATCCTAAAAATGAAATTTTCATTAGAAATAGGACCAAAAACTGACATCGATACTGTCCCAGCTTTAAGTGATGTTTATATTACTATGTTACCTGGAGGTGACTATAAAGAGACAGCAACAAAAGCTATTGAGCTTGTTAAAAAAGGATTTAATCCTGTGCCGCATTTTCCAGCTAGATCTATGCTAGACGAAAAGGAACTTAAAGATTACGTTGATAGATGCAAAGATGGTGGAGTTAAGCAAGCTTTGATAATTGGGGGCGGAAGAGAGCCAGCTGGAAAATTTGATAGCTCGTTTCAACTTTTAGAGACTGGTTATTTTGAAAAGATGAAAATAGGAATTGCTGGACATCCAGAGGGGAGTCCTGATATATCCGATCCAGATTTAGAAAAAGCTATGACAGATAAAAAGCCTTACGCTGATTATATTGTAACTCAATGGTTACTTGATCCTCAGCCTATTATAGATTTTATTTCTAAACAAAGCGTACCAGTACATGTAGGAATTACTGGGCCATTAAAAATAACTAGCTTGATTAAATTTGCTAATATTGTTGGGGCAAAAAATTCCATAAACTTTCTTAAATCTAATTTTACTAAGGCATTAGATTTATTGAAACCTAAAGACCCTAATGATTTAATTGGGAAAGTTAAATCGCATACTGATAACTTCCACATTTATACATTCGGCGGCTTGAAGGAAACTAACAAGTGGTTGAAGGAGAATAGTTATGTCTAATGAATTTGACTATACTAAATTAAAACATTTTACTTCTGTTGATCAATCTGATCGAGAAGTACCATATAATTTAAGACAAAGTGGGCCAACTAAAGTTGAAATGTTAATTTCAACGAGGGTAAGAAAGTCCCCTTATTGGCATTTATCAATGAAAGAAGGTTGTTGGAGAGCAACTGTATATAATAGAATTTATCATCCAAGAGGTTATGTAAAACCTGAAGATGGTGGTGCAATGGTAGAGTACGACGCTATTGTAAATCATGTAACAATGTGGAACGTTGCTGTTGAAAGACAAATAAGAGTTAAAGGTCCTGATGCAGAAAAATTTACAGATTATGTAATTACAAGAGATGCAACTAAAATTTCTCCAATGAGAGCAAGGTATGTAATTTTATGTAATGCTTATGGTGGAGTATTAAATGATCCAATTCTTTTGAGAATTTCAGAGGATGAATTTTGGTTTTCTTTATCAGATTCTGATATTGGAATGTATCTTCAAGGCGTCAATGCTGATGGAAGATATAATTGTACTATCGAAGAAATTGATGTCAGTCCAGTTCAAATACAAGGACCTAAAGCAAAAGCATTGATGAAAGATCTATGTGGAGATCATGTTGACTTTGATAATATGCCTTTTTATGGTTTAGCTGAAGCGAAAGTTGGTGGAAGAGATGTTGTTATTTCTCAATCTGGTTTCTCAGGAGAAGCTGGTTATGAAATATATCTTAGAAATTCTACTTTATATGCTGATGATATGTGGAATGCTGTTCTTGAAAAAGGAAAAGCTCATAACTTAATGGTTATTGCTCCAGCTCATCATAGAAGAATTCAAGCAGGTATACTTTCCTGGGGTCAAGACATGGATGCTCAACATAATCCATTTCAATGCAATCTTGGCTATCAAGTTTCATTATCTGGTAAAGGTGAATGGAATAAAAAAGCAGATTATGTTGGTAAACCAGCTTTAGAGAAAATGAAAGCTGAACTGCAAGCAGGAAACAAGCCATATAAACTTCAATTGGTTGGACTTGAGTTTGGAGGAAAGCCAGTAGATGATTATGCTCCTGACTTTTGGTTAATTTCACCAGAAGGTGGAGGTGATCCAGTTGGATTTATTACATCTCCTTGGTATCATCCTGAGAAAAAACAAAACATTGCTATGGGATATGTGCCATATGACGGAACTTTAAACTCAAATGGATTTCCAAAAGGTAAGATTGGAACTAAATTTAAAGTTCATTTACCAGAGAAATACTCTAGTACTCCAGGTGCCCCTGTGGATGCTGTTGTAGTTGATATTCCATTTAAAGAGTCTTTTAACGCTAACACAAGAGAAGTTGTAAAAGGCTAAAAATATTACGGGGGAGTAAAGTTTACCTCCCCCACAAATTTAATGACAAAGGTATTTTTAATAGCAATTTGTATTACTATTGGGATTGCTTTAATAGTATTTCCGTTAATAGTTTCATATAAAGCTCAAAAGAATAAAAAAAAGTTGAATTAATGTTTGGTGAATTTTTAAATATAATTTTTAAATCAATAAAATTAGATAAGACACTTTATTCAGATAATAAAAATTTTGGTGAACCCTCAATTTATTTTGCTGGTATAATAATGATTTTGGATGGAATAGCTGGTGCAGTTGCAGCGAATACCATAATTAAAACTGCAATTGCTATGTCAGGGCTTACAGCGATTATTACTTGGTTGGTGTGGGCAATCTTTATTTATGTAATTGGTGTAAAACTTTTTCCAGATAAACAAACAAAAGTTTCTTTTAAAAAAGTTTTAACAGCAGTTGGTTATGCTCATGCTCCTGGATTACTTAGATTTTTTGCAGTGACACCAGATTTAATGATACCAATAATATTTCTTACACAGTTTTGGATATTTGCTGGTTTAATAATTTCAACAAAGCAAATTTTAAACCTTAAATCTAATTTCAAATCTTTCGGTATTATTCTCTTATCATTTCTTATAATAGCTTTTTTATCTATTTCTTTTGTGATGAGTAGAATGAATATGCTACCAATGAATCAAATAAGTTAAATTGGGAAAATAGTTTTAGAGACCCTGCAAGATTTACAAAGTTTAAACCCAGTCATTATTAGATTTTGAAATACAGTTTCATCCTCTTTTCTACACTCTTCACAGATATTATTTAAATCGTTGTCTTTCCTATCTATAGCTTTTTTTTCTAAATCTTTAGTCATTATCTGTTAAACCTGCTCCCGCGGCACCTTTTTTTAAACTATCAGTCTCTTCTACAAAAGTATTTTCAGATAATTTATATAAACTTTTCCATTCATCATCACTAAAGTTATCTTTATTTTCAATAATATTTATTTCTAAATTTTTAGAGCTTTTAGGAAAATCTAGATTTAAAAAATTAGAATAAATATTTACATTTAAATTTAGTAAGATTTCTTTCTGATCAAATTTAACATTAATTTTTTTTCCAATAATTTCTGAAGATCTACTCAAAAATGATAAAAAAATAATTGGGTAGGCAATACTAGAAAAGTAAATTTTTTCATAATTTTCAACTATTTTTAGTTGATCTAAAAATCCAATTCCTAAAATAATTGGACAATACGGATTTGAAGAAGAGGAGTTTGATAACTTTATAAGACCTAAATTCTCATAAATGTTTTTTTGTCTTTCATGAAAATAAGAATTTAGATGTTTAATTCCTGGTAAACCAAACATCTCTAGTTGTCTTATACATTTACCAATTTCCTCAGACTCTCCCCAGGAAAAACCAGCAGCTTTTGAAGCTCTTTTAGCTATAGTTTCGATTTCGCTTAAGGATTTCATTTTTTATATATTTGTTTTATAGACCCACTGTTCGTCATAGTTTTTTAATTCATTAGGCAATGGCGCTCCTTGAAACATACAAATTCTTAACCATTTATCCGATCGTGGATCAAATTTTAAAGCTCCAAAAAATGATAACTTTAACCTTAGCATGTCTATAGGCATTATATTTTTACCTATAGTATTATCCTGTATCTCAGAGTATGGAAATTTTTCAACAATAAATACTCTCCTAACTATATGTCTAAGCTCAGAATTTTTAAACAAAAATTCTGCAATAGTAGAATTATGCTGTGTGTCTAATATTTTTTCATAAAGTTTTTTTACATCTCTAGCTATTGCAAGTGGTTGTTCTAATTCAGATCCACTTTCTTCAAATCTATCAGCTAGTCTAGGCTCTTCTTTATTTTTAGAAATAAACCAAAAGTTTTGTGTATTTTGTTTATTTTCAAAGTTTATTTTCAAAATATTAGAATATTTTTTTTCAATAATATTTTGTAAATCATTTAGTGTCCTATTGCTTGGAATGGTGAAATATTTATCCTCCTCTGAACTCATCTGGCTTACTAACGAATTAGTTATTTCATTATAAGGCTCCATCATTATAGAAACTACGTACTCAATACACTCCTCACAAGCTTCTTTTTCTAGCCAAAGATATATTTTGTTAAAAGGATATTCGTCTTCAAAATCAAAAGATTTATCGATAAAAGCGATAAATTTTTTTATATCTCTTAATAGATTTTTAATTTTAATTTGCTGATACTCACTATCAGTATTCCAGCTGGTAATATTTGTTAGAGATTTTTTAATACAAACAATAAATAAATTACTTTCTTTTTTCTTAACTTTTTTTATTTCTCTAATTTTTTTTAAAGCTATCTCCCTGCTTAATACCCAATTATTCAGTAAAGTTGGATGATTTACAATAAATGGGGCCATACCTAATCCAGTAGAATTACCAATACCTAAATTTTTACAAATCTTTTTATCTAATAGAATAGCTTTACTGGGGTTTTTGTTGTGAGCAACATGATTTACTTGATCAAATGTGAATTGTCTGACTAAATAAACAAGCATCATTTCAAGTCTAAAAGGTCCGTTAATTTCTTCTCTATTTTTAATCCTAAAACGATCTGCTAAGCCAAATTTTCCAGATCCATATACAGCAGTTGTTCTATACAAATATCCAACCTTTGATAACAATTCTAAATCTGGTTGTTTACCTTCACTTAATTTTTCAACGACATGATTGAATACTCGGATAGATTTATTTGCTCTAGACAACGTTAATTCTTTAAAGGAAAGTCTACCAACTTCCTGCTTTGGTACTTCATTTTTAAGTCTATCAATATCTTTTTGAGAAGGAACACCATCATGTAATGTAAATGCCGCATCCCACTTTGTAGCAATTACTCTATCTGATCTTTCATTGTCTTTAATCTCATTTGCAAAACAAATTAACGAATAAGTTCTTTTATCTTTTGTAAAAGAATAAACTGCTTCTCCATAACCAAATTTGTTTAAATTGAATAAATCTCTTTTATATTTCCAGTCTTTAAATTCATAAAGAAAGCTTCTTAGAAAAGATAATTTAGACTGATGAAATGATCCTAATCTTGATAATTTCATTATGGTGTTAGGATCTCTTAATTGAACTCTCATAACTATATTAGTTTATAAAAATTGTACCAGTTATTTCCAAGTATTCCATTTGTCTCTTCGTCAGAAAATCCAACTTTTTTTAGTCCTTTTTCAATATTTGAAAAACCTCTTGCGTCCTGAAACCAGTGAGGCTGTTTTGGAAAGCCAGGTTTTTTTTTTGTACCCTCGCCAAAATTCGTACTTTTAGACCATGTTCCGTTTCTCATCCATTCAACAATACTGTCAGGTTGTTGAAGGCAAAGATCAGACCCGATACCTATCTGTTTTATATTTATTATTTCAGCTGTCTTAGCAACCATTTCACAAAAGCTCTCCAAAGTACAATTTGTGTTATCCTTTAAATGATGGGGATATAGAGACAATCCAAGTATACCTCCACTATCACTCAAAATTTTCAACAAATCAGATGACTTGTTTCTTTTTGCAGCATGCCAAAAATTTGGATTTGCATGAGTTATTGCTATCGGTTTTTGACTTAATTCGATTGCATCAATTGTACTTTTTTCAGCTGAATGCGACATGTCAATTACCACTCCCACTCTATTCATTTCCTTTATAACTTCACGACCAAAATTGGTAATTCCACTATCTATTTTTTCATAACAACCAGTAGCTAATAATGATTGGTTGTTATAAGTAAGCTGCATAAATCGACAACCTAATTTATGTATTTTTTCAACTAATTTAATATCATCCTCAATAGGCGAACAATTTTGAAAACCAAAAAAAATTGCTGTTTTTTTTTCTTTATTTGCTTTTTCTATATCTCTGTAATCCCAGCCTTGAAATA
This sequence comes from uncultured Pelagibacteraceae bacterium, assembly GCA_902516435.1. Taxonomy (GTDB): domain Bacteria; phylum Pseudomonadota; class Alphaproteobacteria; order Pelagibacterales; family Pelagibacteraceae; genus Pelagibacter. The sequence goes on along the minus strand of CABXYF010000007.1, from coordinate 20,186 downwards.
TGATATCTGAATTATCTTTAAAAAGTTTTTGCCATTTTTTAATTTCAGTTAAAAACTCATTGTAATCTTCATGATAAACTATTGTAACGTGAACTGCATCAAGACCTGCAGATCTATTGAATTCGAAGGTTTCTCTAGACCAATTACAATATTGCAAGTTATCAATTTTATAATTCATATTAAATTTAACATTAATCAATATGTTTTTTAAATACTATTAATTTTATTGAAATTTTAAGTTAATTTTGAAATAAACATTATGATCAAAATTTTCATGAAAAAAAATAAGCTACTCAAAGTTTCAATAGTAATGGGCAGTCAGACTGATTACAGAACAATGAGAAAAGCAGAAAAAGTACTAAAAAAAATCGGTGTTTCTTACGAGACGAGAATTATATCAGCACATAGAACTCCAAATAGAATGTATGATTTCGCATCAAATGCAGAGAAAAATGGTGTCGGGGTTATCATAGCTGGTGCAGGTGGATCAGCACATTTGCCTGGAATGATCTCTGCGCTAGCCTCAGTTCCTGTGCTTGGAGTACCGATCGAAAGTAAAAAATTAAAAGGTTTGGATAGTCTATTATCAATAGCTCAGATGCCAAAAGGAATACCTGTGGGAACACTAGCTATTGGTGAAGATGGAGCAATTAATGCCGCTTTACTTGCAGCGTCAATAATTGCCAATAATAATACTTCAGTAAAGAAAAAATTGAAAAGTTGGAGATCCAATCAAACTAAATCAGTTAAAAAAAAACCTAAATAAATGTCAGATACTACTCTAGGTATTATAGGGGGCGGTCAACTTGGAAGTATGCTTGCTATTGCAGCTAAAAAATTAAAAATTAAAACTATAGTTTTTTGTGACGATGTAGATGCCCCAGCTCAAAATTTTTGTAATAAGTTTATTTCAGGTAATTATGATGACAAAAATAGAATAATAGAATTTGTAAATCAGGTTGATTTAGTTACATACGAATTTGAAAATATACCTTTTGAAACACTTAATGAGATTAATAAATTAAAGGCCGTCCTACCAAAACCATCTGTTAACAGACTAATTCAACATCGTTTAGCAGAAAAAGATTTCATTAATAAGTTAAATATTAGAACTACAAGATATGTATCGATTGATAAAAAATCTGATATCGATGCATTGGAGGACTTTTTACCAGGTATATTGAAAACAACAACTTTGGGTTATGATGGAAAAGGACAGTATCCAATAAATTCTAGCGAAGAATTAAATTCATTAAATATTGATTTTTCTAAAGAATATATTTTAGAAAAGTTAGTAAAACTTAAAAAAGAAATTTCAATAATTATAACTAGATTTAGTAATAATAAATATGAAATTTATGAGCCAATAGAAAACACACATGAAGATCAAATACTAAAACAATCAAAAATTCCAGCTGATATAAACGAAAAAATTTTTAATCAATCAAAAGAATGGGCTATGTTAATTGCTGAAGAGCTAAAATATATAGGAACACTTTGTGTGGAATTTTTTATTGATAGAAATGACAATCTTTATGTAAATGAGGTTGCACCTCGAGTTCATAATTCGGGTCATTTAACAATAAATGCATTTAATGTTAGTCAGTTTGAGAATCATGTGCGTGCTGTTTGTGGATTAGAACAAATACCACTTAAAAAAATTTCAAATGCAAAGATGATTAATTTGATTGGTGATCAAATATCTCATTACAGAAATTTGCCTAAATTAGAAAATAATGAATTCTTTTTTGATTATTTAAAAAAGGAGATTAAAGAAAAAAGGAAAATGGGACACATTACTATTTTAATATAAATGTTAAAATCTTTAGAGGGTAATTTTGATAACGAAGAAGTTCATGAGCTTCTTACGAAACACTTTATTGAGCTAAGAGCTGCTTCCCCCAAAGGGAGTGCACATGTCTTAGATATTCCAGGACTAAAAGTAACATCAATTAAATTTTGGAGTTTGTGGCAGAATGAAAATTTAATTGGGTGCGGGGCTTTAAAATTCTTAGAAGAAGGACATGGAGAGTTTAAATCTATAAGAGTTCATAACAATTTTAGAAACCAAGGTTATGGTATCAAAGTAATTAATCATTTAATTAATGAGTCAAAAATGCTTAAAATTAGAAGAGTAAGTGTTGAAACTGGTGCGGGAAATTTTTTTTTACCTGCTAGAAAACTTTTTGAAAAATGTGATTTTAAAGTATGCGAACCATTTGCTCACTACAAAAAAGATATCAATTCAGTCTATTTAAGTAAAATTATTAGCACATATTAAATAAAATATTTAATTTACAACATATTTTGTTGACAAAACCCAACAAAATCTAAACAAAGCCATGATTACTTAATTATAAGTAATTAATAAACATAACAAAAAGTAAGAAGATAAATATGAGTCTACAAGGAAAAGTAAAATGGTTCAATCCAACCAAAGGTTTTGGTTTTATTGAAAGAGAAGATAAAGAAAAAGATGTGTTCGTACATGTATCAGCTGTAAGAGATGCTGGTATGAACGGTTTAGATGAGGGTCAAGCTTTGACTTTCGATGTTGAAGATGGTCCTAAAGGTCCTTCAGCAGTTAACTTAAAAACTGCATAATTTCACACTTCCTATTGGCTGAAAAAATAATTAAATTATTTAGTTTTTTATTTTCAGCCAATACCAAAATTAAAAAACCAATGTTTAAACACAATTTATATTTATAAAAATTAAGTACAAAATTTATAAATTAATTTTAAAAACTATGATTGGAATTTTAGGAGGAATGGGAACTCAAGCAGGACTTGATTTTTGTAACAAGCTTGCAGTTTTAAATAGAGGAAAAATAGATCAAGAATATCCTTTATTCTTACTATACAATAAATCTAATATTCCTGGTAGACCTGAATCAATTGGATCTCAAACTAAGAGTCTTTTAAATAAGTCTACTAACAAAAATAGTAAACTAAAATATGAAAGAGTTTTAAAAAGTTTGCTTACTGGCTGTAAATTGCTAGAAAAGAATAAATGCAAGTTCATTGTAATACCCTGTAATACAGCACATTACTGGTATGATGATTTGCAGAAAAAAATAAATATACCAATAGTAAATATGCCAAAAGAGGTTTTTAAATTTACAAAAAAAAATTGCAGAAAAAATTCAAAAGTAGGATTACTTGCAACTGAAGGCACTTTAAAAACTGGCATTTATAATAATTTTTTTGATAAAAATTATAATCTTCTGAAACCCAAAGAAAATATTCAAAAAAACTCAGTCAACAAAGCAATTAAATTTGTAAAAATGGGCAACGTTAAAGCTGCAGAAAAAGCAATCAAACCTGCAATAAACTATTTAATTGGCATGAAATGCAAAAAAATTATTTTAGGGTGTACAGAGCTTCCAATAGCAATATTTGCTTTCAAATCATTTAAAAATATAAAATCTTCTAAAATATTCTTAGATCCAAATCTTATTTTAGCTGAATCTGCTATGGCTAAACATAAAAATTAAATTATGAAGTCAAAGATTGAAAAGCCATATGTGCTCAGAGTTGCTGAGTTAATTTATTTTAAAATAATTGAAATTAAAAACAAAAATCCAGAAATAAATAATATTCATGCATTTGAAATATTCATGACATCTAAAGATTATGAATTTATTAGCTCTGGTGAATTTCACGACAAATGGTTTCAAGATTTAGAGAAAAATAATTTTATTGATAGTATTACCGGAAAAAAAATTACTGATGAAACTTTAAGGTTATTGGAAGTACAAAAAGATTCTATGGTAAAGCTGTTAATGAAAATTCCTAAACTTTATTATACTAAAAGTCATTTTCCATTAGAAATATCTCAAAGAGCTTTTGATCATCTCTGGCGTGTTTGTGAAAGTTATGAAATGTGGTGCAAAGAAACAAAGCAAAAAAATTTAATTAAATTAGATATCTTGAATTAATAAGGTTGTAGTTTCTGCCTAGTAGCAATTATTCTATTTTCTAATATCTTTTTTAACTTAGCATGAAAATTTTTTTTTTTGTTTTGCTCATCAACTGTATCTTTAATATGAGATAAGACATCTTTACCAGTTTCCTTTTTTATTGCAGAATTAGCGCCATATTGAAAACCTGCTTGAAATATATTTCCTGTAGCAGCAACAGTAATTCCTGGACCTAAAAGAGATGTTGTTTGAATACATCCTGATAAAAATATTGAACAAAAAATAAAAAAAAATATTTTTACGTTTTTCATGGTAATTGTTTAATAAATACTTATTTTAATATACAACTCAAGATAGAACTAGTTCAAAATGAGTATTATTTTTAAGACTAAGCTAAATAATTAACTATAAAACGAAAATGGTCAAAGTTTTTCCATTTATTTTTATTCTACTTTGGTCATCAGCATTTATTACCACTAAACCAATTATAGATAATAGTGAACCATTTTCAGCACTTGCTTTTAGATTTGCACTGGTTGCATTGGGTTTTTTTTTATTTTCAATTTATTCTAAAAAAAAAATTTTTACAGATAGAAAAAATTTTTTAGAATCTTTTTTAAGTGGTGTTCTTTTTCATGGTATTTATCTTGGAGGTGTTTTTTTTTCAATATCAAAAGGTATGCCAACAGGAATTGCTGCACTTATAGTGACTCTTCAACCTATACTTACAAATGCATTGAGCGGGCCACTTTTAAATGAAAAAGTTTCTATAAAACAATGGATTGGAGTTCTTTTAGGTTTTTCTGGCGCAGCTATAGTCTTGGGCCTTGATATAGGCTCAGAAATTCCAACTATTGGATTAGTTTCAACAATAATAGCATTAATAGCTATAACAACATCGACCATTTGGCAAAAAAAATTAAGTAATAATTTACCTTTATCAGTGAGTAATATGAACCAAGCTTTGGGAGGATTTGTTTTTCATATTATAATTATTATTCTTTTTGCAGAGCCATACATTGATTTATCAACTACTTTTTTAATTGCGATGAGTCATCAAGTTTTTTTAGTGTCATTTGGAGCTTTTACAATTCTAATGTTTTTAATAAAAAAAAATTCTGCAAGTAAAACTGTATCTATTTTTTTCTTAATACCACCTACCTCTGCGTTTATGGCTTGGCTTTTTTTAAATGAGAGCCTAAGTAAATTAGATTTTTTAGGTTTCTTAATTGCAACAATTGGAGTTTATATAGCTACAAGGGATTAAATTATTTGCCTATATAGCCAAATTCTAGAGATGCGTCAGTTAATGAATGATAAAGAGACTCTCCAAAACTTCTTAGAGAAAAAATTCTAAATTTATCAGGTTTATCATTTATCATGTCAACAATTATTGACATTCCATTAAATGTAGAGTTTAGGCAATTATTTTTATAAAATTCATTGAAATTAAAGGGACATCCTTTTTTTAAAACTTCCTTCGATTCATCACCTTCTAGCTCAATAATTGATTTTGAATGCGAAATATCTGTGACTGCAAAATCCTTTTCACTAAAATTCTTCCTAATTTCACTAAGAACTTCTTTTGTATTAGTCATGATAAGCCAATTTCGTGGCCCGTTCCAAAGAATTCGAGTATTTTCATTACTTACTACAGATAGAACTTTTGAACTTAATTTTAAGTTATCTATTTTAACTTCTTCACATAAAACATTTGAATTTTTATATTGAACAATTTGAAAAATAATTAAATTTTTTATTTCTGAAATTTTAATTAAATTTTTTTCGCTTTTTCCCTCATAATCACCGAATTGCCCTTTTTGATGAATATTTTCTAAAGCTGATATTAAACTCATGACCTAACTCTTTCTCCCTTTGGATCTACATAATGTGATGAAACGATTTCAACTGGAATTACTTTGTTTTTCAATGGAGACATAACAAATAATTTTTCTCCAATCATATTTTTTCCATCCTTCAAAATCGCTAGAGAGAAAGGATTGTCATACTCTACACTCCAGCATGAAGCAGATATGTGTCCTAATTTTTTATTTGGTAGAGGGGCCTTAGCATCTTTCACTAAATGAGAACCCTCAGGTATACTAGTTTTTTTATCTAAAGGAACAACTCCAACAATCTTTTGCCTATCGCTAGAGGTAAAAGCCTCTCTATTTAATGATCTTTTACCAATAAAGTCTTTCTTTTTACTTATTAATCCCTCTAATGATGTATCATAAGAAATAGTTCTTCCATCAAGTTCTGACCCAGCAACATGCCCCATTTCAATTCGTAAAGTTGATAATGCCTCTGTTCCATAAGGTTGAAGTTCAAATTCCTGACCTAGTTCAATTATTTTTTCCCACATAAAATTTCCATTATCAGACTTTACATTTACCTCGTAAGCTAATTCACCTGAAAATGAAATTCTAAAAATTCTAGCTTTAACTCCAAAAAGATCTGCCTCCATATAGCCCATGAAAGGCAGAGCCTCGTTTGAAACATCGTTATAGGGAAATAATTTTTCTAATAACTTTCTAGATTTTGGACCTGCTATTGCTGCGCCTGCCCATTGTTCAGTCGTAGAAACTACATTGACGTTCAATTCAGGCCAAACAAGTTGTAGATAATACTCTAGATGCGAGAGTACATTTGCTGCTTGAGCTGTAGTAGTTGTCATATGATAATGATTTTCAGATATCCTGGTTGTTGTTCCATCATCCATAACTATACCATCCTCTCTGAGCATCACTCCATATCTTGCTTTACCAACAGGTAACTTCAACCAAGCATTTGTATAAACTCTGTTTAAAAATTCTGCTGCATCAGGACCTTTAATATCAATTTTTCCTAAAGTAGTAACATCACAAACTCCAACATTTGTTCTAACATTTTTAGCTTCTCGTTTTGATGCCTCAAAAAGAGTTTCTTTACCTTGTTTGTAATATCTTGGTCTTAACCAAACTCCAGCATCAACAAATACGGCATTATTGTTTTTATGCCATGAATGCATTGGAGATTTACGAGTAGGTTTGGAATGTTTTCCAACTTCCCTACCTACAATTGCTCCAATAGATATCGGGGTATATGGAGGTCTAAAAGTAGTATGACCCACTGCAGGTATAACTTTATTTTCAATATCAGAAACTAATTGAAGTCCATTCAAATTACTTGTTTTACCTTGATCAGTTGCCATTCCAAGAGTTGTATATCTTTTAACATGCTCTATGGATCGATAACCCTCTTTTAAAGCTATCTCAATATCTGAAACTGCAACATCATTTTGAAAATCTAAAAATCTTTTATAATTTTTTCCTTCAGGCATAGGTACACACCAAAACTTATCGTGTTGGGAAGATTTCTTTTCAACAACATTTGGTAAAGAAATTTTATTATCATTATTTGTTATTTTTTTTGACAAATCTTGTCCTGCTATAAATGAGCTTTGTAGAGTTTCTTCTAATGTAAAAACTCCATTAGCAGCACCTAAGGTCGTTTCGTTCTGCTTAGACTTTCCAGGTACAAAAGCATCAATTTCCTCTTTAAATTTTGTTTTGTTCCCTGATTGTGAGGCTAAATGAATAGTTGGTGTCCAAAAACCTGAAACACAAATACAGTCACACTTAATATTTTCAATTGCACCAAGTTTCTTTTTATCATCTGAAATTTTTGCGATGTCTGCTGATCTTACTTTTTTATATCCCTGAGCAGCAATAACAACATAAGAAAATTGAATTTTAATACCTAGATTAATAGCTTCATCAATTATTTCTGATTTTGGGTTTACCCTAGAGTCTAAAATAATAGGGTTAATTCCATTTTTTTTAAATTCAATCGCTGTCTCATATCCGCTATCGTTATTTGTAAAAACTAATGGATTTTTACCAACTAAAACACCATATACTTTTAAATATTCTTTTGCAGCTGAAGACAACATAACACCAGGAGTATCGTTATTACCAAAAACTAATGGTCTTTCAATTGATCCAGAAGAAATTAAAACTTCTTTTGCCCTAATATACCAAAGTCTTTGTTTCGGATGATATTTTTTTGTTTTTGGAAGATGATCACTAACTTTTTCTGACATCACTAACATATTGTGATCATAGTAACCAAAAACTTGAGATCTATTTTTAACAACTACGTTTGGCATTTGTTTTAATTCTGAAATAATACTATTTGCCCAATCATCACCTGATTGATTTCCAATATTTACATCACTAGTTAATAACGACCCACCAAATCTTGGTTTATCCTCAGCTAAAATTACTCTCGCACCATTTTTTGCTGCCGCGTATGCACTTGCTAAACCTGATGGACCTGAACCTGCAATTAATAAATCGCAATATTCATATTTGTGCTCATACCTTTCTTTATCATGTTTTGTAGAAACGACACCTAAACCAGCGGCTTTTCTAATAAAAGGTTCATAAACTCGATACCAAAAACTTTTAGGCCACATGAAAGTCTTATAATAGAAACCTGCAGGTAGAAAAATTTTTAAAAAATTATTAATCGCACCAATATCAAAGTTTACACTAGGCCAACAATTTACACTTTTAGCCTCTAGTCCCTCAAAAAGCTCCTGCTCTGTAGCTTTTACGTTGGGCTCTGTTTCATTGTTTCTATATAATTGAACCATTGCATAAGGCTCATCTACACCTGCTCCAAAAAACCCTCTTGGTCTATGATATTTAAAGCTTCTGCCTACTAAATGAACTCCATTAGCAATTAAAGCTGATGCTAAAGTATCTCCTTCGTAACCAAAGTATTTTTTTCCATTAAATTTAAATGATAACTTTTTATTTCTATTTATTAGTCCACCATTTTCTAATCTAAAATTTTGAGACATTAAGATATTTCCTCTTCAGCTTTGTAAGTATTAAATATTTCGTGGGTAGCAGTATCTCTCTCAACCTTAATCCATTGTCTACATCCAGATAAGTGTTGCCATAATTCTAAATGCTTACCTCTTAAACTTTTTCGGTTATAAACAAAGTTATCCCATTCTTCATCAGTGATTTCTTTATTAAGCTCTGGTCTTTTTACGCTAGCATCACCACCGTAAGAAAATTCATTTTGAGATCTCATCCCACAATGAGGACATTTAATATGTAGCATTTAAGATATCCAAGTCTTCGTGCCAAGTCCTTTTTCATCAATTAAATGGCCTGTGCTAAATCGATTTAAACTAAATCCAGCATTTAGATCATGAACTCTATCTTGAGCAATTGTATGAGCAAATGTCCAACCGGATGCAGGTGTTGCTTTAAAACCTCCATAACACCAGCCACAGTTTAAATACAAACCATCAATATGTGTTTTGTCGATTATAGGTGAACCATCCATTGACATATCCATTATGCCACCCCAGGTTCTAAGCATTTTCAATTTGCTTAGAAAAGGCATCATCGCAATCCCTTCCTTCAACACATGTTGAAGAGTTGGCAAATTTCCTCTTTGAGCATAACTATTATATCCATCAAGATCTCCACCCATTACCATTTCACCTTTATCAGATTGGCTAATATAAAAATGACCAGCACCAAAAGTCACTACTCTATCTAAAACTGGTTTAACAGGTTCAGAAACACATGCTTGGAGAAGATGAGTTTCTATTGGTAGAGTCATATTTAGTTTTTCAGCTAAAATATTTGTGCTTCCTGCTACACACAAACCAACTTTCTTAGTTTTTATATTTCCACGAGAAGTCCTTATTCCATTGATCTTACCTGCAGTTACATCAAAACCTGTTACTTCACAATTTTGAATTATATCAACTCCCATAGAGTCTGCCTGACGTGCATAACCCCAAGCAACAGCATCATGTCTTGCTGTACCAGCACTTGGTTGCATTAATCCACCAAAAATTGGAAACCTAACATTTTCTGAAAAATCTGCCATCGGTATTATTTCTTTTACTTGTTCTCGATTCAATAAAACTGCATCAATACCATTTAATCTCATTGAATTTCCTCTTCTTGCGTAGGCATTCATTTGCGCATCTGAGTGTGCAAGATTTATAATTCCTCTTGGAGAGAACATCACATTGTAATTTAAATCTTGGCTCATGTTTCTCCACAAATTCATTCCAAACTCACTGAAAAGAGCGTTTTCATCATGCATATAGTTTGATCTAATTATCGTTGTGTTTCTTCCAACATTCCCCCCACCTATCCAACCTTTTTCTATAATTGCTACCTTTGTAATATTGTGTTCTTTTGCGAGATAATAGGCAGTAGCAAGCCCATGGCCACCCCCACCAATAATAACTACATCATATTCTTCTTTTGGGGCAGGATCCTTCCAAGCTAAATCCCAGTTTTCATGATTTGAAAATGCGTTTTTTACTAAATTAAATATAGAATATTTTTGCATGAGATAATTTTATAACAAAGAATATAAATAGTTCTTATTTTTTTTATATATATTTTTTAGAAGTTTCCAAAGACATTAAAAAGAGATACTAATCTTGCAACTAAATATAAAAAAGGACTCTAATGAGCGACATTAAATCAGACATACAAATAGCTAGAGAAGCAAAAATGAAGCCAATACAAGAGATATTGGCAAAAGTAAATGTTCCAGATGAAAATCACGCCTTTAGTCCTATGGGAAGACATATAGCTAAAATAAATTTAGAATATTTAAACAACCTAAAAAATAAAGATGGTAAGCTAATATTAGTAACTGCGATAACACCGACACCGGCAGGCGAAGGTAAAACCACTACTTCAGTAGGTTTGAATGACGGTCTAAACAAAATTGGAAAAAAATCGATTGTATGTTTAAGAGAACCAAGCTTAGGTCCCTCTTTTGGTATGAAAGGTGGTGCGGCAGGTGGTGGTTATGCACAAGTAGTTCCTATGGAACAAATAAATCTTCATTTCACTGGAGATTTTCATGCAATTACATCAGCACATAATTTATTGTCAGCATTAATTGATAATCATATCTATTGGGGCAATAAATTAGATATCGATGTAAGACGTATTGTTTGGAAAAGAGTTATGGATATGAACGACCGTTCATTAAGATCAATAAATATAAACCTAGGTGGCGTAGCAAATGGTTTTCCTAGAGAAGATGGATTTGATATTACGGTTGCATCAGAAATAATGGCAATTTTCTGTTTATCAAATGATCTGGAAGATTTAGAAAAAAGAATTGGCAACATAACAATTGCTTATACTAGAGATAAAAAACCAGTTTATGCAAAAGACCTGAAAGCTCACGGCCCAATGACTGTATTATTAAAAGATGCAATCAGACCAAATTTAACTCAAACATTAGAAAATAATCCAGCAATTATTCACGGTGGCCCTTTTGCAAATATTGCACATGGATGCAATTCAGTTATTGCAACCAAAACTGGGTTAAAACTTGCAGACTATGTTGTAACAGAAGCTGGTTTTGGAGCCGACCTAGGGGCAGAAAAGTTTTTAGATATTAAATGTAGAAAATCTAATTTGAAACCAAATTGTGTTGTCATCGTAGCAACAATTAGAGCTTTAAAAATGCATGGTGGTGTTGCTAAGGATGATTTAAAAAATGAAAATGTTGAGGCTTTAAAAAAAGGTTTAGTCAATCTTGAAAGGCATATAGAAAACGTAAAAAAATTTGGGTTACCAGTAGCAATTGCAGTTAATCATTTTATTAAAGATACAGATAGTGAGGTCAAGGCATTGATTGATTTTTGTGAAAACCTGGGTGTTAAAGCAAGTTTATGCACACACTGGGCAAACGGTGGTGAAGGAACAAAAGAATTAGCGGCACATATTGTTGATTTGTGTGAAAAAAAAGATGCTAAGTTTAATTTTCTTTACGAAAGTAAGACGCCACTATTTAAAAAAATAGAAACAATTGCAAAAGAAATTTATAGAGCTGATAAAGTGATTGCTGATACAAAAATAAGAGATCAATTAAAGAGTTTTGAAGAAGCAGGCTATGGAGAATTACCTATTTGTGTAGCAAAAACACAATACAGTTTTTCTACTGATCCAAATCTTAAAGGCGCACCAACTGGGCATGTTTTGCCTGTCAGAGAAATAAGACTTTCTTCAGGAGCAGAATTTATTGTTGTTGTTTGTGGAGCAATCATGACTATGCCTGGACTTCCGAGAGTTCCTGCTGCAGATTCAATTAAATTAAACGATGATGGTGAAATTGAAGGTTTATTTTAATACAAAAATATTACTAAATAAAATTTAACCAGTTTCTAAGCTCTCTCATCCTCAAATCTTTATTAGAAATTTTTATTTCATCCTCTATAATTTTTACGTGCGAGATCATATCTTCCTCATTATTGAAAGATTTATTTTGAAGAAGTCTCTCTTTTCTAAAATTAATCAAAGTTACCATTTTTTCATATGTAATTTCAGGGTGATATTGAATGCCCCAAATATCACTTACCTCAGTTTTAAAATTTAAACCCATTACTCTATTAACTTTATTTGATGAGAGTAAAATTGCGTCTTTGGGTAAGGTTACAACCTCATCATAATTAAATGCTGGTGTATTAAAATTTTGTATTTTGTCTTTATACAAGAGATGTTTTAATCCATCTGAATTTATTATAATTTCATGAGCAATACCTCTGTGAGCTCCATTGTTACCTTTTTTAACTTCCCCACCTGCTGCTGTCACAGCTACCTGTAGCCCCCAGCAAATTGCTAAAATATTTTTGACTTTCTTTTGGCATTCTTTCATAAAATCTATTTGTCTTCTTATCTCGATGGTGTTACTATAAATATTTAAGCTACTTCCACCCCAAATTAATCCATCATATTTATTAAGATCTTTTACCTTATTTAAAATATCATTATCAGATGAAGGATTGACAGTATCGATCTCTAAATTATTTGTAAAATAATCTATGCTCTCTCTCAAACTTTCAGTATGTGTTTTGATCCCATTGTCGGTAAATTCTTGATTTACCTCTCTTAAATTTCCCTCAACAAGTAATATATTTTTCATTAAAAAAGGTTTCCGGAAATACTGTGTTCATACATAGTTTTAATATGATTTATGTCTAATTTTTTTGGGTTTCCATTGGTAGATGGATCATCAAATGCCATTTTTGATAACATATCTAAATCAATTTTATTTTCATCAATAATATCTGATAATTTATGAGGTATGTTTAATTCTTGTCGTAAATCCATTATCCATTTAATAAAGTTTTCAAATGATTTTTCTATACCAATATAATCACATATCGAAATTATTTTATTAGATATTTCTTTTTTATTAAAAGTTAATACATAAGGCATAAATATTGCATTAGATAAACCATGATGAACGTTAAATTGTGCATTAACAGGGTGACTTAAAGAATGTATCGCACCTAGTCCCTTTTGAAATGCGGTTGAACCCATTGTTGATGCAGCAAGCATGTCTAATCTTGCATCTAAATTTTGACCATTTTTAAATACTTCGTTTAAAGATTTCTTTATCAATCTAATTCCCTCTAAAGCTATACCATCAGCCATAGGATGAAATCCAGGTGCACAAAATGCCTCTAAATTATGTGCTAAAGCGTCCATGCCTGTAGCTGCTGTTAACCTTGGAGAAAGATCTATTGTGAGAGCAGGATCTAAAATTACTATTGAAGGTAATATTTTGGGGTGAAAAATTATTTTTTTTATTCCTGACTCTTTATTAATTATTGCTGAAGCTCTTCCAGTTTCTGAGCCTGTTCCTGCTGTAGTGGGTATAGCAATAATGTTTGAAATTTTTGAGCTGTCTGCTCGTGTCCAGTAATCTCCTATATCCTCAAAATCCCAAATGGGTCTTTTTTGACCACACATAAAAGCTATTGCTTTTCCAACATCAATTGCACTTCCGCCTCCAAATGCTATAACTCCATCACATTTTGATTGATTGTAGCTTTTAACTCCATCTTCAACATTTTCTCCAAATGGATTTCCTGAAAAATTTGAAAATACTGCGAGATGGTTAAATTCTTTCTTTAAATTGATTAATATTTTATTAGTCATATCTAAATTTATTAAGTCTTTGTCTGTAACAAACACCGGATTTGAAATCTCAAGTTGTTTACAAGCTTTAGATATATCTTCAACCCTGTTTTCACCTACCCACATCGAAGTTGGATAATTCCAATTAATTTTCATAGCAAAAAATAATTTTTAATTTTCTTATTTTGTTAGTAAGATATATTTATAGAATTATTAAAGATAGGGAAATTAAATGTCAAAAATTGCAATAATAGGTGCAGGCCCATGTGGTTTATCAATGTTAAGAGCTTTCGAGCATTTGGAGGCTAAGGGTGAAAAAATTCCAGAAATAGTTTGTTTTGAAAAACAAGAAAATTGGGGAGGTCTTTGGAATTATAGCTGGAGAACTGGTTCAGATCAATATGGAGATCCTATCCCAAATAGTATGTATAGATACTTATGGTCAAATGGACCAAAAGAGTGTTTAGAATTTGCTGATTATTCATTTGATGAACATTTTGGGAAACCAATCCCTTCTTTTCCCCCCAGAGAAGTTCTTCACGATTATATTATAGGCAGAGTAAACAAGGGAAATTTAAAAAATAAGATAAAATTTAATACAAGAGTTATAAACACTGCATTTAGAAATAATAAATTTGAACTAAGTTATCAAGATAAAGCTAATAATAAAATTTTGGTAGATAGTTTTGATTTTGTTGTCGTATCTACTGGACACTTTTCTGTGCCATTTATTCCAGAATATAGAGGGATGAATTCTTTTCCGGGAAGAATAATGCACTCTCATGATTTTAGGGACGCGGAAGAATTCAGAAATAAAAATGTAATAGTTCTTGGAAGCAGTTATTCAGCTGAAGATGTTGCTCTGCAATGTAATAAATATGGAGCTAAAAGTGTGACTATTGGATATAGAAATAATGCAATGGGTTTTAAATGGCCGAAAGGAATGAAGGAAGTTCATTATTTAGACAGACTTGAAGGTAAAAAGGCAATTTTTAAAGATGGTACCGAACAAGATGCTGATGTTATTATTTTATGTACCGGTTATCTTCATCATTTTCCATTCTTAAATGAAGAATTGCAGTTAAAAACACATAATAGATTATATCCCCCTAAATTATACAAAGGTGTTGTTTGGCAAAACAACCATAAACTTTTATATCTTGGAATGCAGGATCAATTTCATACCTTCAATATGTTTGACTGCCAAGCTTGGTATGCAAGAGATGTTATCATGGGTAAAATTAAAATGCCTAGTGATGATGAAATAGATAAAGATATAAGTAAGTGGGTTGCGATGGAAGAAAAACTAGAAAATCCAGATCAAATGATTGACTTTCAAACAGAATATACAAAAGAACTCCATAGCATGTCAGATTATCCAAAAATTGATTTTGAATTAATCAGAGAAAATTTTAAAGAATGGGAGCACCATAAGGTAGAAGATATACTTACTTATAGGAATAAATCTTTTTCTTCACCTGTCACTGGCTCCGTTGCACCAATCCATCATACACCATGGGATAAAGCAATGGATGATTCTATGAAAGCTTTTTTAAATAAATAAAATTAATAATTTATTTTTAATTTTTTATTTTTGGTGATTGCTTTTAGCAAAGCAATCATTAGAGGTATTTTTTTATTATTAATTTTTTTTAATACATACGGTGCTATTTCAAAAGCAAGATCTGCACCCTCAATTGTGTCTTCTCTCATAAATCTTTTTTTTGCTTCTTTAAAAGTAATTCCTTCTCCTAAGTACTCTCCCATCTTACTATTTCGACCACCCACTGCACTTACGTACAAATCTCCCAGTCCAGCAAGTCCATAGACTGTATCTCTGTTTCCTTTAAAAAATTTAATTAAATATTCCATTTCATCAATAGATTTTCTAAATAAGGCTGATGAAGTATTGTTTCCTTGTCCTGATCCAATTATCATTGAGTAAATATTTTTAATTGCTGATGAAAACTCTACGCCTCTAACATCAGTTGAATATTCTGTCTTATAAAAATTTGTAGAAATTATACTACCAATTTTTTTAGCAATTTTTATACTTTTATTTGCTACTACAGTGTAGCTCTTAACTTTTCTTGATAGCTCTTTAGCTAAACACGGTCCTTTCAAAGCTGATATATTTAATCTTTTATTATTTTTTTTAATCTGCTCTGTCATTGTGATTATTTTATTTTTATCTAATTTTAAACCCTTTGTTAGAACTAAAATGGGAGTAATTTTATTAAAATTTTTAAGATATTCGCTGATGGAATCTATTCCAATAGAACTTACTGCTATAACAATTAGATCCCATTTGAAAGATAGAATATCTGAAGAAAATTTTTGTATAACTAATTTTTTTGGTAAATTTATTTTTAAAGCAGGATGAAATTTTTTTTTTAAACTTAATTTTTTAAGTAACTTCAAATTATAAGGTTCTGAAAGTGTTACTTTATGATTATTTTCTATTAAAGGAATAGAAAATGCTGCTCCCATTGCCCCTGAACCTATAATTAATATTTTTTTCATATTTTTAGTTAAACTAAGGTTCTTTTTATTGCTAAATTCCAACCTTTAATCAAATTATTTCTATTTGCCTTGCTGATTTTTGGCTTAAAATCTCTATCTTTTTTCCATAAACTAGTAATTTCTTTTAAAGATTTGAACACTCCTGATTTGTAACCTGCAAATACAGCAACACCTAGAGCAGTGGTTTCTAAAACCTTAGGTCTAATTACTTGAAGATCAATAATGTCAGACAAAAATTGAGAAAACCAATTATTAGCTACCATACCACCATCTATTTTGATAATTTTAGGTTTCAAACCATCTTTACTCATTGAACGAAATAAGTCATAACTTTGATAAGCAACTGACTCCACAGTCGCTCTTACTAAAGTTTTCCAATCACTATCTCTAGTTAATCCTGTAATTAAACCTCTCGCATCAGATCTCCAATAAGGAGCACCAATACCACTAAAAGCAGGCACAACATAAACTCCATTATTAGTCTTTGTGGACTTAGCTATTGTTTCTGTTTCATAGGCATTATTAATTAATTTAATTTTATCTCGAAGCCATTGCACACCTGCTCCTGCAATAAATATTGATCCTTCTAGCGCATATGTATTCTTACCATTTAACCTATAACATATAGTTGTTAATAATTTATTTTTTGAATGAATTTTGCTTGATCCTGTATTCATTATAACAAAGGCACCTGTTCCATAAGTACTTTTTATCGAACCTTTTTCAAAACATGCTTGACCGACAGCTGCTGCTTGCTGATCTCCTAAAACAGCAAAGATAGGAATTTTTTTTCCAGTAATTTTTGTATCTGTAAATCCAAAATCGTCTATCGAATTTTTAACTTTGGGCAAAATATTCATAGGAATTTTCAATTTTTTAATAATTTCGTTATCCCATTTGTTGTTATTAATGTTGTAAAGCATCGTCCTACTTGCATTTGTTGCATCTGTTAAATGCTGTTTACCATTAGTAAGTTTCCATATCAAAAAAGTATCTACTGTTCCAAAAAGTAGATTATTTGATTTTATTAAACTCTTAGTTTGTGGAATATTATTTATAATCCATTTTATTTTGGTGGCTGAAAAATATGGATCTATAAATAAACCAGTTTTTTTTCTAAAATTATTTTCATAGTTTTTACTTTTAAGTAAATTACAATACTTTTGAGTTCTTCTATCCTGCCAAACAATTGCATTATAAACTGGTTTGCCAGTTCTTTTATCCCACATAATAGTGGTCTCTCTCTGATTTGTTATACCAATACTTATAATTTTACCATTAAGTCTAGAAGCCTTTTTTATAACTTTTTTAAGAGCTTTAATTGTTGTCGACCATATTTCTTTTGGATCATGTTCAACCCACCCATTTTTAGGAAAATATTGTTTAAACTCAAATTGAGATTTAAAAACTATTTTAGCCTTAATATCAAAAAGAATTACTCTTGATGATGTTGTACCTTGGTCAATTGAAATTATAAATTTTTTCAAAATTTTATGCTATGCCAAGATGCTTTTTTCTTTTACCTACCCAAGTTCTGATTAAATTATCAAAAATCAGACCTATAAAGGCAACACAAATACCTAGTGTTAATCCAATACCAGCTCCATTTTTATCAGATAATGCTTTAAGGATATATTGTCCTAAATCCTCTGTTCCAATAAATGCACCAATAATGACCATAAATAATGCAAAAACTATTGTTTGATTTAAACCGAGCATCATATGAGGAAATGCCAGTGGAAATTCTATTTTTGTTAATCTTTGGAATTTGTTCACACCCGACATCGTTGCCGCTTCATGTAGCCCTACCGGAACACTTCTAAGACCCTCAATTGTATATCTGGTTGCAGGAATTGTTGCATAAACGATTACCGCAATTAGTACTGACGTATCTGTTATTCCAAATAGCATCATGACTGGGATCAAGTATACAAAGGATGGGAAGGTTTGAAAAATATCACAAACACCTAACATAAACTTTGCTGCGCTCTTGCTTTGAAAGCATAAAGTTCCGACAGTAAATCCAATCAAACAAGAAACAATAACACCAAAGGTTGCCATGTATGTTGTTACTAGCGCTCTATCCCACCACGGACTTAAGGCTATAAACAAAGTTAAGCCACATACTACTAATGCTGACCTAACTCCTCCAATTAAATAACCAGCTCCAACTACTAAAACTATTGTAGCAACAGCAGGCATTCTTAAATAAAGCGCTCGCATAGGTTGGAGTACATCTTGAATTAACCATGTGTTAAATGCTTTTATATAAACGAAAAATGTATCAAAAATCCAATCAACTCCTTTATTCCAAAAGTCTGCTGTTGATATTCCTTTATTATGAGGAATTTCAAATAAATAATTAAATGTTCCTTTGAATAAAAAAGTTCCTATATAAGCAAGTATAATTCCTATAACAAATGCTCCAATAAAAAATATAGTATTTTTATTTCTTTCAAAGAATGTAAGATTACCAAAATAGTCTGTCTGTTTATTAGCCCAAGCCAAAGACATTTTATCTAATAATATTGCGATCAAACTAATACATAAACCTGCTTCTAAAGCTAATCCGATATTGAGCTGATTAAGTGCCAATAATAAATTAAAACCTAATCCCTTCGCTCCAATAAAAGCTGAGATAACTGCCATTGAAAAACAAACCATTATCACCTGGTTAACTCCAATCAGTATGTCTCTTCTGGCTGTGGGAATTAATACTTTAAACATTAGTTGCCAGTTATTACATCCACTCATCTTACCAGCTTCAATCACTTCAGGAGGTATTGCTCTTAATCCTAGTAAAGTTAACAATATCATTGGTGGAATGGCGACTATCATAGTGATAATTACAGCTGCATGATCACCAACTCCAAATAAAACTAGTGCGGGAACAAGAACTGCATATTGTGGCATGGTCTGCATTACTAAAAGTATTGGGTATAAAGCTTTTTCAACTCTTTTGCTTTTAAATGCAGATATACCTAGTCCCAAACCAAAAATAAAGGATAGTGGCGCAGCAACTAATATAAATGATAAAGTTTGCATCGATGGTTTCCATTGACCAAAAATAGAAATGTAAACCATAGTCAAACCAGCAAAAATGGCTAAACCTTTACCGCTTAATTTATAAGATAATATTGTGGCACCCGCAGCGACTATAGTCCATGGTAAGCCCGGTAATTCAGCCCATGGATTGGCATCAATAAAGTCCCAACTTGTAAATGCAACTATAGTTTCTAATCCACCTAATAAAATCTCTCTAATTAACTCAATTATAAAAGTCATAAAACCAGTTAAATTTCTGCTTATTTGTAAGAGAAGAGGTCTAGTTTTAAATTCTTGTGTATCTTCGTTCCAAAATTCCATTGGCATCCAGTCATTCATTAGGAAAAATAGTGAGTCATTTATCCAGATAGGCAACCATCCAAGCAATGGAGGTAGTCTCCAGAAGACATCGAAGGCATAATACCTTACTTCTTTGCCTGCAAAAACAAAGGTGCTTTGATTAGGATCTTTAATAAACTCAGCTTGACCTCTAATAAATTTGTATGTTTCAGGAACTTCGATTGCAAAACATAATGCAAAAAAAACAATTAATAAAAATAACCATTGAAATATTTTTGGATTTTTTTTTAAAAATTCCATAATTTATTTTCCATTTTTCCTTCCACCAAAAACTGTATTAATTATCTTTGTGGGATTAATTGATCCTACAAGCTTATTATTATGATCAATAACTCCAACAGTTTTTTCTTGAGTTAGAATTT
>CABXYF010000006.1 GCA_902516435.1 uncultured Pelagibacteraceae bacterium | reverse complement strand
ATAACGATAGAAATTGATTATTGTTAATTTGGATTATTAAATTATAAACTTTAAATCCATGAGTAGCGATAAATATATACATTCTGATGTTGAAGATAGAATTTACTCTTATTGGGAAAAAAATGGACTTTTTAAACCTAAAGAAAAGTCTAAAAAATTTTCAATAGTAATACCTCCACCAAATGTAACAGGCAGTCTTCACATGGGACATGCTCTGAATAATTCTATTCAAGATTTGTTAGTTCGTTATCATAGAATGAATAATTACGAAACTTTATGGCAACCAGGAACTGATCATGCGGGTATTGCTACGCAAGCTCTTGTTGAAAAAAAACTTAGTGCAGAAAAAATTGATAAAAACGAAATTGGTAGAGAACAATTCATTAAAAAAGTTTGGGAATGGAAAGACCAATATGGAGACATAATTATTAATCAATTAAAAAAACTTGGTTGTTCTTGTGATTGGTCCAGAAATGCCTTCACTATGGATGAAAATTTATCCAAATCAGTAATTAAGGTTTTTGTTGATTTATATAATAAAGGTTTAATTTATAAGGATAAAAAATTAGTGAATTGGGACACTGTTTTAAAAACAGCCATTTCAGATTTAGAAGTTGATCAAAGAGAAGTAAACTCAAAAATTTATTATATTAAATATCCAATTGATGGAATGGATGAATTTATAACAATTGCAACCACGAGACCTGAAACAATGTTAGGTGATACTGCTATAGCTGTAAATCCAAAAGATGAACGATTTAAATCCTATGTTGGTAAAACTGTAACAATTCCAATTGTTGAAAGAAAAATAAAAATTATAGAAGATGATTATGCAGATCCTGAACAAGGAACGGGTGCGTTAAAAATAACTCCGGCACATGACTTTAATGATTATGATGTAGGTCAAAGAAATAATCTTGAAATAATAAATATTTTTACTGAAGCTGGTAAAATTAATGAAAACGCTCCTAAAGAATATATTGGTCTTGATAGATTTGAGGCAAGGAAAAGAATTTTAAAAGAATTAAAAGATAAAAAGTTTTTTGATAAAGAAGAAAATATTAAAAATAAAGTTCCTTATGGAGATAGATCTAATTCAATCATTGAACCTTTTTTAACAGAACAATGGTTTGCTGATGCTGGTAAATTATCAGTAAAAGCAAAAGAAGTTGTTAATTCTAAAAAAACTAATTTCTTTCCAGAAAATTGGTCTAAAACTTATTTTCAATGGATGAACAATATAGAACCTTGGTGTATTTCAAGACAATTATGGTGGGGTCATCAAATACCTGCATGGTATGGACCTGATGAAAAAATTTTTGTTGCTTACAATGAAGATGAAGTAAAACAATTAGCTCACAAACATTATGGTAAAGATGTTGAATTAAATAGAGATACTGATGTTTTAGATACTTGGTTTTCATCTGGTCTTTGGCCATTTGCAACACTTGGATGGCCTGATGATAAAAAATTTGTTGAGAAATTTTATCCAACTTCAGTTTTGGTAACAGGCTTTGATATTATTTTCTTTTGGGTTGCAAGAATGATTATGTTTGGAACAGAATTTTTAAACAAAGAGCCTTTTAAAGATATTTATGTTCATGCTTTAGTTAGAGATGAAAAAGGACAAAAAATGTCTAAATCAAAAGGAAATGTTATTGATCCTTTGGATTTAATTGAAAAATATAGTGCAGATGCTTTAAGATTTACACTTCTTTCAATGGCTTCGCCTGGAACTGATGTCAAACTTTCTGAAGATAGAGTTAAAGGTTATAGAAATTTTTTAAATAAACTATGGAATGCTAATAACTTTTTAATCACCAATGAATGCGATTTTAAAAATACAGATCAAGTTCCAGATTTAAAAGTTAATATCAATAAATGGATATATTCAGAGCTAGCTGAGACTACAAATAAGATTGTTAAAAACTTAGAGGATTATCGATTTGATGAAGCGGCTAAAAATGCATATCAGTTTACTTGGCATTCTTATTGTGATTGGTACTTAGAACTTTCAAAAACTATCCTTTTTTCAGAAGATAGAGACGCTAAAGAAGAAGTTAGGAGAGTTTCAACCTACGTATTTAAGCAAATATTAGTTTTATTACATCCATTTATACCATTTGTTACCGAAGAAATTTGGCTCAAAAATAATTTTGATAATGAAGGTAAGGATTTTTTAATGCAAAAAAATTGGATATCCACAAAATCAACTAAAGATTCACACACAGATCAGGTAGAAAATATAATTAATATAATATCTGAGCTAAGATCGTTTAAAAATGAGCTAAATGTAAGCCCTGGCTCTTTTATAGACATTTCTATTAACAATATAAACAAAGATCAAAAGCAATTTATTAGTTCAAATGAAATAATTCTTAAAAAATTAGGTCGTATAAATAACATTCTAAGCGATGATTTAGATAAACCAGCTGCGACAATGGTTGTTTCAGGTGATTTATTTAAGATCTATTTTGATAAAGATGTTGATTTAAAGTTAATAAAAGAAAATTTAACCAACAAACAAGAACGATTAGAACAAGAGATGCACAAGATATCTCAAAGACTAGAAAATAAAAGTTTTGTAGATAGGGCACCAAAAGAGATTGTTGAACAAGAAAAAACTAATTATAATAATTTAAAGAACGATGTTGATAAGATATCGATAACAATAAAGGGTATATAATGGCAAAATTTAACAAGAAGAAACTTCCAAGCAGACATACATCGTTAGGAGCAGATAGAGCTCCTCATAGATCATTTTATTACGCCATGGGAGAAACTGAAAAAGATGTTGCTAAACCCTTTGTAGGTGTGGTTTCAACGTGGAATGAGGCTGCTCCATGTAATATTGCTTTAATGAGACAGGCTCAATCCGTAAAAAAAGGTGTTAGAGCAAACGGAGGAACCCCAAGAGAATTTTGTACCATCACAGTTACTGATGGAATTGCTATGGGTCATGAAGGAATGAAATCTTCTTTAATTTCAAGAGAAGTTATTGCAGACTCAGCAGAGTTAACTGTAAGAGGACATTGTTATGATGCATTAGTTGGTATTGCAGGATGTGATAAATCTTTACCAGGTTTAATGATGTCGATGGTTAGATTAAATGTTCCAAGTGTTTTTATTTATGGAGGTTCAATTCTTCCAGGAAGATACAAAGGTAAAGATGTAACGGTAGTTGATGTATTTGAAGCTGTTGGAAAACATTCATCCGGTAAAATGTCAGCTGCAGAATTAAGAAAATTAGAATTAGTTGCTTGTCCTAGTGCAGGTGCTTGTGGGGGTCAATTTACTGCAAATACTATGGCATGTGTGTCTGAGGCTATTGGATTAGCATTACCATATTCAGCAGGAACTCCAGCTCCATATGAAGAAAGAGACAAGTATGCAAAAGAAAGTGGCAAAATGGTTATGCAACTTTTAAAAAAACAAATTAAACCAAGAGATATTGTAACCAGAAAAGCTTTAGAAAATGCTGCAACAATAGTTGCTGCAACAGGTGGTTCTACTAATGCTGGATTACATTTACCAGCAATTGCAAATGAAGCAGGAATAAAATTTGATTTAATGGATGTTGCTAAAATTTTTAAAAGAACACCTTACCTTGCAGATTTAAAACCAGGTGGAAAATACGTTGCAAAAGATATGTGGTTAGCAGGTGGTGTTCCTATGTTATTAAAAACTTTATATGAAGGTGGCTATATTCATGGTGATTGCATGACTGTTACTGGAAAAACAATGAAAGAAAATTTAAAAAATATTAAATTTAATCCTAAACAAAAAGTTATGAGATCTTATAAAGATCCATTATCACCTACAGGAGGTGTAGTTGGTTTAAAAGGTAACTTAGCTTCAGATGGAGCAATAGTAAAAGTTGCAGGATTAGCTAAATTACAATTTACTGGAAAAGCAAGATGCTTTGACAATGAAGAAAGTGCAATGAAAGCTGTTCAAAGTAAAAAATATAATGATGGTGATGTAATTATAATTAGATACGAAGGACCAGTTGGTGGACCTGGTATGAGAGAAATGTTATCTACAACAGGTGCAATTTATGGACAGGGTAAAGGGGAGAAAGTAGCTCTTATAACTGATGGAAGGTTCTCTGGAGCTACCAGAGGCTTCTGTGTGGGTCATGTGGGCCCTGAGGCTGCCCTAGGAGGTCCTATAGGCCTTTTACGTAATGGAGATATCATTGATATCGATGCCAAAAAAGGAACTATTAATGTCAGACTTTCTAAAAAAGAATTAGCTTCTAGAAAAAGAAAATGGAGAGCAAGAAAATCTGATTTTGGATCTGGTACATTATGGAAATATGCGCAAACAGTTGGTCCAGCATTTTTAGGAGCACCAACACACCCAGGTAAGAAAAAAGAAGTTAAGGATTATTCAGAGATTTAATGAAAATTCGTCCAGTCATTTTATGTGGAGGTGCTGGAACAAGACTTTGGCCAAATTCTAAAAATCATCAAGCAAAACAGTTTATTGATTTTGGTAATTGGACATTACTTGGAAAAACTTTAGAGAGAACAAAAGCATCAATTTATGATGCACCAATTATCAGCACTAATAAGAAATATTTAAAAGAGGTAAAAAAACATCTTAAAAAAAATAAGATTAAAAAATACAAAATAGTTTTAGAACCAGCAAAAAGAAATACAGCTCCTGCTATTTTAAGTACTGCTTTAATCAAAGATATTCCTAACAATCAACCGTTAATGTTTTTTACAGCAGACCATTTGATAGAAAAGATGAGCGTTTTTAATAAAGCCATTAATAAAAATAAGACAAAATTAACTGACCAAAATATTTTCATATTTGGTATTAAACCAACCTCACCATCAAGCGAATATGGATATTTTGTAACCAAAAAAATTAAAGGAAATATTAATAAAGTAACAAAATTCATTGAAAAACCAAAAGAAAGTAGAGCAAAACAAGTAATTAAACAAAAAGGTTACTGGAATTCAGGAATGTTTTATCTTCGAAAAGATTCAATAATTAATAACTTTAAAAAATATAATCCAAGTATTTACAGAAATTGTTTAAATTCAGTTAATAAAGCAAAATATAAAGTTAATACTTACTATTTAAATAAAGCTTCATTTATAAAAGCTACTGCTAAATCTTTTGATTATGCAATTTTAGAAAAAACAAAACAAATCAATGCAATTAAATTAGATATTCCTTGGTCAGATCTTGGAAGCTGGAAAGAAATATTAAAGATGTATGACAAAAATAAAAACAAATTAGCTAAGAAAAAAAATATTTTCCATCGTCCCTGGGGGAAATATACAAATTTATTCAATGGTAAAGAGTTCTTGATTAAAGAATTATTTGTTAAACCAAAAGGAATATTAAGTTTACAGAAACATCATCATAGAGCTGAACATTGGCTAGTTACACAAGGAAATCCCAAGATCACTTTAAATAAAGATAGTTTTATAAAAAAACCAAATGAGCATATATTTATACCATTACAATCAATACATAGAATTCAAAACCCTGGAAAAAAACCTGTAAAAATAATGGAAGCTCAAATAGGATCAATTCTGAAAGAAAGCGATATTGTTAGATATCAAGATGTCTACGGAAGAGTAAAATGATAACTAAACTTTATAAAAACCTTATAAACTCGTTAAATGGTTTAAAAATTGTAACTAAGGAAAAATCTTTTGTTATGGAATTAATTTTAGGAGTATTTTTAATTCCTTATATTTTATTATCCAATATTGACTTCAATCATAAACTATTCTTGCTAGTCCTTTATTTTTTGTTACTAGCTGCAGAAATAATGAATACGGCTATTGAAAAATTATCGGACAAATTCACCAAAGACTTTGATAGTGACATTAAAAAAATAAAAGATTTATCAAGTGCATCGGTCTTTATAGTTTTGATAACACTAATTATAACTTTTTTTCTCACAATTTAATTAAATTTTATCAAGATATATTTGGTCGTATTAAATGATTAATACAGCCAAATAAATAAAGTTAAAACCAATTATTTGGAATAATGATGTAGTGGATCGCTAATACGATACCTACTGAAACACTTAATCCAAAAATCATTTTAAGAAAGTCTTTACCAATTAGAGGGAAGACATACTTAAATTTATATTCTTTGTTCATTGTAGATATTGCAAGCTCTCTACCACACAATAGACCAACGAATACCCACGTTGTTGACATCGGTAAATCATTTAGCTCTTTAAAGTAGAATAAAACTCCAGCATAAATTACGTTAATAATTGTAGCTGATCTTGCATATCTTGTTCCTGTTTTTTCAAGAACAACTTTCTGAATTGGCCCACCTTGAATGTAGAAAATATAAAATAACAAAGCAGTAAAGTAAGCCATTACAATTAAAAGTAATGTTATGTCTAATTGTCTAGGCAGATAGACTGCAATATTGGCTACATCGTGAGATAACCAAACCCACCATAACCAACCTGATGAAATCCAAACAGCATTTCTCCAAAAACCTATCCATTTGTCATCTACTTCATCAAATTTTTCATTAATGAACTTAGATACAGCTATCCAGGCTAAGTAAGCAACCATTGCTGCTAATCCATAACCAACCACACTTTTCATTAACATTTTTTCAAGTACAACAGTCGAGGCAAATGCTGAAAGAACTAAAAATGTTGTTGATACCGGTATTCCAATCCTTGTTAATAATAATAGTATTGCAGGTGCTACTGCATGATACCATTGAATTTCTTGATAAGGTATTCTAGTTAACCTTCCGTAAGAAATATCACCATCATACGCATACCATCCCCATCCAAGTGCTAAAATCATAACAGCTGAAGCTGATCCAGCTAGTACGTACCATTTAAACCACTTCTTCTTTGAGGCTATAAATGTACCTAGTGTTTGAATTGAGTCGTTAGCGATTACGCTATAACCGGCAAGGGCAAACCCTATAACCGTGTAAATTAAAGTCATTTCCATTTTTTTTCTCCTTTATATTATTGTTTTCGGTTCCTATTGATTCATGACTTAAGTAGTATGTAATCTGAGACGGAAAATAATTCTAGATATAAATTTATTAATTTTAGAAACCGTGGGGAGATTCATCGATAACTAAACTATTAAATATTGATGTCTACTATTTAATATTTTTTATTTCGCAATAAAGTTGTATTTATTTAACCAATTTCTTAATTAAATATACAGCTATTAAAGCTCCCAAAAATTCAGCCAAAATATATTTAGGCGTATTTAAATAATTAATTCCTGTAAAAGAATCAGTAAAAGTTCTAGCTATAGCAACAGCTGGATTTGCAAAAGATGTTGATGATGTGAACCAATAACCAGCCATGATATATGTTGCAACACTTGCAGCTATTGTTATTTTACCATCTTTTAGAGTAGCAAAAATAATAAAAATTAAACCAAAAGTAGCAATTATTTCAGATAAGAAAATATGAAAACCATCTCTATTTTTTGTTGATAACTCAAGAATATTGTGTTCAAAAAAAACATTAGCCAACATAACACCCAGTAAACAACCAAGTATTTGGGCAGGAATATATATGATCAGAAGTTTTCCACTGATTTTTTTTCTTAAAAACATCGCTAAACTTACAAAAGGATTGAAATGTGCACCTGATATATTTGCAAAACCAGTTATTAAGACGAATAGGCCAGCTCCAGTTGCGAGTGTATTGGCTGTTAATCTTAAAGCATTATCATTAGTGAGATTTTCAGCCATTATTCCCGACCCAACTATAACCATTACCAAAAAGCAACTTCCAATAAATTCACCTAGAAATATTCTGTTATTATTTTTCATTTAGAATCCAATTTTTAATTCTTTTATCAATATTATTAAAAGTATCAGTAATTATCTGAAATTTTTCATCCTGATTCATGTTATTAAGTTTTGTTACTGGGTCTTCAATATCCCAATGAATGATTTGTCTTTCATTAGGCCAAATAGGGCATAGCTCATTGTTTGCATTATTACATACAGTAATAACATGATCAATTTTTATTTCTCCATTAATAAAAATACTAAAATTTTTAGACGAGTAGTCTTGAAGATTAAATCCTTTATTGTTTAAATAACGTTTTATATCTTTATTAATTTCGCCAGAAGGGTTACTACCAGCACTGTAGGCTTTAAATTTATCGTTATATTTATTATTAACTATAGACTCAGCAATGATACTTCTTGCAGAGTTTCCTGTACAAACAAATAATATATTTTCCATTATATAATAATCTTATAAATTCCTATTAAGAACAAAGGTATTTGTAATCCAAAATTGGTTAAAATAGCTTTATCTTTTGATATAAAACCAGCTATCGTCCATCCTACAACACCAAGTCCATGAAAGTAGATATTAATAGGGTATATATTTAAATTAGTTAATAATATTCCTGTTAAAACAAGAGCTGTACTAATCCATTTTAGATATTTTTTTATAAACATAATTATCCTTTCTTAGTGTTTATGACTTTTATGTTAAAGATTTGTTAAAATTACTCTTTTAAATGAAATTTACTATGTATTTATGTATAAAATAGCCAACTACCAACAACAATAGACCAGATACGTAAATTATTGCAAAATTCATATTTAGAGATTTTGCAAAAAAGAATGGTAAGAAAAATAAATAGCTAGCAGGCACTGCTATAAAAATACTTTTTGTGAACATGATTGTTTTCTCTGTATCATTGTGCTCATAATACGAGAATAGGATTGCAATCAAGGATACCAAAGGTAACGCTATAATAAATCCAGCTAACTTGGGATTTTGGCCAGCTAACCAGCTTGCAAAAGCAATTATAATACCTGCACCAATAACTTTTAATAAAAAGAATAGCATTAATATTCCGTACTCTATTTAATATAGAAATACGAAATAGTATTAGCAACCCTTAAATGATGCCGACATATTTTTAATCAAAGAAAAATATAAATCTTTACCTGGATTTAGTGTCGCTCCTAATGGATCAACTACACCAGTTTTTATGTTCATATCTTTAGCAACTGCCTTAATAATATCAGGATTAAACTGAGGTTCTGAAAATACACATGCAACTTTATCGTGTTCGATTACTTCTCTAATCTCAGCTAATTGTTCTGCTCCAGGCATTACATCTGTATTTACCGTAAAAGCACCTAATATATTTACACTAAATCTCTTTTCAAAGTATTGATAAGCATCATGAAAAACAATTGAAGCAACACTATTACTTAATTCAGATGAAACATCTTTAGTAAGTTTATCAATTTCTTTGTAACCTTTACTTAAATTGTCTCTATAAATTTTCTCATTTTTAGGATCATTTTCAATTAAATGCTTAGACATTTCAAATAAAATTACCTTTGCATTAATTGGATCTAACCAGATGTGTGGATCAAATTCACCATGTGCATGTCCTTCATGATCGTCGTGATCATCATGGCCATCTTTTTTAGCATGAGAGTCGTGGTCGTGATCATCATGATCGTCTTTTTTACCATGATCATCATGTCCATGATCATCGTGATCATCAAAAATATTTCTTTCTCTAAACTTTAAAATTTGAAGCCCCTTAACTTGCATTAATTCAATTTTTTCAGCTTTCTTAGCAATTGATCCTAATGGTTTTTCCAGGAAACTTTCTAAATCTTCACCAACCCAAAAAATTAAATCAGCATTTTGTAACATCTTTGCATGAGATGGCTTCATTGCAAAGCCATGTGGAGATGCATATCCATCTACAATTAAATCAGGTTTAGCCACTCCGTTCATAAGGTAACTAGCTAACGAATGTATTGGTTTAATTGAGGCAACTACTTTAATATCAGCAGTAGCTGGTAGAAAAAAAGTAAATAAGGATAAAATTGCTATGATTATTGGGAGTTTTTTTAAATTTTTCATAAATACGTTATTAATTAGTTGTTATAATATAACACTATGTAATAATATAACATTTACAAGTCAAGGGTTAAATGAATTCTAATAATAATATTTTAGTTAAATTAAATAATGCTGGTTTTCGCCAAAGCAAAAAATGGTTAGTGGAAGGTGTTTCTCTTACGGTTGAAAAGGGTAAAATCGTAACCCTCATTGGTCCAAATGGTTCTGGCAAAAGTACTACTGCTAAAATTGCTTTAGGAATTTATAAAAATATTGAGGGCAGTGTTGAAAAATATACAACCAAAGTTGGTTATGTTCCTCAAAAAATTTCAATTGATTGGACTTTACCTATTAGAGTTTATGATTTTATGCTTTTAACAGAAACTATAGAAGATAGTGCTATTGATGAAGCATTATCATTAACAGGCGTAATTCATCTTAAAAATAAAAATT
This sequence comes from uncultured Pelagibacteraceae bacterium, assembly GCA_902516435.1. Classification (GTDB taxonomy): domain Bacteria; phylum Pseudomonadota; class Alphaproteobacteria; order Pelagibacterales; family Pelagibacteraceae; genus Pelagibacter. The sequence goes on along the minus strand of CABXYF010000006.1, from coordinate 31,544 downwards.
TAGGTAGTTTATCTGGTGGTGAATTTCAAAGAGTTTTAATTGCAAGAGCAATTTCTAAAAAACCAGAATTATTAGTGTTAGATGAACCAGTACAAGGAGTTGATTATACAGGTGAGATTGCTTTGTATGAATTAATTAAAAAAATATCTGATACTTTAAATTGCGGAATATTATTAATTTCTCATGATCTGCATATGGTGATGACTGCGACGGACCATGTAGTTTGCTTAAATGGTCATGTTTGTTGCTCAGGATCACCATTGGATGTAGCAAAAAATAATGAATATAAAGCTTTGTTTGGTGAAAAAGCTTCTCAAATTTTAACAACATACGAGCATAAACACGATCATGTTCATTCCGATCAAGGGGAAATAAAGAAAAATTAAATGTTTGATGATTTTTTTATAAGAGCACTAGTTGCAGGTATTGGAATTGCATTTGTAACTGGTCCACTTGGATGTTTTGTTGTGTGGAGAAGATTGTCTTATTTTGGAGATACCCTTGCTCATTCAGCTTTGCTTGGTGTTACAATGGCTTATACTCTAGATTTAAATATTGCAATTTCAGTGTTTTTAATTTCATCAATAATTGCTTTATTATTAATCCAACTTCAGAAAAGAACTAATTTACCAGGTGATGCATTGCTTGGTCTTTTAGCACATTCATCATTAGCTGTTGGATTAGTAGTTATTGGTTTCTTAACATTTATAAGATTTGATATTATGGGGTTATTATTCGGTGATATTTTAGCGGTAACCACCGATGACTTACTTGTAATCTGGACAGGTGGAGGATTAATTTTAATAGTACTTAAATTGATCTGGAAACCTTTGCTTGCATCAACTGTTAATTATGAATTAGCTGAGGCAGAGGGATTAAACCCCGATAGAGCAAAAGCTATTTTCACAATATTAATGGCAGCTGTAATTGCAATTTCAATCAAAATGGTTGGGTTATTATTGATTACAGGAATGTTAATTATCCCTGCTGCAATGGCTAGAAATATCTCTGATAGCCCTCAGAAAATGGTTGTGTTCTCTATTTTTGGAGGTTTATTATCAGTTATCTTAGGTTTATATTCTTCATTAGAATTTAATACATCTTCTGGACCCTCAATTATAGCTGCAGCATTGATTTTGTTCATATTATCTTTGTTTAAAATTAAACAATCGATTAAATTAAAAAACTAATAAGAAATTAAAAAATGCAAAAACAACATAATCTCTCAAAAAACCAAAAAATTATTTTTGATTTAATTGATAAGTCATCAGAGCCATTAAAAGCATATTCAATTCTTTTTAACGTACAGAAAAAAGGTATCAATGCACCTCTACAAGTTTATAGAGCATTAGATAAATTAGTTGAAATAGGTAAAATCCACAAAATTGAAAGTAGAAATGCTTTCATCGCATGTCAGAATTCTAGTTGCCAAATTTCTAAGGCTACAGCATTTTCAATATGTGAAAGTTGTGAAAAAGTTTCTGAAATAAGTAATACTAAACTATCAAAATATTTATCAAACTTTGCTGATGAAGCAGGGATGAAATACAGTAAATACAATTTAGAATTTTTTGGTTTATGTAAGAAATGTAAATCTAAATAATGAACACTGTTTCATTAACTTTAGACGAAATTAATAATTTAGCAAAAAAAACTCTCTTAGCAAATGGATGTGATGATGATACTGCATCAATCCTTTCAGAATTAATTACAAATGCAGAAAGAGATGGATCACTTTCTCATGGTTTATTTAGATTACCAGCTTATGTTTCAGGATTAAAAAGTGGAAAAATAAATGGCAAAGGAAAACCTGAGATTAAAAAAATTTCACCATCTATAATTAAAGTTGCAGGAAATAATTGTTTAGCACCAGTGGTATTAAATAAAAGTTTACCAGAATTAAGTAAAGCTGCTAAAGAAAATGGTGTTGCTGTCCTAGCAATAAATAATTCTCATCATATGGCTGCTATGTGGCCTGAAACAGAAAAATTAGCTGAAGATGGTTTAGTAGCTTTTGCATGTACTTCTTATAAGCCTGCTGTTGCACCTGCTGGTGCTATTAAACCTCTTTTTGGAACAAATCCAATTTCATTTGCATGGCCTAGACCTGGAAAGACGCCAGTAGTTTATGATATGGCAACTGCTTCAATGGCTATGGGAGAAGTTCAAGTAGCAAAAAGAGAAGGGCACAAAGTTCCATTAGGAACAGGACTTACAAAAGATGGTAAAGAAACTACTGATCCAGGACAAATTGCTGATGGTGGTGTGCTTCTTCCTTTTGGTGGATATAAAGGTTCTGCAATTGCTATGATGGTAGAATTATTAGCTGGAGCTTTAGTTGGTGATAATTTTAGTTTTGAAACAGCTGCTAAAGATAACAATGATGGTGGTCCTCCAAGTGGTGGTGAATTTATTTTAGCAATTAGTCCAGATAAAACATCAGGATCAGACTGGCAAAAACATGCCGATGAATTTTTTGATAAAATGAAGTCTATGGGTGAAGTAAGACTTCCAGGTGAAAGACGACATAAAAACAGATTAGACAAAGGACCAAGAAATATTAACGAGGAATTGGTTAATAAAATTAAATCTTTAAGCTAAGTTAATCTCAATTGGAGTGTGATCTGAAGGTTTTTCTCGTCCACGAGGATCTTTATTTATATTAATACTTTTAATATTATCAATTATTGAGCTTGATACTAAAAAGTGATCAATTCTCATACCGTTATTTTTTTGCCATGCACCTCTCATGTAATCCCAAAAGGTATAGCCCTCTTTATCTTCATTAAAATGTCGGTAAACATCACTAAATCCAAGATTTAACATTTCTCTAAATTTTTTTCTAATTTCAAGTCGATACAAAGCATCATCTTCAAAACTTTTCACATTATAAACATCCTCTGCAGCAGGAATAACATTAAAATCTCCAGCAAGTATTATGTTAGAATTTTTCTTTGATAAGGATTTTAATTGTTTGATTAATTGATCCATCCAATTTTTTTTATAATCATATTTTTCTGTATCAACTGGATTTCCATTTGGAGTATAAATATTTATTAATTGAACAGTTTTTTTCTTATATTCAACTTCAGCAGAAATTATTCTTGATTGTTTTAATTTGTCCTTAATTAAATCTGTTTTAATATTAGTTAGTTTTTTTTTTGAAATAATTGCAACACCGTTATAGCTTTTTTGACCAAACACATGACTTTCATAATCCATTGAGGAAAAGTCGTCGTAAGGGAAATTAATATCTTCAGTTTTAATCTCCTGCATCATTAAAATATCTGGTTTATATTTTAGTAGATAGCTTTTGATATTATCTATTCTTGCTCTAACAGAATTAACATTCCACGATGAGATGAGCATTAAAGAGAGAATGAAACTCCACACCCACAAGAAGACTTTGTTTGAGGGTTGGAAATTTTAAAAGACTCACCAATTAATTCAGATACATAATCAACTTCAGATCCTTTTAATAGGTCAGCTGAAGCTTTATCAATTAAAATTTGTTGATAATTTAGGTCATCATCTTGCTTTGATTTATCAAAAGTAAATTCATATTGAAAACCAGAACAACCACCACCTTTAATAGCGATTCTAAAAAAAGAACCTTCGTCTTTTTTAGACAATAAATTTTCTATTTGTTTTAACGCTTTATCCGTAAATTTAATTTCTTTAATCATGACTGAACACTGATATTACTAATATAATACTTAATTATTTAAATTAAAGGATGAAAAAAGACACTTTGTTGGGCGTATTTAAAAGTAAAGGCAGACTTAATAAAGAAGCTAACTCTAAGTATCGATCACCTTTTCAAAGAGATAGAGATAGAATTATTCATAGTGCCTCGTTTCGAAGACTAAAGCATAAAACCCAAGTTTTTGTGAACACAGAAGGTGATCATTTTAGAACAAGAATAACTCATTCAATTGAAGTGGCCCAAATAGCAAGGTCGATTTCAAAGTATTTAGATCTAAATGAGGATTTAGCAGAAACCTTAAGTCTTGCTCATGATTTAGGACATACTCCATTTGGACATGCTGGAGAGGATGCCTTACATGAATGCATGGATAATTATGGTGGTTTTGATCATAATCTTCAAACATTAAGAATTGTAATGTTTTTAGAAAATAAATATTTAAAATTTAAAGGATTAAATCTTACAATTGAAACCTTAGAGGGTCTTTTAAAACATAATGGGCCAATTAATGAATTGAACCTTATCAATAAACTCATTGGATCTAAAATTTTTAAAAATAGAATTAGATTTAATACTTATCCATCATTAGAGGCACAAATTTCAGCTATTTCTGACGATATAGCTTACAATAATCATGACGTTCAAGATGGGATTAAAGCTAATCTTTTTAAATTAGAAGAATTGTGTGAGATTAATTTCTTTAAAGATATTTATCTGAAATATAAAAAAAAGATAAATAAAAAAAATTATAAAATAGCAATTAATCAAATAGTAAGAGACTCTATTGATCTAATGATTAAAGACTTAATTACAAATACTCAAAAGAATATAAAAAGACTAAAAATAAAATCTTTAAAAGATATTGCTAAATCGAAAGAATTAATAGTTTGTTTTTCTGAAAATATTCAAAGTTCAGAAAAAGAAATAAAAAATTTCTTGAGATCGAACATGTATGATAATAAATCCGTAATAAGAAAAAATCAAAGAGGTAAAAAAATTATAAAAAAACTATTTAAGATAATTCAATCTTCCCCAAAAAAGTTTCTTACAAAAGAACAATTGACTAAAGATAAATATAGAGCTATCTCAGACTTTATTTCTGGTATGACTGACCGTTACGCAATTAATCTATATAATGCAAATAAATGAATATCTTTGAAATATATTTAGAAAAAATTAAAAAAATACTTAGTGAACTACAAAAGGATAACAAAGTAATTTTTCCTGATAATTTAAATGGAATAAATGCTGAAATACCTCCACCAAAATTTAATTGTGACATCTCAACTAATGTTGCAATGGTTTTATCTAAAATTAATAATAAACCACCTATTGAACTAGCAGAAATACTAGCACCTATAATTAAAGATAATGACGAATTAATCGAAGCAGTAACTATTGCAAAGCCTGGTTTTATTAACATAAAGTTTAAGAAATCTTTCTGGGCAAATTTTACTAAAGAAATTAGTGAAAATTCTCAAACTTTTGGAATAAATCAAAAAGAAAAAAAGAACAATTATCTTGTAGAATTCGTGTCTGCGAATCCAACAGGACCATTACATGTAGGACATTGTCGTGGCGCAATACTAGGGGATGTAATTTCTAACATATTAACTTTCAATAATCATAAAGTAACCAAAGAATACTATGTAAATGACTATGGTAATCAAATTATCAATTTTACAAAATCAGTATATTTTAGAATACGTGAAATAACTCTTAAAGAAACTTTTCCATCTGATAACGCCGATCTATATCCTGGTGATTATCTAATAGATTTTGCAAAAAATATATCTTCTAACTCGAATTTGAATTTTGATAATTATGACGAAATTAGCGATAAATTAACTGAACTGTCAATTGAACAGGCATTACTGCTAATCAAAAAAAATCTTAACAGTCTTGGTATAAATCATGACAATTTTGTAAGTGAAAAAAAAATTGTTTTAGACAAAGAAGTTGAAAATGTTGTTCAATTTTTAGAAAAAAATAAGTTTGTTTACAAAGGTAAAATCAAAGCGCCAGAAGGTGAAGACAATAATAATTGGGTAGAACGTGAACAATTATTGTTTAAATCGACAGATTTTGGTGATGATAAAGACCGTGCTCTCCAAAAATCAGATGGATCATGGACATATTTTGCAAGTGACGTTGCTTATCATAAAAATAAAGTTGACAGAAAATTTGATTATTTGATTAATATTTTAGGTGCAGATCATGCTGGGTATATAAAAAGAATTTCATCCTCAGTTGAAGCTCTTTCAGGAGAAAAAGATAAACTAATCTGTAAAATAAGTCAGTTAGTAAAACTTATAAAAGATAACAAACCTTTTAAAATGTCAAAACGAAAGGGAGATTATATCACAGTTGATGATCTTATAGATGAAGTTGGTAAAGACGCTACTCGATTTATTATGCTGAACAGAAGTAGTGATGCAGAACTAGATTTTGATTTTGATGCAGTAAAAGAAAAATCTAAGGATAATCCATTATATTACGTGCAATATTGTTATGCACGAATTTCATCTGTTTTCAGACATATTAATAAAGATTTAAATAAAGAAATTGAAACTAACAATTTTGATTTTGAATATTCTGAAGATGAGATTAAAATATTAAAAAAATTATCTGAATGGCCAAAATGTATTGATATCTCAAGTACAAAACTAGAACCACATAGAATTCCTGTATATCTTTATGAGCTAGCCTCAGAATTTCATTCTTATTGGAATCTTGGAAAGCAACAACCAGAAAAACGATTTATAAATGAACAAAAAGAAGTCTCATTAGATAAATTAGTATTTTTAAAAATTATTTCAAATGTAATAAAATCTGGAATGGATATAGTTGGTGTTGATACTCCATCCAAAATGTAATGTTAAAAGAAATTAAATACTTAATTTTTATTGTTGTTATTTTAGTATTTATTTTTTTTACTGGTAGATACTATTTTTCCGATGAATATTTAAAAAAATCCTATCGTTCTTATAAAAATAATGATGAGAAGATAAAAGTATATTCAAAAAATCTACCTGTATTAGAGAATGATACACAAAATATAATAGAGTATGTAAAGCAAACAAATAAAGATAAGAAAAAAAAGTTTAATTTCTGGAAACTGTTAGAAAATGATAAATAAAAGAAAAGCCTTCATTATTGGTATAAAATCTGTCCAATTAACAATGAGTGAAAAAAGATTTTTGAGAAAGCACAAACCATGGGGCGTAATATTGTTTTCTAGAAATATTAAGTCAATAAGTCAGACTAAATTATTGACTAATACTATCAGAAAAATATTTAAAGATCCCCATTATCCCATTTTAATTGATCAAGAAGGTGGAAGAGTTAATAGGTTAAAAAATATTATAACTTTCGATAATTTGACAAGTGAATATTTTGGAAAACTATACGTTAAAGATAAAAGGAAATTTAATATTATATATAAATTATTTATCGACAAAACTTCATATCTTCTTAAACAAATTGGCGTAAATATTAATACACTTCCTGTATTAGATCTTAAAATTAAAGGATCTAGTAATATTATAGGTGACAGATCCTTCTCTCAAAATAAGAGAATTGTTTCTAAGATAGGAGATATTTGTATTGATTTATTTAATGGAAACTCAATAGGAACGGTAATTAAGCATATTCCTGGTCATGGACTTGCAAAGGTAGACAGCCATCATTTTACACCAGTTGTAGATAAGAATTTTAACTACCTTAATAAAAACGATTTTTTTCCTTTTAAAAATAAAGAAAGTTTATTCGCAATGACTGCCCATATTGTTTATAAAAAAATTGATCCATTAAACACAGCAACGCATTCCAAAAAAATTATAAATCTTATTCGAAAAAGAATAGGTTTTAAAAATGTTCTGATTTCAGATGATCTATCGATGAAAAGTTTGAAGCATGATTTAATTACTAATACAATTAAAAGTTTTGAAGCTGGATGCAACTTAGCGTTACATTGTAATGGTAATTTCAATGAAATGAAGATGGTTGCTGAAAATTCACCACTAGTGAATAATTTTATTATCAAAAAAACATCACTATTTTATAAAAATTTAAGTTAATATCTAATTTATGTCCGAGTCTGATTCTGCTTTATTTAACGTTGATATAAATAATTATAATGGTCCATTGGATGTTCTTTTAGATTTAGCAAAAGCTCAAAAAGTTGATCTTGAAGAAATATCAATAACAAAACTAGCTGATCAATTTCATGAATATATAACTAAAGAAAAAGACATAAATTTAGAAATAGCTTCCGAATATTTATTAATGGCAACATGGCTTGCCTATTTAAAATCAAAGTTATTATTACCAGGTACCCCCGAGGAAGAATTTAAAGTTCAAGAAGTAGCAGAAAAATTGAAATTACAATTAAAAAAATTAGAACTTATTCGTTTACTTTCAGAACAAATGCTTAAGAGGAAAAGACTAGGTCGTGAGATAAGAACAAGAGGGATGAAGGGTAATATTAGATCTATTTATAGTGCAGAATATAATTTAAGTTTATTTGAACTTTTAAAAACTTATTCAACAATTATTATGACTAAAGATTTTCAAAGAATGAACATTCCAAAATTACCAGTATTTACTACAGAAGATGGAATTAAAACTATAAAAGATTTTTTTGGTAAACTATCAGACTGGAAAAAACTTGATGAACTAATTCCTGCAAATTTTAAATCAGGTTCAAGATATAAAAGAACGGGTAAAGCAGGAATTTTTGCTGGCTCCCTTGAGCTTGCCAAAGAGGGTGAACTTTCAATAAAACAGAATAAATTATTCGATGATATTTATGTAAAGGAAGCAAGTGATTAAAAAACAAAAAGTAAATAAAGATAATGTAGTTAAGTTTCCATCAAAACTAACTGAAATTGAAAAAGAAATAGAGGGAGTAATCTTTGCAGCTGCTGAACCACTTGATATCGATACTATTGAAAGTAAACTTTCAAAGAAATTAAATATTTCAAAATCATTAGAGAAATTACAACAAGAGTACTCAAACCGAGGAATAAATTTAGTTTGTATTAAAGATAAATGGTCTTTTAGAACATCTCCAAAATTAGCAAACCTGATGTCTCAGGAAAAAACTGTTGAAAAAAAATTATCCAGAGCTGCTGTAGAAACTTTAGCTATAATTGTTTATCACCAACCAGTAACCAGAGCTGAAATTGAGGAGATAAGAGGTGTAGCTTTTGGAACAAACACACTTGATATTTTAATGGAGCTCAATTGGGTTAAACCAGGAGGAAGAAAAGATGTTCCTGGCAGACCTATTCAATATGTAACTACAGATGATTTTTTAAGTCACTTTAACATCCAAAAACTATCAGACCTTCCAAATATTGATGAATTAGGTGCTGCTGGTATGATTGATAGCTCTAGCATTGATAGTGCTATTTTTGGAACAGGTAAATTTTATAAAGAAAAGCAGGAAGAAAAAAAAGAAGATATTTATTCTAATATTGATGAGATGCTGAGTAGCACTCTTGATAGTGAAGATAAAGAATAACAAAAAAGTAACTTTTAAATTTATCATAAAAAGGTTATAAGTTTCTATGAGCATTGGAATTTGGCAAATAGCAGTCGTTGTAATATTGGTAGTCTTATTATTTGGACGAGGTAAAATCTCAAGTTTAATGGGAGATGTAGCCAAAGGTATTAAAAGCTTTAAAAAAGGTATGGCGTCAGATGTAACTGACGATACGGAGCCAAAAAATATTTCCGACGAAAATAAAGACTCTAACAACAAAGAATAACTCACATGCCTACTATTGGTTGGTTTGAGATATTGATAGTAGTTGCTATTGCCATAGTTGTTCTTGGCCCAAAAGATTTTCCAGTTATGTTGAAAAAAGCAGGATCATGGATTGGCACAGCAAAAAGATATGTCAGCAATATTCAAAACGAAGTTTCTAATTTAGAAATTGATGATGAAAAAATTAACAATGAAGTAAAAAAAGAAACAAAAAAAGATGAACAATGAAGAAAAAGATAGTGGCTTTGTTAGTCATTTAACTGAATTAAGAAAAAGACTTATACATAGTTTTATTTTTTTATTTATATTTTTTATTTTTTGCTATTTTTTTGCTGAATATATTTATGGTTTTTTAGTCGACCCATTTGCTCAAGCAGTAAAAGATGATGGTTCAGAAAGAAGATTAATTTTTACAGCTCTCCAGGAAACGTTTTTAACTTATTTAAAAGTATCTTTTTTCACAGCTTTTTTTGTAACTTGTCCATTCATATTAATGCAAATATGGAAGTTTATTGCTCCAGGTTTATATAAACATGAAAAAATTGCAATTTTACCTTATTTAATACTTACACCTATACTTTTTTTTCTAGGGGGCATGTTGGTTTATTATTTGATCATGCCATTAGCAATTAAGTTCTTTTTATCATTTGAGAGCACTGGTCTATCAACAAGTTTGCCAATACAATTAGAAGCTAAAGTAAATGAATACTTGTCTTTAGTTATGAAGTTAATTTTTGCTTTTGGGATTAGTTTTCAATTACCTGTTGTATTAAGTCTGTTAGCAAGGATTGGTGTTGTAGATAGCCAGTTTTTAAAAGAAAGAAGAAAGTATGTAGTGGTTATAATTTTTGCTGCAGCTGCTTTGTTAACACCTCCAGATCCAATTACACAGATTGGCTTAGCAATACCTTTGTTAATTTTATATGAATTATCAATATTTTCAGTAAAATTTATTGAAAACAAAAATTTAGAAAAAACTGATGCATAATTTAAAGGAAATTCGAAAAGATTTCCCTGGTTTTGAAAAAGCTCTAGAAAAAAGATCTTCAACAATTGATTTTAAAAAATTAAAAAAATTGGATGAAGAAAATAGAGATTTAATCCAAAAAAAAGAGTCTATTGAAAAAGAAAAAAAAGATATTTCAAAATCTAAAGATGAAACTTTATTTAAAAAATCTAAAGAGCTTACTTTAGAATTGGACAAATTAACTAATTTACAAAAAAAAATAAAAATAGAGCTGGATAGTTTTTTATCTAATATACCTAATATCCCCCATGTTGATGTCCCTAGTGGCAAAGATGAAAATGATAATGTAGAGATATTCAAATCGGGAAATATACCAAAATTTGATTTTAAACCTAAATCTCACTACGAGCTTGGTGAAAACCTTGGGATGCTAGATTTTGATTTAGCAACTAAAACAACAGGATCTAGGTTTGTTTTCGTAAAAAATCATTTAGCTCTACTAGAACGAGCTTTATCTAATTTTATGTTGGATACTCACATAAATAAAAATGGATATCAAGAAATCTCACCACCTTTAATTGCTTCAGATAACACAATGTATGGTACTGGACAATTACCAAAATTTGAAAATGATCAGTTCGAAATCAAATTTGATGAAGGTTCGAGTAGAAAATTTTTAATTCCTACAGCTGAAGTAATTTTAACTAACATTGTGAAAGATAAAATTATTGATCAAAATCACCTGCCTATGAGATTTGTGGCTTCAACACCTTGCTTTAGAAAAGAAGCTGGTAGTTATGGAAAAGATACAAAAGGTATGATTAGACAGCATCAGTTTTATAAAGTTGAATTAGTTAGCATTGTTGAAAAAGAAAATTGTATAGAAGAGTTAGAAAGAATGACAAATTGTGCAACGGACATTCTTGACAAATTAGAACTTCCATACAGGAAAGTTATTTTGTGCTCTGGAGATATGGGTTTCAGTGCAGAAAAAACTTATGATATTGAAGTTTGGTTACCATCAGAGAATAAATATCGTGAAATTTCATCATGCTCGTCTTGTTCTACATTTCAGGCCCAAAGAATGAAAACTAGATATAAAAACAAAAATAAAGATACTGTTTTTGCTGGCACTCTAAACGGAAGTGGACTTGCGGTTGGAAGGACTTTAATAGCAGTATTAGAAAATTATCAGCAAAAAGACGGATCGATTGTTGTTCCCAAAGTTCTTAGAGAATATATGAATAATTTGGAATTAATTTCACAGAAATAAAGTTGTTTTAGTGAGATAGATAGTATAAATAAGCACCATATTTAAAAGGAGAATTATGGAAGGTTCAGGAATAGGACAATTTATACCGTTAATTTTAATATTTGTTATTTTTTATTTTTTCTTAATTAGACCTCAACAAAAAAAAGTAAAAGAACATAAAGCTATGGTTGAAAACCTTAAAAGAGGTGACAAGGTTATTACTTCAGGTGGTATCACTGGTACTGTTGAGAGACTTATAGATAATGACAAAGTCGAAGTAGAAATTGCTGAAAATATTAAAGTTGAAGTTGTAAAAGCTACTGGTATTCAAAGTCTTCAAACTACTCAAGAAGTTAAAAAATAAATAATTTTAAATAAGTGCTTTATTTTTCTAAGTTACGAATTGTTTTTATAACTATTTTTTCTTTATTGTTTGTTTTAATCGCTTCGTCAAATTTATTTAAGTTTGACGATAGTTTTTTTGATAAAAAAATTAATCTAGGCTTAGATCTACAGGGTGGGTCTTACCTATTACTTGAAATTGATAATGAACCAGTAATAGAGCAAAAATTACAAAATTTAACAACTACAATCAGAAATTTTTTTAAAGACAAAAATATTAAGATAAATAATATAAAAATAGATAAACAAAATATTTTTTTCAATGTTTCTGAAGAAAACAAACAACAAGTTATAGAAATATTTGAAGACGAAAATAGTGAAATTAATCCTTATTATCCAAGATTTAAATCACATCAGCTAGAAATTGAAGATACTGGTCTAAACTTAAAAATTAATTTTACGCGACAAGGTATTATAAATCTAAAAAACTCCTCTCAGGATCAAGCTATTGAAATTGTTAGAAGAAGAGTTGATGAAGTAGGAACCAATGAACCTAATATTCTAAAAAGGGGAAACAGTCGTATTTTAGTTGAACTTCCTGGTTTAGATGATCCGATGAGAATTAAATCTCTCTTAGGCAAGACTGCTAATCTCACATTTAGATTTGTTACACAAAATGACGACGATAGATTTGGTGTTGAAAAACTTGAATTTGAGGATGGAAGCCAAGAAGCAACCGTTAGTAAAAGAATTATAATTAGTGGTGAAAATCTACTTGATGCACAACCTAAAATGGATACTCAAAATAATCAAACAATTGTATCTTTTACTTTAGACAGAGTAGGGGCTAAAAGATTTGGTAAAGCAACATCATCTGGTATAGGAAAACAATTAGCTATAGTATTAGATGGAAAAATAATAAGTGCACCTGTAGTAAGAGATACTATTGCAAGTGGTGCTGGGCAAATTAGTGGTGGATTTACTTTTCAATCAGCAACTGATCTAGCTTTATTATTAAGATCAGGTGCATTACCCGCTCCTTTAGAAATTATCGAAGAGAGAACAGTTGGACCTGATCTTGGACAAGACTCAATTAATGCTGGAATAATAGCATTGTCGATTGGCTTCTTGTTAGTGATTATTTTCATGTTTGTTAAGTACAGATTCTTTGGTTTAATAACAAATGTTACACTAATAATTAATTTATTTATTCTTTTAGGTGTTCTTACTTTATTTGAAGCAACTTTAACTTTACCAGGTATTGCAGGAATTATTCTAACTGTAGGTATGGCTGTTGATGCTAATGTTTTGATTTTTGAAAGGATTAAAGAGGAACTAAAAGATGAGACAAACAATATTTTAGCATTCGATGGTGGTTATACTAAATCTAGAACGGCAATAATTGATGCTAATATTACAACTCTATTAGCTGCGGTAATTCTATTTTTTATGGGATCAGGACCAGTTAAAGGGTTTGCAGTGACTTTAGGTGTTGGAATATTTACAACATTGTTTTCAGTTTATTTTATTGCCAGATTATTCACTAGTCTTTATGTAGCTAAAAACAAAAATAATGGAAAATTGATCTAATGATTGCTTTTAATAAATACTATAATCATTTTAATATTCTATCTAGCGCCTTAATTATAATTTCTTTAATTTTACTGATATTTAAGGGTCTTAATTTTGGTATAGATTTTAAAGGGGGAACATTAATTGAGTTAAGATCTAATGATACAAAAATTAATGTAAGTTCACTTCGAGATAATTTTAGCCAAATGAATTTGGGAGATGTTTCGGTTAAAAAATTTGGTTCTGATAATGATTTTTTAATTAAATTTGAAAATAAAGATAACAAGAAAAATATAATTGAAGAGATAAAGGTAAATCTTGATAAGTCATTTGGTAATAACTATGATTTTAGAAGAGTTGAAAATGTAGGACCAAAAGTAAGTGCTGAATTATTAAAATCTGGTGTAATTGCAATCTCTTTATCTCTTGCAATAATGCTTATATATATTTGGATAAGATTTGAATGGCAGTTTAGCCTTGGAGCTATTTTAGCATTATTTCACGATGTAATTGTTACGCTCGGAGTTTTTTCACTTTTTAGTCTGGAAATTAACTTATCTATTATTGCTGCAGTTTTAACTATTGTAGGTTATTCAATGAATGACACAGTCGTAATATTTGATCGTGTAAGAGAAAATTTAAGAAAATATTCAGATATAAAAATTTTTGAACTTACCAATATTTCTATCAACGAAACCTTATCTAGAACAATAATTACTTCGGCAACAACTTTACTTGCATTACTTGCAATTTATTTTTTCGGAGGTGAAATCTTAAAAGGTTTTTCGCTTGCAATGATTTTAGGAGTTGTATTTGGAACTTATTCATCAATATATATAGCGAACACGGTATTAGTTAGACTAAGAGTTTCTCAAAAAACTGTCTTAAGAGAAGACGATAGTAAATAAATTAATAAATATTTTGTGCAGCTACCATTGTAAGTAACATTGGTAGAGAAAGAAGAGTATTTGTTCTAGAAAACAACATTGCTGTTTTAGCAGATTTTGCTTTTGTTTCAGGATCAGTTTCAATAATCCCTAATGCTCTTTTTTGATTTGGCCATATTACAAACCAAACGTTAAATGCCATTATAAGACCTAACCACATTCCAATTCCGATTGCAGTATGTTTTGGGATACCAGAACCAATGCTAAAAGTCATTGCATCATGCAAATAACCATTTAACCAAGCAAGAATTAAACCTGACAAAACAGTAAAAGCTGCTGCCCATCTAAAATAAAATAAAGCTGCTGGAGCAATTACTTTTCCAATCGCTGGCTTTTGTTCATCTGGAATTTTAGCCATGTTTGGGATTTGAACAAAATTAAAATACCAAAGTAATCCAATCCACATTATTGCAACAAGGACATGTATGTATCTAAATAACCAACTCCAAAACAACGTATCAAAGGCAATGCCTTCATTGTGAAAAAACATTCCTACAAACAAAATTATAGCTAAAGCTAGAGATGCATGTATTGTTTTTGGTAACGAAGATAATAAATTATTCATGATTCTTAAATTATACACTAAATTTTGATTATTTTTAAGTTTTTATATTTAATTTAATAAGGGTTTCAAAAATTGACCAGTGTAACTTTCCTTTATTTTCGAAACTTCTTCAGGTTTACCTTCTGCGATAATTTTACCACCCTTTACACCCCCTTCAGGACCCATATCAACAATATAATCAGCTGTTTTTATAACATCCAAATTATGTTCAATTACAACAACTGTGTTACCTAGTTTCACAAATGTATGAAGAATTTCCAAAAGTTTTTTTATATCATGCTGATGCAAACCAGTTGTTGGTTCATCTAAAATATACATCGTTCTTCCAGTTGATCTTTTTGATAATTCCTTAGCAAGTTTAATTCTTTGCGCTTCACCACCTGAGAGCGTTGTTGCTTGTTGACCAATTTTTATATAGCCCAATCCAACTTTTTTTAATGTTAATAATTTTGTTTTAATATTAGATATATTTTCAAAATATTCACATCCTTCGTCAACAGACATATCCAAAACATCTGCAATACTTTTACCTTTAAATTTAATCTCTAAAGTTTCTCTATTATATCTTGTGCCTTTGCATTCGTCGCATTGAATATAAACATCTGGTAAAAAGTGCATTTCATAAGTAATTACACCATCACCTTCACAAGCCTCACATCTTCCACCTTTAACATTAAATGAAAATCTTCCTGGTTTATAACCTCTAGTTTTAGATTCTGGTAAACTCGTGAACCAATCTCTTATTGGACCAAAAGCGCCTGTATAGGTTGCTGGATTAGATCTTGGTGTTCTTCCTATAGGTGATTGATCTATATCAATAATTTTATCTATTAATTCAACTCCCTTATATCCTTTGAATGCTTTTGGTGATTTTTTAGCCTTGTTATTAAGTGTTAGATTTAAAGCATGAAATAGTGTTTGTAGTATGAGTGTAGATTTTCCACTACCCGATACACCAGTAACACAAGTAAAAGTCCCTGTTGGAATTTTAAGATTAACATTATTTAAATTGTTTCCTGTTGCGCCGTTGATTTCAACAAACCTACCATTTTTAGCTAATCGTCTTGTATTTGGAATATCAATTTTTTTTTTATTAGCTAGATATTGACCGGTAATACTATTTTTATCTTTTTTAATTTCATCATAAGTACCCTGAGAAGATATTTGTCCTCCATTAGTTCCTGCCTCTGGACCTAAGTCTATAATATGATCTGCATTTTCCATTGTTTCAGTATCATGCTCAACAACTATTACTGTATTACCAAGATCTCTTAATCTTTTTAGTGCATTTATTAATTTAACATTATCTTTTTGATGCAGACCTATTGATGGCTCGTCTAATACGTATAGAACACCAGTTAAACCTGAGCCTATTTGAGATGCTAATCTAATTCTTTGAGCTTCACCTCCTGACAAAGTGCCTGACTCTCTAGAAAGAGTTAAATAATCCAAACCTACATTTAACAAAAAATTTAATCTTTCATTTATTTCCTTAAGCACATGTTCTGCAATTTTAAATTGTCTTTTATCAATATGATTTACTAGATCTTTAAACCATTCAGCAGCATCAAATATTGATTTCTTTGTCACTTCACTAATATTAAGATTATTAATTTTTACACATAATGCTTCTTCTTTCAAACGATCACCGTTGCAAGCTTCGCAAGCTGTATCAGATTGATATTCTGCTATAGCTTCTCTTTTCCATTCACTATCAGACTCTAAAAATCTTCTCTCAAGGTTATTAATGACACCCTCAAACGTTTTTTTATAAGAATATTTTTCGTAACCATCATCATAATTAAACTTTATTTCATCCTCATCCGATCCATAAAGAACAATATCTTTTATTTTTTTTGGAAGTTTTTTCCATTTTTCATCTAAAGAAAAGCCATAATGTTTAGCTAATGATGAAAGTGTTTGAGCATAATATAATGTTGTTGATTTTGACCACGGTTCAATAGCACCATCAGCAAGACTTTTTCTTTCATCTGGTACAACAAGATTTGGATCCACATTAAGCTTCATACCAATACCCTCACACTCTTCACAGGCTCCATATGGGCTATTAAATGAAAATAATCTTGGCTCTATTTCTTCGATTGTAAATCCACTTTCAGGACAAGCAAACTTGGTTGAGTAAATTAATTTTTCAATTTTTCTGTGTTTTTGAGGCAATGTTTCATCTTCATATTCGACAAAAACTAATCCGTTTGCAAGATTAACAGCTGTTTCAATACTTTCGGCCAGTCTATTGCCTAGCTTTGAATTTAAAACAATTCTATCGATTAAAACTGAAATATCGTGTTTAAGTTTTTTGTCTAAATTGGGAGATTTTTCAATATCATATAAAACGTTATCGATTTTAATTTTTCTAAAACCCCTTCGCTTATAACTTAAAATATCTTTTCTATATTCACCTTTTCGACCTCTAACAACTGGAGCGTATATGTAAATAGTAGATTTTTTAGGTAGTTTTTTAATTAAATCTACTATTTGTGTTATGGTCTGTGAAGTTATTGGCTTACCAGTAAACGGTGAATAGGGAATACCAGCTCTTGCATAGAGCACCCTCATATAATCGTAAATTTCTGTAACTGTTGCAACGGTAGATCTTGGGTTTTTTGAAGTATTCTTTTGTTCAATAGCAATCGCTGGACTTAAACCTTCGATAAGATCAACATTTGGTTTTTTCATTTTATCCAAAAACTGTCTCGCATACGCTGATAAACTTTCAACATATCTTCGTTGTCCCTCGGCATAAATAGTATCGAATGCTAACGATGATTTTCCTGACCCTGAGAGACCTGTAATTACCACAAATTTGTCTTTAGGTATCTCAACAGAAACATTCTTCAAATTATGTTCTTTAGCACCCTTAATAACTATCTTTTTCATCATAATTTTTGTTGCTTTGAATTAATAAAATTAATATTCAGAAGAATTGTGGTATAAATCTAATTAATTAAATAAACAAATATTAAAATATTATGGCTGGAAGTTTAAATAAAGTGTTATTAATTGGTCGTTTGGGCGCAGATCCTGAAATTAAACAAATGGTAAATGGCAAAAGCGTAGCCAGACTTAGTCTTGCAACTAGTCAGTCTTGGAAAGACAAAAATACTGGAGAAAAAAAAGAAAAAACTGAATGGCACCGTATAGTTGTATTTAATGAAGGACTTGTAAATGTAGTTCAACAGTATCTTAAAAAAGGGGCACAAATATATGTTGAAGGTCAAATTACAACAAGAAAATGGAAAGATGAACAATCTGGTCAGGATAAGTATTCTACTGAAGTTGTTATACAAGGATACAATTCCTCATTAACAATGTTAGGTGGTGGTAATGGAGGTGGTATTCAAAATGATCCTAATCCACAAAATAATATTGAGGACTCTTCTCAAATATCTAATGACATGGATGATGAAATTCCATTTTAGTGTCTATGCAAAAATCTGAAGAAGCAAAAGATAATAATATTAAATTAATCTCAATGCATGATGAGATGAGCTCATCTTATCTTTCTTATGCTATGAGTGTAATTGTAAGTCGTGCTCTACCAGATATAAGAGATGGTCTTAAGCCTGTACATCGTAGAATTTTATATGCAATGTATAAAGGTGGTTATGATTGGTCAAAACAATTTAGAAAGTCTGCAAGAATAGTTGGGGATGTAATTGGTAAATATCATCCGCATGGAGATCAATCTGTTTATGATGCCCTTGTGAGAATGGTTCAAGATTTTTCTATGAGCTTGCCGTTGGTTCAAGGACAGGGGAATTTCGGTTCTATTGATGGAGATCCAGCTGCTGCAATGAGGTATACTGAAACACGTTTGTCTAAAGTCTCTCAATTTCTCATTGATGATATTGAGAAAAATACAATTTCTTTTAAAAGTAATTATGATGAAACTGAAAATGAACCAAGTGTTTTACCAGCACAATTTCCAAATTTATTAGTAAATGGAGCTGGTGGAATTGCAGTAGGTATGGCGACTAGTATTCCCCCACATAATTTAGGGGAAATCATTGATGGCACTCTAGCGCTTATAGATAACAAAGATATTAAAATAAGAGAGCTCATGAAACATATACCAGGACCGGATTTTCCTACAGGTGGAGTAATTATTGGAAAAGATATTATAAAACAGGGTTACAACAATGGAAGAGGTTCTTTTAAAATAAGAGGCGAAGTTTCAATAGAACAACAGAAAAATGGAAGAGAAAGGTTAGTAGTTACCTCTATACCGTATCAAGTTAATAAGTCAGTTTTAAATGAAAGAATTGCACAACTTGTTAGAGAGAAAAAAATAGAAGGTATAAGAGATATTAGAGATGAATCTAACAGAGAAGGAATAAGAGTTGCCATCGATTTAAGAAATGGCATTGAACCTGAAACGATAAAAAGACAACTTTATAAAAATACACAAATAGAAAGTTCTTTTGGATTTAATACTCTAGCCATTGTTAATGGAAAACCTCAAACATGCACATTAAAGGATTTTTTAACAAATTTTTTGTCATTTAGGGAAGATGTAGTAATTAAAAAAACTAAGTTTGATCTTCAAAAAGCAGAAGAACGAGCACATATATTAATTGGTTTATCAGTTTCTGTAGAAAATTTAGATAAAATTATAAAAATTATTAGGTCTTCAAAAACACCAGATGATGCAAAAGTGTCAATTTTAAAAACGAAATGGAAAATCAGTAAATCACAGAAACTAATATCATTAGTTGAAGGTAAAACTGCTAAAAATTTATATTCATTATCAGAGCCCCAAGTTCTAGCTATATTGGAGTTAAGATTGCAAAAATTAACTGCTCTTGGAATTAATGAAATTGAAGTTGAGATTAAAAAACTTGCAGAACTAATTTCTAAATTTAAAAAAATTATATCCTCTAAAAAGGAACTATTAAAAGTTATAAGTGAAGAACTTAAAAGTATAAAAGAAAAATTCGCTGTTCCTAGAAGAACAAAGATTATCGACGCAGTATTAAATTATGATATTGAAGAGACCATACAAAAACAATCAGTAATTATAACAGTTACCCTTCAAGGATACATAAAAAGAGGTTCATTAGATAATGTAAAAAAACAAAAAAGAGGTGGCAAAGGAAAATCAGGCATAACAACAAGAGATCAAGACTCAGTAATACAAACTTTGTCTGTAAATACTCACACTTCAGTCTTATTCTTTTCAACAGAGGGTTTAGTTTACAAGGTTAAAGCATGGAAAATTCCTGAAGGATCGACAACATCAAAAGGCAAATCATTATTTAATATTTTACCTTTAAAGAGTCATCAAGCTATTAGCTCAATAATGCCAATGCCTGAAGATGAAACTGATTCTAAAAATTACCAGATTATATTTGCTACAGCATTAGGAAAGGTTAGAAAAAATAGTCTAGATGATTTTTCATCTATTAATGCTTCAGGAAAAATTGCGATGAAATTGGATAATAACGACAAAATAGTAGGCGTTAAAATCTGTAAAGATGATCAAGATATAATTTTAAGTACAAAATTTGGTAAATGCATAAGATTTGAAGCAAAAAAATTAAGGGTTTTCAAAGGAAGATCTTCAAAAGGTATAAAGGGAATTGAATTAGCAACAAATGATCAAATAGTCTCTTTATCTGTTATTGGCAGTGATAAAATTAGGAAAAATGGAAAAAAATCTAAAGATGAAAAATCCGAATTAAATGCAAAAGAAAAATTTGTTTTATCAATAAGCGAAAATGGTTTTGGTAAAAAAACCTCTCATTTTGACTACAGAGTCACAAACCGTGGAGGCAAAGGTATTATTGGTATTGTCAATTCACCAAGAAACGGAAATATTACATCTTCTTTTCCTGTTTTTGAGGGTGATGAAATTTTAATATCAACAAATAAAGGAAGAGTTATAAGAGTAGCTGTTAAAGAGATAAGAACAGCGGGAAGAAATACTCAAGGTGTTAGAATTATTAAATTATCTGGTGAGGAAAAAGTTGTATCTGCGATTAAAATAGACGATAACTTGATTTAATTTAATGACCAAAATAGCGATATATCCAGGTACATTTGACCCAATTACATATGGACACATTGATGTAATTAAAAAAGCTTTAAAACTATTTGATAAGATAGTTGTAGGTGTATCAGACGTTAGTAGCAAGACCTATCTATTTAATTCAGATGAAAGAATTGAGATAGTTAATAAAGCTTTGTTTAAAGATTTAAAACTTAATAGAAAAAAAATTACGGTTGTATCTTTTAGTTCATTAACTACAGATTTATGTAAAAGATATAAATCAAATATTATCCTCAGAGGCTTAAGAGCTGTATCTGATTTTGAATATGAATTCCAATTAGCTGGAATGAATAGAAAATTAAATCAGAATATAGAAACTATTTTTTTAATGTCAGACGTTGAAAATCAAATCATCTCATCAAGATTTGTCAAAGAGATTGTTAAATTAAATGGTGATATTAAAAAATTTACAACTAAAAGTACTATCAAATCTTTAAAAGCAAAATATGAATAAAATTTTAATTAATATACTAATTTTATTTTATTTTTTTACTAATCAATCAATAGCTAAGGAGAATATAATGATTTTAAAATTGAAAGATGGAGATGTAAAAATAGAGTTATTTGAAGATGTAGCTCCAAATCACGTAAAGAGAATTAAAGAACTAGCCAATGATGGAAAATACGATAATGTTGTTTTTCATAGAGTAATAGATGGTTTTATGGCTCAAACAGGTGATGTTAAATTTGGCAATGCAGAGTCTAAAGAATTTGATTTGCGCAGAGCAGGAATGGGTGGATCTGATTTACCTGATCTGAAGCAAGAATTTAGTAGTTTACCCCATGATAGAGGCACTTTATCAATGGCAAGATCCTCAGATCCAAATAGTGCGAACAGCCAATTTTTTATTTGTTTTAAACCTGCACCCTTTTTAGACAGACAATATACTGTTTTTGGAAAAGTGATTGAGGGAATGGATTTAGTAGACAAAATCAAAAGAGGTGATGAAAGTAATAATGGATCCGTAACAGATCCTGATAAGATCATAAGTTTTAAATCATTGTAATCTACTGAATGGCATTAAAAAATTTTGCCTTTAAAGTTTTAAACAAAGATAAATTTGCTAGATCTGGTGTTATCGAAACTCACCGTGGTAAAATAAACACACCTGCTTTTATGCCCGTTGGTACACAAGCTACAGTAAAAGCTTGTACAATTGATGACATAAAAAAAACTGGCTCACAAATAATTTTATCTAACACCTATCATCTAATGATAAGACCTGGTGTCGACAGAATTAAAATCGTTGGAGGTTTGCATGAATTTATGAATTGTGATTTACCAATTTTAACTGACTCTGGTGGTTTTCAAGTAATGTCCCTTTCAAAATTGAATAAAATTGATCGTGAAAAAGGAGCTATATTTAATTCACATGTGGATGGTAAAAAATTTTATTTGAGTCCAGAAGAAAGTATAAGAATTCAATTAGGTTTAAATTCAGACATAGTTATGATCATGGATGAGTGTCCTAAAAAGACCAATGATTATGATATAATAAAAAAATCTATGGATCTGTCATTATATTGGGCAGAAAGATCAAAAATTGCATTTGGCACAAATCCACACAAAGCATTATTTGGTATTGTCCAAGGAGGATTATTTAAGGATTTAAGACTTAAGTCATTGAATGAATTAATTAATATAGGTTTTGACGGTTATGCTTTAGGAGGTCTTGCTGTTGGTGAAACTCAAGATGAAATGTTTTCAGTTTTAGATGACGTTAAAGAATTTCTTCCTGAAGATAAACCCCACTATTTAATGGGAGTAGGTACTCCAACTGATATACTTGGCGCTGTTAAGCGTGGTATTGATATGTTTGATTGTGTTTTGCCAACAAGATCAGGAAGGACCGGTCTTGCTTTTACCTGGAATGGAAGAATAAATATTAAAAATAATAAATATCAAAATGACAACACACCTCTTGACCCTAAATGTGACAATTTAAACTTGAATAAATATTCTAAAAATTATCTAAATCATCTTTTTAATACAAATGAAATATTAGCCTCAATGCTTTTAACACTTCACAATATTAACTTTTACCAAGAATTAATGTCTTCTATTAGAGATCATATAGAGAAAGGTACATTCGATAAATTCCATGATAAATACATTGATAAGTTGTAGTAACTTTTCAATATTTACTAAAATTGATATTTGAAAAAGTAAAATAAATCTATATATAACATTTATTCAGTTTGAATAAATTGGGGGCCCTTAGCTCAGTTGGTAGAGCAATTCCCTTTTAAGGAATGGGTCGATGGTTCGAGTCCATCAGGGCTCACCACAATTTAATTAAATTGTTATTGGAGGATAATCTAAAATAACTTCGTTCATTTTTTCATTTAAATCTTTTATTCTATTATCAGATGATGGGTGAGTACTCATGAATTCAGGCGGCTCCTTACCTTTGTTAAGCTTTTTCATTCTTTCCCAAATTTTAACTGTTTCCCTTATATCATAGCCAGATAAAGATGAAAATATCATACCCAAATAGTCAGCTTCACTTTCTTGCTTTCTATTAAAAGGATTTAAAATTCCTAATTGAGCCAATAAACCTACAGTATTCATACCTGTACTTCTGTTAATATCTGAAAGCACACCTCCAGAAGCAATATCAATTATTCTTGTACCTACATTTAATAAAGTTCCTCTACTAGCTCTTTCAACCGAATGTTTTGCAACTGCATGAGCTATCTCATGACCCATTACAGCAGCTAAACCATCTTCATTTTTTGTTGCCTCAAGAATACCGGTATACACAGCAATCTTTCCACCAGGCATACACCATGCATTTCTGACCTTCTTCTTCTCAATTAAAATATATTCCCAGTCAAAATTAGCAGTAGGATCATTTAAACCTTCTCTATCAAAATATTCAGATATAGAATTTTCCATTTTTCTTCCAATCTCCTTAATTTGACCAAGTGTTTTTGTGTCATCACTCATTTTTTCTTTTTCTTTAACTTTTTCATAAATCATTGCCGCTTGAGCATTTAGTTTCCTTTCGGAAACTAATTTCAATTGTTTTCTCTCTGTAATTGGTGCTGTAGTGCAAGATGGCAACAAATATCCACAACAGCTACAACCAACATAAGATAAAAATT
This sequence comes from uncultured Pelagibacteraceae bacterium, assembly GCA_902516435.1. Classification (GTDB taxonomy): domain Bacteria; phylum Pseudomonadota; class Alphaproteobacteria; order Pelagibacterales; family Pelagibacteraceae; genus Pelagibacter. The sequence continues at coordinate 7,242 of CABXYF010000006.1, read as the reverse complement.
TTCTTCTATTCATAAGTGTATAAAATTGATAATACTAAAATATTATGAATCTTAATAATAAAATTTTAGTTGTTTTATTTATCATTGCAATTATTTTTGTTATTTACGCAAGTTATAATTAAATAATATGGCTAAAAAAAATCCTAAAAAATCTTTTTCACTCACATTAAGAAATTATTTTATAACTGGTGTGGTTGTATTAATACCCATTGGGTTTACTTTATACCTTAGTAAAATTCTTATAGGTATTTCATCGAATTTAATTCCATCAAATATTAATCCAAATAGCTATTTGCCATTCAATGTACCTGGTGTTGAAATAATAATTTCAATTATTTTTATCACTTTTGTAGGTGGTTTATCGCTATCTTTTTTTGGAAGAAGAATTCTAAAATTAATTGATGATTTATTTAAGAGAATTCCTTTTTTAAGAACTGTTTATTCAGCAATAGTTCAAATGACAGAAACATTTTCTAAAAAAGATGATAGTCAAAAAAGCGTAGTGTTAATTGAGTATCCTCGAAAAGGAGTTTGGGCTGTAGGTTTTGCTACTAAAGAAAATACCGGAGAAATGGCTCAAAAAACTAATAAAAAACTAGTTAATGTGTTTGTTCCCACAACTCCAAATCCTACAAGTGGTTTTTTATTAATGTTTCCAGTAGAGGATGTTATTTATTTAAATATGACATTTGAAGAAGCTTCTAAATTTATAGTGTCTGCTGGAACTTCTTCGAAATCTTAAGCAATATCATTGATTATATCTGCTCTATCATAAAGTTTTATCAAAGGTTTAAATTTGCTAATATCCTCATTAGAATTTTCAATTCTCTTCATTTCATTCTCGGCAAGTAAAAAGAGATCACTGTTATGTATAGGATCAGCCAATTTAAAATTTTTTATACCACTCTGCTTAAATCCAAGTATATCTCCAAATCCTCTAAGCTTCATATCTTCCTCAGAAATTAAAAAACCATCATTGCTTTGTTTTAATATATTAATTCTTTTTTTTGCATTTTCTGACAAATTAGATTTAAACATCAAAATACATGAAGATTCTTTATGTCCTCGACCAACACGTCCTCTTAGTTGATGTAGTTGAGATAAGCCAAACTTATTTGCGTTTTCAATAATAATTATATTTGCATTTGGAAAGTCTATTCCTACCTCAATAATTGTAGTTGAAACAAGAATTTTAAATTTATTTTTTTGAAAATCATTTAGTATTCTTTCTTTTTCACTCATATCAGTTTTTCCATGTAACAAAAGGACTTGATTTGGAAATAATTCTTTTAAAAATTTAAATTTTTTAACAGCAGACGTATGATCAATTTTTTTTGACTCTTCTATTAAAGGACATACCCAAAAAATTTGATTTCCAGAATTGATTTCCTTTTTTATAAATTTAATAATATCACTAATTTTACTCTCTAATTTACTATAAGTTTTAATTGGCTTTCGAGATTTAGGCTTTTCTTTGATTATTGATAGATCCATATCACCATAAATTGTCATAGTTAAAGTTCTGGGTATTGGTGTGGCTGTCATTAACAAAACATCGCAATCATTGCCACCTTTATCAGAAAGCTTTTTTCTTTGATTGACGCCAAACTTATGCTGTTCATCAATAATGATTAACCCAAGCTTCTTATAGTTTACTTTTTTTTGAAAAATTGCATGTGTTCCAAAAATTATATCTATTTGATTATTTTCCAACTTATCTAAAATTTTTTTTTTATTTTTGTAATCAGATTTTCCCGAAATAAGTTCTACTATTTTATTTTTAGGAAAAATTTTTTTTGCTAAATTGTAATGTTGTCGAGCTAATATTTCTGTAGGTGCCATAAACGCTACTTGGTAACCTGAGTTTATCGTATTATATGCTGATAAAAGTGCAATAATTGTTTTACCGCTACCGACGTCACCCTGTAAAAGTCTAAACATTTTTGTTGATGAGTTTAAATCTTTGTTTATCTGGTTTAATGATTTAAACTGATCATTTGTTAGTGTAAAGCTTAATTTATTTATTAAAGAATTTTGTAAATTTATATTAATTTTTTTTCCTTTTTTTTTTATTTTCTTAATTTTTTTTCTTATTTCAGAATTTACTAGAAAGGTTGAAAATATTTCGTCATAAGCTAGTCTTTGATAAAAGTTGTCTTTATATTTACCAATATTTTCTGGTTTATGAAGTTTTATAATTGAGTCATTCCAACTCAAATTCCCAAATTTTTTCATAATTTCGTCAGAGTGCCATTCTTTTAATTCTGGTAATTTTTTAATTATTTGGTTAATAATTTTATTATAAACTTTTTCAGATATGCCTTCTGTTAAAGAATACTTGTTATGAACTTTTTTAATTAGAGATGAGTCTTCAGAAATATATTTTGGGTTCGTTAATTGATATTTGTTTTTAAAATAACTTATTTTCCCACTAATCGTTATTTCCTTTCCTAATGGAAGTATTTTTTTTATATATCCTTCATAACTATTAAAAAAAACACAGTCTAATTGTCCTGTTTCATCTGAGCAAATAACTCTATTCGGCAAGTTTCTTATTCGTGGAAATTGATATTTTTGAGGTATAACTGTAATTGTTTGATTCTCACCGATTTTTAGATCTATTATTTTTGATGATAAACTTCTATCTGTAAAAGACTTTGGTAGTTTCCAAAGAAGATCTAATAAATTATTAATATTTTTCTTTTTAAGTAGATTTGTCGTCTTTACTCCAACACCTTTTAATGCTGTTAAATCTGATAATAAATATTTATAATTACTTTTAATGCTCATAATTAATTAATATATTCTAATTATGTCAATCAACATAGACCAATTAAAAAAAAAAATTATTTACAGATCAAATTATCGTGGAACAAAAGAGATGGATAAACTTTTAGGCACTTTTACAAAAAAAAATATTAATGATTTAAATTATGAAGAATTATTTGATTTAGAAAAATTACTTAATATAGACGATACGAATTTATATAATTATTATACAGGTGCTAAAACTGATTTTGAGATAGAGAACAATAAAGTAAATTTACTTTTTAAAAATTTCAAATACTAAAGTATGGCGGAGAGACTGGGATTCGAACCCAGGAAAGAGTTGCCCCTTTGCCGGTTTTCAAGACCGGTGCTTTCAACCGCTCAGCCATCTCTCCTTGGCCATGGTTTTATAATTATAATTATTTAATTCAACCTAAAAATAGTCTATTAAAACCAATAACGACAAATTCCATTTTATCTAATGAATAATGAATTTAATAAAGGATTGGCGCTAGCTGGTTTTGGCTCTTTTTGGTGGGGTTTTTTTGGAGTCATCTATTTTAAGTATATAACTTTTATCGGTCATATAGAGTTGGTAGTTCATCGTTGTCTATGGACAACATTAACATTAATAATAACTACATTCTTATTTTCAAAATGGCATGTTTTTTTTAAAATAATTAAGATTAAAAAAAATTTAGCTTATTTATTTTTTTCAGGCTTATTAATATTTACTAATTGGGCTGCATGGATATACGCAATAGCAACAAACAGAATAATTGATGCAAGTTTTGGTTATTTTATAATGCCAATACTTAGCGTGATGCTGGGTTTCCTTTTTTTTAAAGAGGTTCTTAACAAAAAAAGAATTTTTTCTATTTTTTTAGTAATCTCTTCTATTCTGTATTTAATAATTATGAGCTATCAATCTCTACCATGGATTGGATTAATTGTAGCAATTAGTTGGGCCTTATATAATCTTATAAGAAAAAAAATTAATGTTGATACAGATGTTGGTTTATTAATTGAAAGTATTTTTATTTTACCTTTTGCTATAATCGCATTTTATTTAATTACAATTAATGGTTTTAATGACTTTAAACTTTCTGATCCTCCGATGATGTTATTCATTTTTTTGGCAGGTCCAATGACAGTAATACCTTTATTTTTATATGTGCGAGGAGTTGAATTATGTGGGCTAGGTGCAACAGGCATGATCTTTTATATAACCCCAACTTTACAATTTTTACTAGGTTTTTTTTATTACGATGAGATTTTCACAATTGATAAATTAGTTAGTTTTATTTTTATTTGGATTGCTGTAATTATATATTTAAAGGACTTACATGAAACTAATTAAATTTTTATTAATTATTTTATTTTTTAGCAGTTTCAATGTTTTTGCTGACATTAATTTAGAATTTGAAAAGTGGAAAAAAAATTTTAAAATAATTGCTTTAAATAATAATATTTCCGAAGATACATTTGAACTCGTAATGTCAAATACAAAATTTTTACCCAACGTCATAAAATACGATAGGTTTCAACCAGAATTTTATGAAGATACAAAAACATATATTAATAAACGTACGTCTAATAAAAAAGTTATTAAAGGAACTAATTTTTATAATCAAAATCTTAATTTAATAAAATCAATTGAAGAGAAATTTAGTATTGAAAAAGAATTGCTTCTATCTTTAATGGGTATTGAAACAAATTTTGGAACTTATGTCGGAAAAATGGATATTTTATCATCTTTAGCTACATTGAGTTTTGATAAGAGAAGATCTGAATTTTTTACAAAAGAATTACTGATCCTTTTAGATCTGATTGAAAATAAGCAAGTTGATTATGAAACACTTTACGGATCATGGGCTGGCGCATTTGGTTTTTTTCAATTTATGCCCTCTACCATGATGAACTATGCAATTGATTATGATGAGAATGGTTCTATTAATTTAAAAAGCAATATAGATGCTTATGCATCTGCTGCAAATTATCTTAACCAAATTGGATGGTTATCAAATCAACCATGTTTTTATAGGATTAATCTATCTAATGAAATACCAAAGAAATATTTAAACGTGTCTGCAAAAAAACTACATAATAAAATGGAATTAAAATACTTTAAAAACTTTATTATTAATGCTGAGAATATTGATCCTAAATATGACAAACTAGAAACTGCAATAATTACACCCGATAAAGATATAATTCCTGATGCAGATACATTGAATCCAGCCTTTATAGTATTTGATAATTATGAAATAATACTGCAATGGAATAGATCGTTAAGATTTGCTCTAGCAGTATGTACTTTAAAAGATAAATTTAAAAATGAAATTCAATAAATTTATAATCATCATTATAAGTTTATTTTTAACTTCATGCCAACAATTTGATAAAAATGGAAAATCAATTAATTATATTTCAAATCAGAAATATAGTAATACGGGCTTTGCTCTAATTTATAATGATAAACTTAAGAGAGATAATCAAATTTCAAAAAAATTAGATAATAGATCACTTTTGATATTTCATAAAAAAATTCAAAAGAATTCTTTTGTTAAATTAACGAATCCAGTTAACAATAAGACTGTTATTGCAGAAGTAATCTCAAATAATATAAATTTTTCAGATTTTTATAACTCGGTAATAACAACAAGAATTGCAGAAGAATTAGATTTAGACATTAATGAACCCTATATTGATCTTATTCTTATTTCTCAAAATTCTACGTTTGTTGCTAAAAAAGCAAAAACCTTTGATGAAGAAAAAAATGTAGCTCAAAAAGCTCCAGTTGATGGTATAGTTATCGATATTTTAGGAAGTAATTCACAGTTAAAGAAAAAAGTTATAAAACGGAAATTTTTATACTCCATTAAAATTGCTGACTTTTATTATAAAGATTCTGCAGAGAACATGATTTTAAGAATAAATAAAGAAACAAATTTGAAAAATTCTATTATAAAAAAATTATCACAGACTAAATATAGGGTATTATTAGGTCCATTTAGTGATATAAAAAAACTTGAGAAGTCATTTAACAAAATTAAATTATTAGAATTTGAAAATTTAGAAATACTAAAAGATGTTTAGCAGGTTATTCATTTATATTGTTTTTAGCTTTTTTATATTTACTATATCGAATGCTAATTTTGACGTAAAAGCAAGAACGGCAATACTTCAAGATTATTATTCTGGAGAAATTTTGTACGAAAAAGAGCCAGATAGATCTATTTATCCGGCTTCTATGACAAAAATTATGACCACAATCATAGCATTTGATTTAATTAAATCTGGTGATTTGAGTATGGATGAAAAATTTATTATTTCTGAAAAAGCCTGGAGACTTTCTACGGCAGGTTATTCCTCAATGTTTATTATGGTTGGTGATCAAGTTTCTGTTGAAAATTTACTAAAAGGTATAATTGTTGCTTCTGGAAATGATGCATGTATAGCACTCGCTGAGGGTATTGCGGGAACCGAGGAAGAATTTGCTTTGCTTATGACAGCCAAGGCAAGAGAAATTGGTATGGAGAATACTAACTTCACAAATTCTTCGGGTATTAATGATCCTGACAATTATTCAACTGTTAGAGATATAATGATTATGTCTAGATATTTAATTGAACAACATCCTGAATTTTACAAAATGTTCGCAGAAAAAAAATTTACATGGGATCGAACAGGGGGGGATCCAATTACCCAAGGAAATAGAAATCCTTTGCTTTACAAAAATTTAGGAGCAGATGGAATTAAAACTGGCTATCTTGCGGTAGAAAAATATTCTCTTGCATCATCGATAAATAGAAATGGCAGAAGATTAATAGCTGTAGGTAGTGGATTTAAAACAAAAAATTCAAGATCAAAAGAAAGTACAAAACTTTTAACTTATGGTTTAACAAACTTTGATTTAGTTGAAATAACAAAATCTAAAATTGCCTTTCAAAAAATTGACGTATGGCTTGGAAAAGAAGATTCAGTTGAAGCATATACAAATCAAGATATTTATAAAACAATTAAAAAAGCAAAAAAAAAGCTACTTAAAGTTTCAGTTAAATATGATGGACCAGTTGAGGCACCTATAAAAAAAGATCAAAAAATAGCTACATTGAGAGTTGTATATGATCAAGAATTAGTTAGTGAATACGACTTACTAGCTATTAAAGATATTAAAAAGGTAAATATTTTATCAAGATTGATGAAATCAATTAACTATTTAATATGGGGCGATGTCTAAAAAACCCATAATAGTTTTTGAAGGTGTTGAAGCAAGTGGTAAAAGTCATCACATTTCAGTAGTTGCAGAACACCTGAAAAACAAAAAAATAAGTTTTGTTAAGTTAAGAGAACCAGGTGGCAGTCAAAATTCAGAAAAAATAAGAAGATTAATCTTGAACAAAAAAACTAAGTTTAAAAAGGAAACTGATTTATTGTTATATCTTGCTTCTAGAAGTGAAAATATTGATC